>JADZBS010000025.1 GCA_020851975.1 Gammaproteobacteria bacterium | reverse complement strand
GTCGGTGTTGTGCCAGATCACTGCGTCCGGCGCGTAGATGGCGCGGACGGTGGCGATGTCGCCCTGTTCGATGGCGTCGAAGAAGCGGCGGGCGAGTGCGGTGATGTCGTCGGGAGCGGTCATGTGCCGTCTTCTACCTGCTCGCTGCGCCGGGATCAAGGCCGCGCGGTCAGCGGGTGCGCCGGAACTCGTACTGCACGCCGTCCGACAGCCAGGCCGACCGATACGGCCGGATTGAGGTGGCAGCCGGAGATGTGCCCGATGGCATGAGCCATGGTGAGCACCGTGAGTCCGAAGGCGAGTGCGACACCGAGGAGTCCAATGCCGACATCCGGAAAGGCCGCCGCCAGCACTGCGCTGCCGCACCCCCCGAGGACCAGCCAGAACGTACCGATGAATTCCGCAGCGAGTTTCCGGGCCATGTGGAACCTCCTGTCCGGTGACGACGCCGGGGACAGTGTACTCAGCTGCTGGCAGTCCCGACCAGAGCACGCCAGGTACGGTTCGGCAATTCAGTAAACTGTCCCCCGGCAATTCCAGACTGGATCGGTCGCCATGGTGCGCAGCTTCGTGGCCGAGGTCGTCAGCTACTTCCTGCTGGCTTTCCCGGCGCTTTTTTCCATCATCAACCCGGTCGGCGGCGCGTTCGTCTTCCTGGCCGCCACCCGGGACCTCACCCCGAGGGCCCGCAGCCGCGTGGCGCGCCAGGTGGCGCTCTACAGCTTCATCACGCTCAACCTGTCGATGGTGATCGGGGCTTTCGTGCTGCGCGTCTTCGGCATTTCGATACCGGTGCTGCGCGTGGCTGGCGGGATCATCATCGCCCTGGCGGCCTGGAAGCTGCTCAATGCCGAGGGCGATACCGCCGAGCGCGGCCATGTCGTCGAGGAGGCCGGGCACCGGGATGCAGCGCACCTCGCTTTCTATCCGCTGACCATGCCGATGACCACCGGGCCGGGCACGATCTCGGTGGCGATTGCGCTCGGCACCGGGGGGTCCGGCGAGATCGACCCGCTGCTGTTCGGCGTGCAGGCGCTGGTGACGACGACACTGATCGCCGTACTCATCTTTCTTCTCTACAATTCCGCGAGCCGCATCTCGCGCGCGATGGGCGTGACCGGTACATCGATCATCGCGAGACTGTCGGCATTCCTGCTCTTCTGCATCGGCATCCAGGTGATGTGGACGGGCATCGCCGACCTGATCGGGACCCTGCCGGCGGGCTGAACGGACCTGTCGCGGACAGGCCTGTCGACAGGTGCCGGCGGCTATGCTGGCGAGCCGGTCTGTGGCAAAGTCCGGATGGGAGCGCATACCGATGTTTCGGCACTATTTCGAACAGTACCCCGGCTACTACGTCCTCTTCCTCGGTGTCGTGGTGGTCTGCGTGGTCGCGATCTGGCTCGTCGTCCGCAACGCCAAGAAACCCTGAGCCGCGACCAGCACAGGCTGGATGCCGCCACGGCGCGCCCGGGCGCCGTGGACGGGCGAGGCGCGCGCGGAAATGAGTGTCATCGGGAACCCGGGCGGTCAGGAACGTCGTCCCGATCCTGCGTTAATATCGTCACCCCGGGCCTGCCGCGGGCGGCAGGCCTGTTTCCACGTTGCGGAGAAGGATCGTGAACACGTTCGACCAGCAGAAGCGCAAGATGCGGACCCAGGATGGCTTCATCGCGGCCCTGGACCAGAGCGGCGGCAGTACCCCGAAGGCCCTGAACCTGTACGGCATCGGCAACGACGCCTGGTCGAACGAGGAGCAGATGTACGTGCTGGTGCACCAGATGCGCACCCGCATCATCACCACGCCGGCGTTCAACGGCGATCGCATCCTCGCCGCGATCCTCTTCGAGAACACCATGGATCGCGAGATCCTCGGTCAACCGACGGCCGATTATCTCTGGAACGCGAAGCGCATCGTGCCGATCCTCAAGGTCGACAAGGGCCTTGCCGAAGAGAAAGACGGCGTGCAGCTCATGAAGCCGATGCCGGCGCTCGATGCCTTGCTCGCCAGGGCGCGTGCCAAACACATCTTCGGCACCAAGATGCGCTCGGTGATCAAGCAGGCGAATGCGGCCGGCATCGATGCCATCGTCCGCCAGCAGTTCGAGGTGGGACGGCAGATCGTCGCCGCGGGCCTGGTGCCGATCATCGAGCCCGAGGTGGACATCAAGTGCCCGGACAAGGCCGGTGCGGAGAAGCTGCTCGAGGCGGGCATCCGCGCGCAGCTCGACAGCCTGAAGCCCGACCAGATGGTGATGCTGAAGCTCACGCTGCCGGAGCAGGAAAACCTCTACGCCGGCTGCATCGCGCACCGCAACGTGCTGCGCGTCGTGGCGCTGTCCGGCGGCTACAGCCGTACCGAGGCCAATCGCCGCCTGGCCCGCCAGCGCGGCATGGTGGCGAGCTTCTCGCGCGCACTGGTCGAGGGCCTGACCGCGCAGATGTCAGACGCCGCCTTCGATGCGGCCATGGACGAGGCGGTGCAGAGCATCTTCGAGGCTTCGCGCAGCTGAGCGACCGTGGTGGCCGGCACCGGCGGCGCCGAAAGGCGCGCCGGGGCCGCGCGCCTGCCGGAGCCCCGGATGCAGTTTCGTAACACGACCGAACGCTATGGCTTCGTCGCCCGGGTCTTTCACTGGGCGATGTTCCTGCTGATTGGCCTGACCACTTTCCTCGCCCTGAACATGGAGACGATGTCGGAGTCGGACAAGGCGTACACCGAATCGCTGCATCGGTCTCTCGGGGTGCTGATCGGCGTGCTGCTCACGCTGCGCTTCGCCTGGAAGCTCGGCAACCCGCAGCCGGCCGACCTGCCGGGGCCGGCGTGGATGGCGCCTGCGGCGCACCTGCTGCACTGGTTGCTCTACGCCATCATGCTGTTGCAGGTCGTTGCGGGGATAGGGATGTCGCAGGCCGACGGCGCGGAGGTCGGCCTGTTCGGCTTGTTCACGGTGCCCGCCGTCATGGCACCGGACACGCAGGTTGAGGACTTCTTCCTGGCGATCCACGAGGTCAACTGGATCGTGCTGACCGTGTTCGTCGTCGGCCACGTGCTGGCAGCCCTGCATCATCATTTCGCCGATCGTGGCGACGTCTTCGAGCGCATGGGAATCGGACCGCCGCGGTGAGCGGGTCGCAACCCACCTGACCAATCGAGGTGAATCCTCGGGACCGGCGTTCGGCCGATGGTGATCACCGTCGCGTTCGGATGATTTGCCGGGCTACAATGACGTTCACGAGTGCCAGGCGCGCATCCGAGGGGGATGCGCGCAGCGGCGAGTCTCCAGGGAGAATGAATGATGAAGCACGGGTCGCATCGTGCCGCCAGGCTGTTCGGCCTGGGGGCAGCGGGTTTGGCTGTTCTCGCGTTGTCTACGGAATCGTGGGCGGTGGACGAAATCATCGTCACGACACGCAAGCGCGAGGAGAACCTGCAGGAAGTGCCGGTGGTGGTGAACGCGATCACGGCCGAGGAAATCGCGCAGCTCGGCATCAAGGACACGGAGGACGTGGCCCGCCATGACTCCGGCGTGATCTTCGACAAGGGCTTCGCAGCACAGGACACGCGGATTACCATCCGTGGTCTGGCCCCAAGCCGCGGACGGCAGAACGTCGCGGTGCTGGTCGACGACATCGACATCGCCAATCAGGCCATGCAGACCAACGGTGGCGGGTTGCTGATCAACCCGCGCCTGTTCGACGCCGAGCGCATCGAGGTCGTGAAGGGTCCGCAGAACGCGTTGTACGGCCGCACGGCGTTTGCCGGCGCGATCAACTACATCACGCGCAAGCCGGGCGACGTCTTCGAGGGACGCGTCGCGTTGGACGTCGGCAGCGAGAACTAACGTGGAGCTGAAGGCAGGGCTGAGCGGCCCGCTGATCCCGGGCGTGCTGTTCGGCGGGCTCAATGCGGCCACCTGGAACAACGACGGCTTCTATGACAACTCCTACACGGGGAACGACACCGGCGGTGCGGAAGGCTCCGGCGTGTCGGGCGACCTGCTGTGGAACATCACGGACGCCTTCACGGCGCGGGTTCGCGCCGAGTACACCAATGACGAGTTCTCGCAGTCGCCGTACAGCGCGGTGGCACCGACCGAGACAGTCATGGTGCCGGCGAGTGCGCTCGGCACGGTGATCTCGCCGGCCGTGACCTCGGTCCTGGCGGTACGCTCGATCCCGGACGGTGACGACCTGCAGGTGACCAACTGGGCCAATCCGCGTACGGGCGGCGACTACCCCGGGGCGGACCGTGAGGTCGCGCGCGCCACGCTGACGCTCGACTACGACTTCGGGCCGGTGGCGCTGAAGTCGCTGACGCATGTCGACAACGCCTTCGACGACGACACGGTGAAGAGCACGTTCGGGAATACCTACAACTCGGGCATCCGGGTCGTCCCGTTCCCGCCGCCGTTCACCTTCGTGCTGCCGCTGAACCAGACGCCGATCAAGCCCGACGAGCGCAGCTACGGCGTGCGTGTGGGCTACCGCTTCGGCGGCTAGTGACCACGGCGTATTGCGGTCACCGGCCTGACCGGGACAGCGGGCGAGTCGTGTCGAGCGCCTCGCCCGGCTCCCGGTCGGGTCGTGCCCCACCCGGCGGCGCAGCCGCCTGCGGAGCCCCATGACTTACTCGCTGGCGCTCTACGCCCACCTGCTCCTCCTCGCGACCCTGCTCGCGGGACAAGTCGGCCAGGTCTGGTTCGCCAGGGCCGGGGCCAGGCCGGGCCTGGAGCCGGCCGTGCGCGGGTTCGCCGTGCGCGCCGTCCTCGGGCTCGGCGTTCTTGCCGATGTCGCCCTGGTGCTGATGTTTGCCGCCGGGTTCGAGCTGGCGCGCGTGCTCGATGCCTACCGCCTCGACCACCCGGTGTGGCGCGCCATGCCGTGGATGTTGCCGGCCGTGCTGCTCGTGGTGATGCGGCTCGCCGACCGGGCGGCAGCACGCGGCGGCGGACGCGTGGTCGCAGCCGTGGAAGGCCTGCTGCGGGGAGTCTGGGGCATGGGCCAGGTCTGGGACGGGGCCAGCGTCATTTTTCTCGGCATGACCCACATGCTCGAAGCACGGTGGCTCGCCGCGAAGCTCGCAATCTTCGGCCTGCTGCTCCTGACGAGCATCCCCGCGCGCCGGGCAACGCTGCAACTGCGCCGTGAGACCGTGAGCCTCCTCAAGGGAGGGGCGAGCGTGGCAGCACCGCTGCACCGCCTTCAGTGGCCGCTCCTGGCCAGTGCACTCCTGGTGCTCGCCATGGCCTGGCTCGGCACCGCCAAGCCGACCTGACGGTGCCCGGCCGGCCGGAGCGGCGCGTTGGTACTATACTGCCGTACCCAACCACGACGAGGACCGGGCATTGGAATCAGGCAAGCACAGCCGCATGGCCGAGGGGTCGGCTTACCTCCGGGCCGTGCACATGGTGATCGACGGCGAGCCGAAGATCCTGCAGGATCCGCTGGCAGCGACGCTGCTGGGGCCCGGCTTCGAGGAGAGGCTCTCGGCTGACCGCGAGCGGCTGGCGACGGCACCGCTCGTCAAGTCGCGCTCGCTGATCTGCATGCGCAGCCGCTTCGCCGAGGACGAACTCGCGGTGGCGATCGGTCGCGGTGTGCGCCAGTACGTGCTGCTCGGCGCCGGGCTCGACACGTCACCCTACCGCCCAGGACATCCGGCCGGCCAGATCGACACGTTCGAGATCGATCACCCGGACACCCAGCGCTGGAAGCTGGAGCGACTGCATCGCGCCGGTGTGGCGATCGGCGACCGGCTGCATCACGTGGCTGTGGATTTCGAGAAGGATTCGCTCGCCGGGCGGCTGGCGGCCAGCGGCTTCGACCGTGAGCAGCCTGCGTTCTTTTCCTGGCTCGGCGTGTCCTACTACCTCAATCGCGAGGCGGTTCTGGACGTTTTTCGCTTCGTGGGGAGCCTGCCGGCGGGCAGCCAGATCGTCTTCGACTTCGTCATGGATGACACCGAGCTCAATCGCACCGAGCGCGAGGCGATGAAGGGAATCACGGCCATGGTGCAGCGTTTCGGCGAGCCGTGGCTGAGTCGTTTCGGTCCGCAGGAGCTGCAGCGAACGCTGCGTGAGCTGGGTTTCAGCCGCACCGAGCACTTCAGTCATGCGCTGGCGTCACATCGGTACTTTGAAGGCAGGACCGACGGCCTGTATCTCGACTTCACGACCCAGATGATGAGCGCCATCGTCTGACCCGACGACCCGTGCCGGGGGTGGCACGATCACCGGCCGGCCGCAGGACGGGTCAGCGACCCGTCCCCGGCTTCGTGCGCACGGAGCAGGAGCCTTGGACAATCCCTACATGACCGCCGTCGGGCAGATGCCCGCCGTCTTCACGAGCGACGAGTGCCTGTGGCTCAGCAGCGTGCCGCTGCCCGAAACGCAGGCGCTGGTCACCGATCACAGCGATCTCGGCACGCGTGTCGACTACCAGCGCCGGCGCACCATCGAGCGCGACGTGCCCCGCAACCGCGAGTTCGCCTGGGTCTACCAGCGGCTGCGCAGGCTGGCACTCGAGGCGAACGAGCGCGCCTACCGCTTCCAGATCGACGACCGCATGACGATGCACGTTCTGGAGTACGGGCCCGAGGGATTCTTCGACTGGCACATGGACCTCGGCGCCGGTCTCACCGCTTCGCGGAAACTGACGATGGTCACGTTCCTGACGCCGCCGGAGGAGTTCGAGGGTGGCGACCTGCGTTTCATGGACGGCAGCGAACCGCTGCGTCCGGCACAGGGCAGCACCGCGATCTTCCCTTCCTACCTGCTGCACCGCGTGGAGCCGGTCATCCGCGGCATGCGCCATACGCTCGTGACCAGGCTGCACGGGCCCTGCTTTTCCTGATCAGCCCGCAGGCGACGGTGGAGCTGCTACTGCTGGAGTGCCGTCGGCAGGGTGAAGAAGAAGGTGGCGCCGCCGTCGGGGTTGTTGGCGCAGTCGAGCTTGCCGCCATGGGCCGTGATGATGGACCGGCTGATGGCGAGCCCCATGCCCATGCCGGTGTCCTTCGTGGTGAAGAACGGCGTGAACAGTTGTTCACGCACGGCGTCGGGCACACCATGCCCCTGGTCCGCGGTATCGACACGCAGCATGCGCGGGGACTCGGTGTAGGCCCTCAGGTGCAATTCTCGCCGGTTCTCCGGGATGTTCTTCATGGCGTCGACCCCGTTGCGCAGCAGGTTCAGGATGACCTGCTGGATCTGCACCCCGTCTGCATAGATCGCCGGCAGTTCCGGGTCGATGTCCACGTGCAGGCGCACGTGGTGCGCCTTGGCGTCGAGTTCGGCGAGTGGCCAGATTTCCTCGACCAGGGCATGGAGCCGCACGGCTTTGCGCTGCGAGGCGCGGCTGCGGGTGAAATCCCGCATGCGCTGGATGACCTCGGCCGTGCGGTGTGCCTGGGCGCCGATCTCGCGCAAGGCAGCCAGGACGTCCTCGCGTGAGCCGTCGCCCTGCATGAGGAAGCGCTGGCAGGCGGCCGTATAGGTGGCGATGGCGGCGAGCGGCTGGTTCAGCTCGTGCCCCATGGCCGCTGCCATCTCGCCCATGGTGGTGAGCCGGCTGGCGTGCATGAGCTGCTCGCGGTGGCGCAGTGCCTCCTCCTCGGCCTGCTTCTGGCTGGTCAGGTCACGGATCAGGCCGATGAAACGCAGGCCCTGCGGGGAGCGCGCCTCGCCCACCGAGAGCGAGGCCGGGAACTCCGTGCCGTCGCGCCGGCGGGCCTGCACCTCACGAACCCGCCCGATGATGCGCCGGGCACCCGTTCGCAGGTAGCGGGTGACGAAGCCCTGGTGATCGGACACCTCGCCGGGGCCCATGAGGAGATTGAGCGGCTTGCCGTCCACCTCGGCTGCCGTGTACCCGAACATCTCTTCGGCGGCCTTGTTGAAGCGGATGATCAGGCCCTTCTGGTCGATGGCGACGATGGCGTCGACGGCCGCATCGAGCAGCGCGTCGAATTCGGCGAGATCGGAGAGTGCCGAGGCCAGTGGATGCTGATTGCCGGCCGGTTCGGTACGGCTCGCATTGTCGGGCGGTGTGGACACGGCAGCGACACGATACACCGGCAGCCCGGGCCGGGGCCAGTTGGCGGGGGAGCAGGCCAGGCCTGCGCGTCGAGCGGCACCGGGTCGGGAGGCCGGGTGCCGCGGCACCGGCCCGGTCCGGCACGGATGTGGTACAAGTCGGGCTGCACCGGCTGGCCGGTGACGAGCGGAAGCCCGAGCATGCACACGGACGATCTGACCGCCTGGCATCACGATCACGTCTTCGACCAGGGCAGCCACGCCGCCGAGCGCAGCACGCGCCTGGTCATGTGGATCACGGCGGTGACCATGGTCCTGGAGATCGTCGCCGGCTGGTGGTTCAACTCGATGGCACTGCTCGCCGACGGCTGGCACATGAGCTCGCACGCCCTGGCCATCGGGCTCAGCGCCTTCGCCTACGCCGCAGCGCGGCGCTACGCGCGGGATCCGCGCTTCGCCTTCGGCACCTGGAAGATCGAGATCCTCGGCGGTTTTGCCAGTGCGATTTCCCTCCTCGGCGTGGCCGCCGTGATGGTGATCGGCTCGGTCGAGCGCATCATCGAACCGCAGGCCATCCGCTACCAGGAAGCCATCGCCGTGGCCGCCCTCGGCCTGGCGGTGAACGTCGTCTGCGCCCTGATCCTCGGCCGGGCGCACGGCCACGATCACGACCATGACCACGGGCACGCGCACGGCGACGGGCATGCTCACGCAGGAGCCGGCGAGGCCCGGAGCCACGAAGGCCACCACGACCTGAACCTGAAGTCCGCCTACGTCCACGTCATCACCGATGCCGCAACCTCGGTCCTGGCGCTGGTGGCGCTCTTCGGCGGCTGGTTCTATGGCTGGAGCTGGCTCGACCCGGCGATGGGCATCGTCGGGGCGGCGCTGGTGGCGATCTGGGCGCGCGGCCTGCTCGTCGAGACGGGCAAGGTCCTGCTCGATCGCGAAATGGATCACCCGGTCGTGGATGAAATCCGCGAAGTGGTCGAGACCGGTCCCGAGGCCGGTGACACGCGCATCACGGACCTGCACGTCTGGCGCGTCGGCAGGGGCGCCTACGCCTGCGCGCTGACCGTCGTGACGCACGATGCGACACTCACGCCCGCACGGATCCGCGAGCGCCTCGCGGTGCACGCCGAAATCATGCACGCAACCATCGAAGTCCAGGTCTGCCCCCCGTAGGAGCGACGCCGTAGGAGCGACGCCGTAGGAGCGACGCTGTAGGAGCGACGCCAGTCGCGACCGATTCCCGCACCCCGCCTGATCGAAGCCCCGTAGGAGCGACGCCAGTCGCGACCGATTCCCGCACCCCGCCTGATCGAAGCCCCGTAGGAGCGACGCCAGTCGCGACCGATTTCCCGCCCGATCAGAACGGCTTCGGCGGCCCGGCGAGCTTCGACACCAGCAGGTCTTCCATCCGCTTCGAGAGTTGCTCGGACTTGTAGCCGGGGACCGAGTAGACCCAGCCGGCGAGGCGCGCCTGCAGCGCCTGCGCCTCGGCCTGCACGGCCTCGACGCTCTTGCGCGGAGTCGTCGCCGTGCCGTTATTCGCTGCTTTGTCCGCACTCTCTCCAGCCGGAGCCTGGGTGGCTCCGACGGCAGCGAAACGCTCCGCCAGCGCAGCATCAGCCGTGGCAGCCAGACGCAGTTTGAGGCCTGTGGGCAGGCGGTACGCCTGCGCCTCGACGACGAGACCATCGAATGTTTCGAAGCGGGCCGTCACCGGCTGCACGTCACCGGGTGCGAAGCCCGCGGCCGGCTCCACCCCGTCGAGTTCCAGGCCGGCCAGCGCGCTGCCGATGGCGTTGCCGACGCCGGGGAACGACAGTTCGCGCCCGGCCGGCACGCCGCGGACCTGGAATTCGCCGGCCTCGGGCCCGGCCTTCTCGATTCGCAGCACGGCGCCATCCGGCTGGGTGACGGTCACGGCCTGCACGCGCGCCGCCGGCAGGTCGACGATCAGCTTGTCGAGCCAGTCGCCGGTGTCCTGCGGCAGATCGAAGTCACCACCGACGAGCCAGCTGGTTGCCTCGCCTGGACGGCGTGCATAGGCGCGCTCGCCGCCGCCGACGCCCGTGGCGCCGATGATCACGCCCGTGACCTGCTCGCCGATACCGATGTCCAGGCGCAGGCCACCGGCGCCTTCCTTCTCGATGTCCTCGACCTTGAGCCGGTCGTGGAACTCGGGGTTCGAGGTCTTCTCCTCGAGCAGCGTGGCCTCGGCCAGTGCGATCAGGTTGCGGCGGATGCGGCCGACGTCGGCGGGGTAGGCATCGCGCTCGAGGACCACCCAGCCGCCTTCACGCCGCTCGAGCGTGGCCACGGTCCTGTCACCGCCGGCCTTCACCACGATGCGTGTGACGTCGTTGAGCTGGTCCTTCAGGCCCGCCACCAGTGCGTCGCCGGCCGGCCCGGCCGGCTGTTGCGACATCGACACGGCAATGGCGAGAGCAGCCAGCGTGGCGAGCACGGCGAGCAACGTGACGAGTGTTCGGCTGTTCATGGCGTCAGCTCCCCCGGCGACCCGGCCGGCGCATCAGCACCAGCACGATGCCGGCCACCGAGATCAGCAGTGGCACCAGCCCGATGTTGATCGCCTTGAGCCAGTTGCCGAGGGTCTCGATCTCCTGGTCAAGATTGCGCTGGACCTGCCGCAGTTCGCGGCGGATCTCCACGCGCCGGTCGCGGAAGCGCTCGAGTTCCTGTTCCTGCTCGGGCGTGAGGATCATGGTGTCACGGTCCTCGCGCCGCGCCTGCAGCTGCGTGAGCTTCTCCTCGGTGTCGCTCAGCTCCTGCTTGAGTCGATCCTCGGTGACGCGGAAGCGGTCCTCGGCGACGCGGCGCAGCTCCTGGACGCGCGTGAACGGCCGGGTGAACGCGGCCCGGCCGCGGATGCCGATGAGGTCGCTGCTGCCGAGCAGGTTGTCCAGCGCATTGACGACGAAATCGCCGTTGTTGGCAAAGGCGTTGCTGAGCCGCTGGCCGAAGAAGTTCTGCGTCTGCACCCACAGCCGGTCGCTGAGGAAATCGGCGTCCGCCACGAGCACGACGTTCACCGGCCCTGCCGCCTCGGCGAGATGTGGCTTGCCACCGCTCGCGGCGCCGGCAGGGGCACCCTGCGGGAAGGCGCTCGGCAGCTTGCCCGTGATGCGCGCGGCCAGCGTGTAGCGCGTGCCGTCCGGCTCGAAGCCCTCGCGCAACATCTGCGGGTCGCGGAGGAATCCCAGCGCTGCGGTGCCGACGGGAGCCGCCAGATCGCTCGAACGCACCAGCGGCACGAGCGTGGCGGCGGCCTTCTCCCCGCGCGTGATCGCGCCGGCGTAGCCGAAGTTGAGCAGGCCGAGGCCCGCCGTGACCACGTCCTCCTGGTCGAGCCCCTCGGCCGGGACGCCGATCAGGCCGATGTCGCGCACCGGGCGCTGGTCGGGTCCCACGACCTGCAGCGCGTAGCGGTCATCACCGACGAACTGGTCGGCGGTGACGCTCACGCCCCAGGCGCCGAGCAGCCGCGGGAGTTCCGAGCTGCGACCACCGCCCATCCCGCCGGTCGGATCCCCCGGATCCGGTGCACCCGGGTCGGCCTCCGCCCAGGGATCGACGAAGATCATGGCGCGCCCACCTCGCAGGATGAACTGGTCGACCGCGTAGAGGGTCTGCTCGGAGAGGCCCTTCGGGTGCACGATCATCAGCACCTGCACGTCGTCGGCGATGCTCGCCGCGCCCTGGTCGAGCTGGCGCACGTCGAACAGCTGCCGCAACTGGGCGACGATCGCCCAGGGCTGGCGTACCTGCTGGGTCATGGGATCGAAGCCGGCGCTGATCGGCAGGCTGCTCAGCAGCCCGACGACGGGGCGCTTGGGATTGGCCAGCGAGTAGACGAGCTTGGCGAGGTCGTATTCGAGGAAGGCTTCCTTGGTCGGGTCGAGGAAGGCGATGACCTCGTCGTCACCGACGCTGTTGGCGCCGGCCACGCCCATGAAGATGGGATCCGGCGAATTCTCCAGGCGGATGCCCTGCAGGCCGAACTGGGTCGCCCGGTCCTCCTCGTCGGAAAACGGCACCGGATCGATCTCGGTGACGCGCAACCGTCCGCCGGAAGCCTGCGCGAACTCGCGCAGCATGTCGCGTACCCGGTCCGCGTAGGCGCGCAGGTAGGGGATGTCGGCAGTGGCCTTGTCGGAGAAGAAGAAATAGAGGTTGATCGGCTCGGCGATGTTGCCGAGCACCTTGCCGGTCCCCGGCGCGAGCGTGTACAGGCGGTTCTCGGTGAGATCGAGCCGTGCGCCGCGCAGGATCACGTTGGCGAGGGAAACGGCCACGACGAACATCACCGCCAGGGCGACGAGCCCGAGGCGACCGAATGCGGAACGGGTTGCGCTGCTCATGATCTCTCCGTCAGTCCGCTTTCTTCATCTCGAGCACGATGGTCGTGGCGTAGAGCCAGGCCGCGATCACCATGCCGAAGTAGAACACGTCGCGCAGGTCGATCACGCCCTTGCTGATGGCGTTGAAGTGCGTGAGGAAGCTCAGGCCCGACACGGTGTCGATCAAAGCCTGCGGCGCCCAGCCGCCGAAGAAATCGAGGACGACCGGAAAGCCGGCCAGCAGGAACAGGAAGCAGATCACCACCGTGATGATGAAGGCCACGACCTGGTTGCGATTCGCCGCCGAGATGCACGAGCCGATGGCGAGGAAGCCGCCGGCCATGAGCAGGCTGCCGAGGTAGGCGGCGAGGATCACGCCGTTGTCGGGGTCCCCGAGGTAATTGACCGTGATCCAGATCGGGAAGGTCAGCGCCAGGGCGAGCGCGGTGAAGGCCCAGGCCGCGAGGAACTTGCCGATGACGGCAGCAGTCGTGGTGACCGGCAGCGTCATCAGCAGCTCGATGCTGCCGGATTTGCGTTCCTCGGCCCACAGCCGCATGGCGATGGCCGGCACCAGGAACAGGTAGAGCCACGGGTGGAAGTTGAAGAACGGCGAGAGGTCGGCCTGGGCGCGTTCGTAGAAGCCGCCGAGGTAGAAGGTGAAGACCCCCATCAGCGCCAGGAAGATGACGATGAAGACAAAGGCCAGCGGCGTGGCGAAGTAGGCGCGCAGTTCGCGGCCGGCGATGACGCGGATTCCGCTCATCAGGCTGCCTCCTTCTCGGTGATGCTGCGAAACACCTCGTCCAGGCGTCCCGACTCCAGGTGCAGTTGCGAGAGCGCCCAGCCGCGCTCGCCGGCGAGATCGGCAACGCGGGTGAGGATGAGGGCGTTGCCCTTCGGGAACGCCGTCACGGAGCGCGTGGCTTCGTCGATCTCCACATGATCCACGTCGCCGAGCGCCCGCAGGTCGGCTGCGGCTTCGTTGAGGCCCGCGGCGTGTTCGAAACGCAGCGTGACCGCGTTGTGATGGCGCGACCGCCTGATCAGTGCCGCGGGCGTCTCGTCGGCGACGATGCGACCGGCCGAGATGATGATGGCGCGGCTGCACACCGCCTCGACCTCCTCGAGGATGTGCGTGGAAATGACGATGATCTTGTCCTTCGCCATCGCATTGATGAGCTCGCGCACCTCGTGTTTCTGGTTCGGATCGAGACCGTCCGTGGGCTCGTCGAGGATCAGTACCGGCGGGTCGTGCAGGATGGCCTGGGCAAGACCGACGCGGCGGCGGAAACCCTTGGAGAGCGTCTCGATGCGCTGGTCGAGCACCTTGCCGAGGTGCAGCCGGCCGATCACGTCGTCGAGCCGGCTGCGGCGCTGCTCGCCCTTCAGGTCGCGCACCCGGGCGATGAAGTCGAGGAACTCGCGCGGCGTCATCTCGCCCCAGCTCGGTGCGCCTTCGGGCAGGTAGCCGAGGCGCCGTCGGGCCTCCGTCGGCTGGTCTTCGACCGAAAAGCCGCAGATCTCGGCGCGCCCGGCCGTCGGTGGCACGAAGCCGGCGAGCATGCGCATCGTGGTGGTCTTGCCGGCGCCGTTCGGTCCGAGGAAGCCGAGTACCTCGCCGGGCTGGACGGTGAAGCTGATGCCGTCGACGGCGTGCAGCGCCCCATAGTGCTTGGTCAGCGATTCAGCTCTGATCATGACGGGTCCTTGCAGCCTGTCGACCGTCGTGCCACGGCCACCGAAACGGGACCGGCCGCCCGCCGGAACGGCGGTCGGCGCCGGTATTTTGCATAGCCCGCAGGGGCAATCAAGGCAGCGCCACGCCCCGGCCAGCGCGGCCGGACCGCCGGGTCAGGGCGTGGCCCCGTCGGTATCGAGGGCGCGGATCTCGCGGAAGCCGAGCGTGGCGAGGCTCGCCTCGATGCGGGAACGGTCACCGACCACGACGAACACCTGGCTGCCGGGTCGCAGATCGGCGCGGGCCACGCGGTCGACGTCACCGACGGTCACCGCGCGCACGCCGGCTGCGTAATGCTGCCAGTAGTCGGCGGGCAGGCCGAAGCGAACGCTCTCGCCGAGGGCCGCCACGACCGCGCCTGCCGTTTCCCAGCGCCCGGGCAGCGACAGGACCTCCGTCGTCTGCACCCGTTCGAGCTCGGCGGCGGTTGCGGGGCGTGTGCCGGTCATCCCGGCGAGTTCGGCGCGCAGCTCCCGCAGGGCGTCGGCCGTGTGCTCCGTCTCCACCGGGGCGTAGGCGAAGAACGGCCGCTCGCCACGCGTGTCCATGAGCACGCTGTAGGCACCGTAGGACCAATGCTTGTCCTCGCGCAGGTTCATGTTGATCCGTGAGGACACCTGGCCCCCGAGGATGTTGTGCATGGCCTGCAGGGCGAACTCGTCCGGATTCGCCCGCGGCGGCAGCGTCTGGCCGGCGAAGATGACCGACTGGTCCGCACCGGGCCGGTCGAGGAGATAGAGGACATCGGCGCTGGCCGGCCGCGCAGGGCCGATGGCCCGCTGTGGCACGCTGCCCGGCTGCCACCCGCCGAGCAGCCGCTCGAGCAACGGTCGCAGCTCAGCGAGCGTGGTGTCGCCGGCGGCCACCAGGGTGGCGTGATCCGGCCTGAACCAGGTGCCGCGGAAGGCCGCGAGATCCTCGCGTCCCAGCGCCTTGATCGAGTCCTCCGTGCCGGTGCCGGTGAGCGGTTGCGCGTACGGGTGACCCGGTCCGTAGAGAAGCTGCGGCAGGACTCTCAGGGCCATCGAGTTCGGCCGGGTCTTCTCCTGGCGCAGGCCGGCGAGGTAGATGCCGCGCAGTCGGTCGAGCTCCTGCTGCGGGAAGGCGGGTTCGAGCACCACATCGGCGAAAACATCCAGGGCAGGTTCCAGCCGGTCGCGCAGCGCCGAGAGCCGCACCGAGGCCGTGTCCAGGCTGGCGCCGGTGGCGAGATCGGCGCCGAGCAGGGCGAGTTCTTCGCTGATCTCCAGCGCGCTGCGCCGGCGCGTGCCCTCGTCGAGCATGGCCATGGTGAGGCTCGCGGTGCCGGGGCGCCCGGGTGGATCGGCGGCGTAGCCGCCTTCGAGAACGAGTTCGAACTCGACGAAGCCGATGCCAGACCGTGGCACGAACATGACCTCGAGTCCGTTCGCGAGCCGGGTGCGCTCGACAGCGGGAAAACCGACATCGGGCGGCGGACCGGCCGGTGGCAGGCGGCTGCGATCGGCGCCCGTCGCGGCCGCGACGCCGGGCTCGTAGGGCAGCACCTGCAGCGTGACCGCTCCGTCACCGAGCCACTCGGCTGCGACCCGCTGCAGGTCGGCAGGCCGCGCGGCATCGACCACGGCCAGGTCCTTCTTCCAGGCATCCGGGCTGCCGCCGAGCACCGTGCTCTCGGCAAGGATGCCGGCCTTGCCGGCATACCCCCCGACCTGCTCGATACCGCGCAGGAAGCCGGCCCGCAACTGCGTGGTGACGCGCTCGACTTCGCGACGTGTCGGGCCCCGGGTAGCGAAGGTTGCCAGCTCCTCGCGCACCGCCGCGTCGATGGCCGCGAGCGTCACGCCCGGCTGCGCCGAGACCTGCAGGTAGCTCACCCCGGCCATTTCCAGCGGAATGACGCCGAGCTGCACGTCGCTCGCCAGCCGGTCGCGGTACACCAGGCGCTGGTACAGACGCGAGTTCTTGTCGCCCGCCAGGACGGCGGTGGCGAGCGAAAGCAGCTGCGCATCCGTGCTGCCCCACTGCGGGCCGGTCCAGGCGCGGTACAGGCGCGCCTGTGGTACGCGGTCCTGCAGGGTCATCTGCCGGTCCTCGCGCTGGCGCGGGATCCAGATGCCCGGGCGCTGCACGGGCGGCACGGGGGCGATGTCGCCGAAGAAGTGGCGCACGCGCTCGATCACGGCCTTCGTGTCGACGTCGCCGGCGATCGCCAGCACCGCGTTGTTCGGCCCGTACCAGGCCTTGAACCAGTTGCGCACGTCGTCGAGCGAAGCGGCATCGAGGTCGGCCATCGAGCCGATGGTCTCCCACGAGTACGGGTGGTCGGCGGGAAACAGCGCCGGTTGCAGGTATTCCCAGACGCGCCCGTAGGGCTGATTGTCGCCCTGGCGCTTCTCGTTCTTCACCACGCCGCGCTGCTCGTCGAGCTTCGCCTGGGTGATGGCGCCGAGGAAGTGACCCATGCGCTCGGACTCGAGCCACAGGATGCTGTCGAGGGCGTTCTTCGGCACCGTCTGGAAGTAGTTGGTGCGGTCGAACCAGGTCGTGGCGTTGAAGTCGGTGGCGCCGAGGCTTTCCAGGGCGTTCAGGTATTCCCCGTCGTAGTGCTCCGTACCCTGGAACATGAGGTGCTCGAACAGGTGCGCGAAGCCGGTGCGTCCGCGTTGCTCGTTCTTCGAGCCGACGTGGTACCAGATGTTGATGGCGACCACCGGCGCTTTGTGATCCTCGTGGACGATCACCGTGAGGCCGTTGGCGAGCACCTCGCGATGGTAGGGAATGTCGATGTCGGCGGCGCCGGCCGCGGACAGGGCGAGCAGGCAGAGGGATCCAGTCACCGTCGATGAGATGCGCATGCTTGCGGCCGCCGGGCAGGGGAACGAGGCGGGGATTCTAGCAGCCGCGCGGGCGGGTCTTCGGACGCCCGGCCCACGACGCCTGGTGTCGCCCGTTATACTGGCAAGATGCCTCCCGCACTGACGGACAATGCTGCCGGCCGACGCGGCCTGTATCCGGCGATCGAGCCCTACCGCAGCGGCCTGCTGCGCGTGTCGCCCGTCCACGAGATCTACTACGAGGAGTGCGGCAATCCGCGCGGCACACCGGCGGTGTTCGTCCATGGAGGTCCCGGCGCGGGTGGCGATGCCACGCCGCGGCGCTTCTTCGACCCGGCCCGCTACCGCGTGGTCCTTTTCGACCAGCGCGGATGCGGGCGCAGCCGGCCGCATGCGGAACTGCGCGAGAACACCACGCAGGATCTCGTGGCCGACATGGAGCGGTTGCGCGAACTGCTCGGGATCGAGCGCTGGCTGGTGTTCGGCGGCTCCTGGGGCAGCACGCTCGCGCTCGTCTATGCCGAGACGCACCCGCAGCGCGTCGCGGCCCTGGTGCTGCGCGGAGTCTTCATGCTGCGCCCGGCTGAACTCGCCTGGTTCTACCAGCATGGCGCAAGCGAAATTTTTCCGGATCGCTGGGAAGCCTATCTGGCACCCATTCCGCCGGCTGAGCGCGGCGACCTGCTGGGCGCCTATCATCGCCGGCTGACGGGATCAGACGCCGCGGTCGCCCAGGCTGCTGCCCGCGCCTGGTCGATCTGGGAGGGGGCCACGAGCCACCTGTTCGAGTCGCCTGCCACCGTCGAGCGTTTCGGTGCCGACGAGTTCTCGCTCGCGCTGGCGCGCATCGAGGCGCATTACTTCGTCAACGGCGGCTTCCTCGACCCGCCCGACCAGATCCTGCGCAATGTTGGGCGCATCCGCGCCATCCCCGGGGTGATCGTCCAGGGCCGCTACGATGTCGTCTGTCCGGCGACGTCGGCCTGGGAGCTGCACCGCGCCTGGCCGGAAGCGAGCCTGCGCATCGTCCCGGACGCCGGGCACTCGGCCTTCGAGCCGGGCATCACCCACGAACTCGTGTCGGCCACGGACCGCTTCAGCCAGCCATGACCCATCAGTCCCTGCTCATCGTCAATGCCCGCATCGTCAACGAGGACCGCATCACCGAGGGCGATGTCTTCGTCCGCGACGGCCGCATCGAACAGGTCGGTTTCGGCCTGACCGGTGCGAAGGCCGACCGCGTCATCGACGCCCGCGGCCGTCACCTGCTGCCCGGCATGATCGACGACCAGGTCCATTTCCGTGAGCCCGGCCTGACCCACAAGGGTGACATCGCCACCGAATCGGCGGCGGCCGTCGCCGGCGGCATCACCAGCTTCATGGACATGCCGAACACGATTCCCAATGCCACCACGCGCACGGCCCTCGCCGACAAGTACCTCCTCGCCGCCGGTCGCGCGCGTGCGAACTATGCCTTCTGGCTGGGCGGTGCCAACGACAATATCGAGGAAATCCGTGCGCTGAGGCCCGAGCAGGCCTGCGGCGTGAAGGTCTTCATGGGCGCCTCCACCGGCAACATGCTGGTGGACGATCCGGTGACGCTCGATCGGATCTTCGCCGACAGCCCGCTGCTGATCGCGACCCATTGCGAGGACTCCAGCCTCATCCGCGAGAACGAGCATCGGCTGCGCGAGCGCTATGGGGACGACGTCCCGGTATCGGCCCATCCGCAGATCCGCTCCGAGGAATCCTGCTGGCGCTCGTCCTCGCTCGCGATCGAACTCGCCCGCCGGCACGATGCGCGTTTGCACGTGCTGCACCTGACGACAGCGCGCGAGATGGTGCTGTTCACGCCCGGGCCGCTGGCCGGCAAGCGCATCACGGCCGAGGTCTGCGTGCACCACCTCTGCCTCGACGACACGCGCTACCAGGACCTCGGCAACCTGATCAAGTGCAACCCGGCGATCAAGACCGCTGCCGACCGGGCGGCGCTGCTCGCCGCCGTCGGGGAGGACCGCATCGACGTCATCGCCACGGACCACGCCCCGCACGCCCTGCGCGAGAAGGAACAGCACTACCTGCGCGCCCCGAGCGGCCTTCCGCTCGTGCAGCACGCCCTGCCGCTGCTGCTCGAGCATCATCACGACGGCTCACTGTCGCTCGAGACCATCGTGCGCAAGACGAGCCATGCGGTGGCCGATCTCTTCGGTATCGCCGATCGTGGCTACGTGCGCGAGGGTTACTGGGCCGACCTGGTACTGGTCAATCTCGACCACAGCACTGAAGTCCGCGGCGACGAGGTGCTGTACAAGGTCGCCTGGTCGCCTTTCGAGGGCATGACCCTGCGATCGAGCATCCAGATGACGCTCGTCAACGGCGTTCCCGTCTGGGAAGGCGGCGGGCTCACCGGCGAGATCGCCGGGCGCCGGCTCGAGTGCAACGCCGCCCGCTGACCGGAGTCGGCAGGTCCGCGCCGGCGGGCGGGGGTGAGGCGGGCCGGGCGGATTGCCTCGCCGAATGCCTCACGGGTACACTCGACCGGGCGAGTCGTGCCGTGGGGGCCGGCCCGTCCAACCGAGGGGGATAGACATGAAGCCAGCCATCGCCTGCGCCGCCGGCGCACTGTTGCTTGCGACGAACGTCGCCGGCGCCGAGGTCAGCGCCACCGTCACTGCGACCACGGACTACGACTTCCGTGGCATGTCCCAGACCGAAGGCGATCCCGCGCTCCAGGCGAGCCTCGACTGGGCGGGTGACCTGTTCTACATCGGGACCTGGGCCAGCAATGTGGACTTCGGCGACGAGGTCGACGGCAACCTGGAAGTCGACCTGTACGGCGGTTTCGCCGGTGAGACCGGAGCGGGATTGCGCTGGGACATCGGTGCCACGGCCTACCTCTACCCCGGTTCCGACGACAATCTCGCCAAGTCGAAGATCGGCGAGTACATGGAGGCGTTCGCCGGCATCGGCTACGGTCCGGTCGACCTCAAGTACTGGTACAGCCCGGATCTCTACAACATCGGCGAGACCGCGTCCTACGTCGAGGCAAACGCAGCCTTCGACCTGCCCTGGTGGGAACTCGGCCTGAACCTGCACGGCGGCTACAGCTTCGGCGATGCCTGGGACACCTTCGAGGACGAAGCCCGCGCGGAGGACCCGGAGTACACCGGTGACGATGCCACCTACTACGACTGGTCGGTGGGCCTCGCCCGCAGCTTTGGCCGCTTCGACGTCGAGCTGAAGTATGTCGACACGATCACCGACGGCAGCTACTGGGACATCGATTCCGGGGCGAACCGCAACGACGAGCGGGTCATCCTGTCCATCGCCACGACCTTCCCCTGGTCCGACGACGAGGAGGGCGAGTAGAGGCGCTGCCGCCGGTCGCGTGAGTTGCGGCGGGCGGCTGTCCAGGTCGGGGTGCTGGCGCCGGGCTTCTCAGCGCCCCGGCGCTGCGCTATAAGACTTGCAAAAGGGAGCCGGTCGGTCGCAGCGTCCCCGTCGGGACTGACGCACCGAACCGCAGGGTCCACACCTCGAGTCCAGGGAGATCGACCATGCCTGCCAGCCGCGCCGTTGCCCTGATCCGCACCACCCCTGTTTTCCTGCTCGCCGCGATTCTCGCCGCCTGCGGCCCGAAGGAGCCACCGCCGGCGGAGCCCGCGCCGGCCGGGACAGCCGCGCCCGAGGGTGGGGCCGCGGCCGGCGCCGCGGTCCAGACCGATGCGGAAAAGACGCTCAACGTCTACAACTGGTCTGACTACATCGACGATTCCGTCATCACGGACTTCGAGAAGGAGACCGGGATCGACGTCACCTACGACGTCTTCGACTCGAACGAGGTGCTCGAGACCAAGCTCCTCGCCGGCACCACGGGCTACGACGTCGTCGTGCCCTCGGCGTCGTTCCTCGAGCGCCAGATCCAGGCCGGCGTGTTCCAGTCCCTCGACAAGGCGAAGCTGCCGAACCTCAGGCACATGGATCCGGAACTGATGAAGGTGATGGCCGCGCACGATCCGGACAACGCCCACTCGGTGAACTACATGTGGGGCACGTCGGGTGTGGGCTACAACGCCGACATGATCGCCAAGCGCATGCCCGATGCCCCGGTCGACAGCTGGCGCATGTTCTACGACCCGGCCGTGGTCGCGAAGTTCGCCGACTGCGGCGTCACCATCCTCGATGCGCCGTCCGAGGTGATCGGCACCGTTCTCATCTATCTGGGCCGTGACGCCAACAGCGAGAAGCCCGAGGACCTGAAGGCCGCCGAGGATGTGCTCATGAAGATCCGCGAGCACGTCCGCTACGTGAATTCCTCGAAGTACATCGAGGACCTCGCCAACGGCGAGATCTGCCTGGCGCTCGGCTGGGTAGGCGACGTGCTGCAGGCCCGCGACCGCGCCGATGAGGCCGGCAAGGGCCTGACCATCCGCTACAACATCCCGAAGGAGGGCGCGATCATGTTCTTCGACATGCTCGCCATTCCGAAGGATGCCGCCCACCCGCTGAACGCGCACCTGTTCATCGATTACCTGATGCGGCCCGAGGTGGCGGCGAAGAACTCCAGCTTCGTGAATTTCGCCAACAGCAATGCCGCCTCCTACCCGCTGGTGAGCGAGGACGTGCGCAACGACACGAGCATCTACCCGACGCCCGAGGTCAAGGCGAAACTCGTCACCGATCTCGCGGAAAGTCCGGAGTTCACCCGCCAGCTCACGCGTACCTGGACGCGGTTCAAGACCGGCAAGTAGCAGCGTCGGCGGGGCGGCGACGTGAACGAAGTCCAGGCGGCGAACGGCCGAGCGCCAGCGCCCGGCCTGGCGCGCGAGTACGTGCGCGTCGACCGCGTGACCAAGAAGTTCGGCGACTTCGTCGCCGTCGACGACGTCACGCTCACCATCGGCCAGGGCGAGATCTTCTGCCTGCTCGGTGGCTCGGGCTGCGGCAAGACGACGCTGCTGCGCATGCTGGCCGGGTTCGAGACGCCGAGCGCCGGCGCGATCTTCATCGACGGGCAGGACATGGCAGGGATCCCGCCGTACGAGCGTCCGGCCAACATGATGTTCCAGTCCTACGCGCTGTTCCCGCACATGACCGTGGCGGGAAACGTCGCCTTCGGCCTCGAGCAGGAACGTCTGGCGAAGGCCGAGATCACGCGACGGGTCGGCGAGATCCTCGACCTGGTGAAGATGGCGCCGTACACGAAGCGCAAGCCGCACCAGCTCTCCGGCGGCCAGCGCCAGCGCGTGGCGCTTGCCCGTGCCCTGGTCAAGCGGCCGAAGCTGCTGCTCCTCGACGAGCCGCTCGGTGCGCTCGACAAGAAGCTGCGTGAGCAGACGCAGTTCGAGCTGCTCGGCATCCAGGAACGGCTCGGTGTCACCTTCGTCGTCGTGACGCACGACCAGGAGGAAGCCATGACGCTCGCCACCCGCATCGGCGTCATGGATCGCGGCAAGATCGTCCAGGTGGGTACACCGACCGAGATCTACGAATATCCGGCCTCGAGATTCGTGGCCGACTTCATCGGCTCGGTGAACATGTTCGAAGGCAGGCTCGTGGAAGACGAGCCCGACCACGTGCGCATCGAGAGCGGGGAGCTCGGCGGTACCGTGTACGTGGATCACGGCATCAGCGCCGCGCCGGAAGCGACGGTGTGGACGGCGATCCGCCCGGAGAAGATCAACATCGGCCGGGAGCGGCCTGAGGGGCCCGACAACGCCGTGCGCGGCGTGGTCAAGGAGATCGCCTACATGGGCGACATCTCCGTGTTCCTGGTTCGCATCGACAGCGGGCGCATGGTGCGGGTCAGCCGGCCGAACATCGTGCGACAGGCCGACGATCGCATCAGCTGGGACGAGACGGTGTACCTCTCCTGGCACGCGTCGAGCCCGATCGTCCTGACGCAATGAGCCGCAGTCCGGTCAGTCCCCGTTCGCCGCCGGCGGTTTCCCGTACCCGCTTCGGCGCCGGCCGGATGTGGCCGCTCTGGGAGTGGCTGTTCCGCATCGCCCCGCCCAGCTGGTCGGAGTACGTGCTGCGTCACTGGAGCGGCCGGAAGGTCGTCATCGCCATCCCCTGGGTCTGGCTCGGGCTGTTCTTCCTGGTGCCGTTCCTGATCGTCTTCAAGATCTCCTTCTCCGAAGTGCGCATCGCCATGCCGCCGTACGCGCCGCTCATCGAGTGGCTGGGTGACCAGGCGCTGCAATTGCGCCTGAATCTCGCCAACTACACGTTCCTGCTCACCGACGACCTGTATGTCAGCTCCTACCTGTATTCGATCAAGGTCGCCGCCGTATCGTCGCTGTGGTGCCTGGCGATCGGCTACCCGATGGCCTACGCCATGGCGCGCTGCACGCAGACCTGGCGCAACCTGTTCCTGCTGCTGGTGATGCTGCCGTCGTTCACCTCGTTCCTCCTGCGGGTGTATGCCTGGATCGGGCTGCTGAAGAACAACGGCGTCATCAACAACGTGCTGATGGCGCTCGGCGTCATCAATGAGCCGATCACCATGATGCAGACCGATTTCGCCGTCTATGTCGGGATCGTCTACTCCTACCTGCCGTTCATGATCCTGCCCCTCTACAACAACCTGGAGAAGCACGACCCGGCGTTACTCGAGGCGGCGGCCGACCTCGGCGCCAGGCCGGTCACCACGTTCCTGCGCATCACGCTGCCGCTGTCGCTCGACGGCATCGTGGCCGGTCTCCTGCTGGTTTTCATTCCGGCGGTGGGCGAGTTCGTCATTCCGTCACTCCTTGGACGGACGGACCAGCTCATGATCGGGCGTGTCCTGACCGACGAATTCTTCTCCAATCGTGACTGGCCCGTCGCCAGTGCCGTGGCGATCGTCATGCTGTTGCTGCTGGTGCTGCCGATCATGATCTTCCAGCGCTACCAGACGCGCGAACTGGAGCGACGCCGGTGATGCGGCAGCAACTGGTCGTACAGGAGCAGCGGCCGTGAAGCGGCGGCGCATCTTCCAGGCCGTGGCGCTGACCGTCGGTTTCGCCTTCCTGTATGCGCCCATCCTGTCGATGATGTTCTTTTCCTTCAACAACTCCCGGCTGGTCACGGTCTGGGATGCGGCCAACTCGCCGACGCTCAAGTGGTATGTGGCGTTGTTCCGCAACGAGCAGATCCTCGATGCCGCCTGGCTCTCGGTCGAGATCGGTGCCATGACGGCCACGGGTGCGGTGTTCTTCGGAACCCTGGCGGGCATGGTGCTGGCGCGGTTCGGGCCCTTTCGCGGCCGCACGCTGCTGTCGGGAATGACGACCGCACCGCTGGTCATGCCCGAGGTGATCACCGGCCTTTCATTGCTGTTGCTGTTCGTGGCCATGGAGCAGGCCATCGGCTGGCCCGCCGGTCGCGGTGCGCTGACGATCACGATCGCGCACATCACCTTCACCATGGCCTACGTGACGGTGATCGTGCAGTCGCGGCTGGCCGGCTTCGACGACTCGCTGGAGGAGGCGGCGATGGACCTCGGGGCACGGCCGGCGCGGGTGTTCTTCCGCATCACGCTGCCGCTCATCATGCCGGCGATCGTCTCCGGCTGGCTGCTCGCCTTCACCCTGTCCTGGGACGACGTGGTCATCTCGCAGTTCGTCGCCGGGCCCGGATCGAGCACGCTGCCGATGGTGATCTTCTCGAAGGTACGTCTCGGCGTGAGCCCGGACGTGAATGCCCTCGCCACGCTCCTGGTGATCGTGGTGGCAAGCATCGTGATCGCCGGGACTCTGTGGATGCGCCGGCAGGAGCGCCTGCGCGATCGCGAGACCCGGCTGGCGCTGGCCGAGAACAAGTAGGCGCCAGGGCCGGGCTCCAGCCGGAAATCTGCGGCCTGGTCGATGGTCCGCAGCGGCCCGTCGATGGTCAAATGGGCGGACCAGGTGTCCGGAGCCCTGCCAAGGGCGGCCAACAAACCGAAACAACCCCCTGGGCACCTGCGAAGCGCCGAGGCATGAAACGCGTCCTGATTGAACACAAGATGGGATTCGCGGAGCTGTCCCGCCCATGGGACGAGCTGTTGAACGCGGCCCGCACCCGGAACATCTTCCTGACCTGGGAGTGGCTGTACTCCTGGTGGGAGACGTATGGCAGCGGGACAGCCGCCCTGCATGTCCTGGCGTGGTACGACGACGATCGGCTGGTGGCGATCCTGCCCGCCTGGATCGAACAGCGCCGGCGCTGGGCGGCTGGCCCCGTGACGCGGCACCTGCGGTTCCTGGGCACCGGCGAGGTCTATTCGGACTTCCTGGACCTCATCGTGCTCGGGTCGCACGAAGCCGCCGTGCTTGCCGATCTCGCGGACTACCTGGCGAACGCCAACGCCTGGGATGTCGCCGAGTTCACGGACATGTCCGCCAACGCGGCAATCCTCCAGCTGGACGGGCAGTCCGGGCTGCGGACCTTCGCGCGCGCCGAAGGCGGGGTCTGCCCGGTGACGACACTCGAGGGAGACTGGGACAGTTTCCTCGCCAGCCTGAGCCGCAAGATGCGCCACGAGGTGCGCAGCGACCTGAAGAAGCTGCGCGGCAGTGGCGAGATCGAGCACCGGATTGCAGGACGCGACCTGCCACTGGCAGAAGCGATGGACGAGTTCGTGCGCCTGCACCAGGATCGCTTCGTGCAGCGGGGAGAGCCCGGAAATTTTTCGAGCCCGCGCTTCACCGCATTCCACCAGGCCGCTGCCGCGCGGCTGCTCGCACGAGGCTGGCTGAACCTCGAGTTCCTGGCGGTGAACGGCGCCAACGTCGCCTGCCGCTACCAGTTCCGGTACGATGATGCGGTGTACGATTACCTGCCGGGTTTCGACACGCGTTGGTCCCGGCAGAGCGTGGGCGTCGTCCTGCTGGGCATGTCGGTCAAGGCAGCCATCGACGCCGGTCTGCGCCGGTTCGAGTTCCTGCGTGGCCGCGAGGACTACAAGTACCGGTGGCGCGCCGTCGACCAGGAGTTGCACGCACTGCGGATCGCGCGCCGCAGCTTGCGGCCCACGCTGGTCTTCCAGGCCCTCCGGTTCGAGTTGCTGGCCAGGGCGTGGCTGAAACGGCAGCTCGGCCGATGAACGGCGAAATCGCAGCAAGTCTCCAGGATCACGGCATGAAACAGGCTGCGGAACAGCGTGTCGATGGCCGGTGCGATCGATCCTGGCGCGTGCTCTTCATCATCGATCACCTGGTGGCACCCGGCGGGACCGAGAACCACCTGCTCCACCTGGTCCGGGGTCTGATCCGGTCGGGCTTCGACGTGGCGGTGATCGCGCTCGCCATCCGGCCCAACAGCGTGATCGACGACCTGGTGGCGGCAGGCGCCGAATTCCGCCACTTTCCGGTCGCCCGCTGGTACACGCCACGAGCGTTCGTCCAGGGCCTGCGCATCCTGCGCTACATGAGGTCCCGGCGCTTCGACCTCGTGCAGACCTATCATTACAAGTCGGACGTCTACGGCGCCACGATCGCCTCGCTCGCGGGAGTCGGGTGCATCGTCAGCAGCAAGCGCGACTCCGGCGATCTCAAGACGCCGTTCCGGTTCGCCATGCACCGCCTCGTCAGGCCGCTCGTCGACCGCTACATCGCGGTTTCGAAGGCCGTCGAGGGGGTGATCGTCCGGCGGGAACACGTCGCGCCGGAGCGCATCACGCTCCTGTACAACGGCGTGGACACCACGCGATTCGCCGGCCGCGACGAGTCCCGGACCGCGGCGGCCAGGGAGGCACTGGGCCTGTCGCCCGGCGACACCGTCATCGGCATGGTGGCGGCATTTCGTCCCGAGAAGGACCACAAGCTCCTGATCGATGCCTTTGCCAGGCTGCTGCCGGAGTGGGCGACGTTGAAGCTCGTGCTAGTGGGACAGGGAGGACCGTTCTGGGGCGAGTGTCGCGACTACGTCCGCGACCGGGGTCTGCAATCGCACGTGCTGTTCACCGGCCCGTCCGGGCAGGTCGAGTCGATGCTGGCTGCGTTCGACATCGCCTGCCTGGTGCCACGGTCGAACGAAGGGTTCTCCAACGCGGTCATCGAGGCGATGGCGATGGCGCTGCCGCTGGTCGTCACGCGAATCGGCGGCAACGCGGAGGCGGTGATCGACGGGGAAACGGGCTATGTCGTCGAACCGGGCGACCTCGACGCCCTGGTGGATCGCCTGGGGGCGCTGCTCGGCGACCCATCGGCACGCCGTGTGATGGGCGAGCGGGCCAGGCGTCGAGTAGTCGAGACATTCAGCCTCCCAGCCATGCTGGAGCGACACGTCGAGCTGTACGAGTCATTGCTGGGCGACACCAGCGCGGCGCACGAGCCACCGCGATGAGGGAGGCCCTGTATGGCGGGCTGGACGCCCTGGGGGCCAACCGGCTGCTCCGGCACCTGCGTCGCGACCACGTTGCGGTTCTGATGTATCACGGGCTCGTGCCCGCTGGTTCCGGCATCCGCGCCTGGACGATGGTCGACCAGGACGGTTTTCGCTGTCAGTTGTCACACCTGCGTGACCATTGCGATGTGGTCTCCATTGCCGAGGCGCTCGCCCCCGGGCGCAGGACGGGCCACCGGCGCCGGGTCGTGCTCACGTTCGACGATGGCTATCGCTCCGTGTACGAGCTGGCATTCCCGCTCCTGCGCGAGTTCGGGATGCCGGCGACGGTGTTCGTGACCACGGCCTTCGTCGATACCGACGGGATGTTCTGGTACGACCGGATCATCGGGGCGCTGCAGGATACGCGGATCGACGCCCTCGATGCCGGCGCGTTCGGCCTCGGGCGGTTCCCGCTGGCGGCCCGCTCGCCGGCGGATCGCTGGGACCGCATCCAGGACGTGCTGGAGGCCGTGAAGTGGCGCGCCTACGACCGTCGCGAGGCGATAGCGGACTGGATCGCCGCGCAGCATCCGATCCCGGATGCGATCCGGGATCGCTTCGGCATGCTCCGGACGAGGGACCTGCGCGAGATGGTGGCGTCCGGTCTCGTCGAAGCCGGATCGCACACGCACCGGCACGAGATCCTCACCCAGATCGACGGAGAAGCCGCCGGGGAAACCATCCGCATGTCGTTACAGGAGCTTGCGGCCATGACCGGCCGCGCCGTCACGACGCTGTCCTATCCGAACGGCGACCACGATCCGGCGATCACCGCCTGCGTTGCCCGCCACGGCGTGGCGGCAGCGTTCACCACGCGACCCGGCGACTGGATGCCGGGCACGGACCCGATGCGGATTCCCCGCTACGGGGTGAGCGCCTTCGACAGCGAGGAGCGCTTCCGGGCCATCGTCTCGGGGTTGGCCGGGCTGGTGCAGGCATGATTTCGCGGGAGAACATCCTGCAGGCCGGCATGATGACACGGCTGTCCACCAGAACACCGGCCGCGGCGAGACCCGCATGAGTCTGCTGCCGTACCTCCGTCGCAAGGTCTTCTACCCGCTCTGGGTGGCGAAGGACCGCAGCCCGCGGCTGGCGCAGTGGCGCGAGCTGGAGCGGTCGCAATACGCCGGACCTGACGAGCTGGCACGCCTGCAGTTCGACCGGCTGCGGATCCTGCTCGAACGGGCCTGCGCGGAGACGCGCTACTACCGGGATCTCTTCGACCGCAGCGGCCTCGAACCCGGCGACATCCGCACGCTGGACGACCTGCGGCGCCTGCCGGTCCTCACCCGGGCCGACATCCGCCAGCATGCCGACGAGCTGCTCTCGGAACGGTACGACCGGCGCGGCCTCTCGGTCTTCAAGACCGGTGGCTCGACCGGCGCCCCGGTGGTCGTGCTGAAGGATCGTGAGGCCGTCGAGATCGCGGCGGGGGCGTCGCTGCGCGCCTTCACCACCGCCGGCTGGAGGCTCGGCGAGCCCTGGGGCATGGTCTGGGGCAACCCCGTGTACCCGGCGACCCTGAAGGAGAGGCTCCGCAGCCTGCTGATCGACCGGGAGATCTATCTCGACACGATGAATCTCACCGACGAACGCATGTTGGCGTTCGTGCGCGAGTGGCGTCGCGTGCGCCCGACCATCCTGCGGGGACACTCCCACTCCATCTACGTGTTCGCCGCGTTCTGCCGCCGGCAGGGCATCACCGAGGTGCGGCCGAACGCGATCATCTCCTCGTCGATGATGCTGATCCCGAGCGAGCGGCGCGTGATCGAGGCGGCGTTCGGGTGTCCCGTCACCGATCTCTACGGCTGCGAGGAGGTCGGCCTGATCGCCTACGAGTGCGAGCGCCACGCCGGCATGCACGTCAACGTCGAGAACGTGCTGGTCGAGATCCTGGATGCAGCGGGCAGGCCGGCGGCACCAGGCGAGGTCGGCGAGATCGTGGTGACGAGCCTGATCAACCACGCCATGCCGCTCGTCCGGTACCGGATCGGCGACATGGCGAGCTTCACCGGGAGCGGCTGCGCCTGCGGGCGCACGCTGCCGATGATGACCGGTGTGGCCGGTCGCGTGGCGGACTTCCTGGTGAGGAAGGACGGCAGCATCGTGGCGGGTGTGTCGCTGGTCGAGCGCACGCTCACGGCGCACCGGGGCGTGGCGCAGATGCAGATCATCCAGGAGGACATGGACCACCTCACGCTGCGCCTCGTGAAGGATGTCGATTTCACGGACTCGGCGCTGGCGGCGATCGTCGCGGAGCTCGGGCGCTCAGTCGGCGAACACAACCGCGTGAATGTCGAGTTCGTGACGGCCATTCCGGCGGAAAAGTCCGGCAAGTACCGTTTCGCCATCTCCCGCGTCCCGAACCCGTTCAGCCAGTGACGACAGGCCGTACCAGCGCATGACCACGATCGTTTACATCCTGTCCGACAAGTCCACCGGGTCGAGTGTCCTGCAGCGGGAACTGCTGAAGGCGCCGGGCCTGCATACGGTGCCGTACACGAGGCATCGGGAGAACGAGACCCTGTTCTGGAACACGGCGGCGGCGGTGCTCGGCATGCCGCAGGCGACGATGTACATGAGCGAGCTGCCGTTCTCCCGCGCGAGGGCCTGCGAGGACCTGCAGGCCTTCCTCAGCTGGAATCTCGACGGGTATTCGCTGCCTGCCGACGTGAGCCGGTCGTCGATCTTCGATGCCTGGCAGCGGCTCAGCCGCAAGTACGGACCCTTGTTTCTCGACAAGTCCCCACATCACCTGCATTGCCGGTCGTCGCTCGATCTCATGCTGGAGTTCGAGCGGGACACGGGCATCGAGAGCCGCTTCATCGGCCTGGTCAGGAACCCGATGGATGCCCTGTACTCGAGCTGGCGTCGCTGGAACGCGCTGCCGGAACGGGCGCAACACGACTGGCGCCGGGCCTACACGAATCTGAGGGAACTGGCGGGGCGGGTCGGCGACCGCCTGTACGTGGTCCGCTACGAGGACCTGGTCACGGACCCGGCGGTGATGGCCGGCATCTGCCGGTTTCTCGGCATCGAGCCGGTGGTTGGCGCCAGCAGCCTGCACCGCGTCTCACTCGGCAAATGGCGCTCGGACGCGACGTACGGCTTCGTTCTCGATCCGGCGGTCGCAGAACTCGCGCGCAGCTTCGGTTATGCCGCGGAAGACCTCCAGGGCAGGCCGCGTCTGGTCTGGCCCGTGGCGCGGCGGGTGCAGGCGATCACCAATGGCATCCGCGCCAAGCAGTTCCGGCAGTGGGTCAAGAGGCAGCTGCGCCATGTCCGCTGACGGCGCCGGTGGGCGCGGTCGGGCGGCGGGATCAACTCCCCGGCTGGACCGTCAGGTTGGTCGGAGGCGCCGGGCAGTTCGGGCAATCGACGACCTGGGGACAGCCGATGCGGTTCTGGCTGACGACGACGTTGTCGTAGCGGATTCCGGCAGTACTATGTTCACCGTGATGGAACAGGCTCAGCCAGAGGATGTTGATCTTCAGGTTGGCCGTGGTTCGCATCCAGAGGTTGTTGAACGGGCCCGCATGGACTCCATCGACCCAGAAGTCCAGCTGTCCACTGGCGCCGGTGCTGGTCGGCGTGGGCGTGCCGCCGTTCATGTACAGCTCCACGCAGTACCAGCGGTCGGTCTCGATGGCGGGAACCGGATTGTTGGGGTACGGGAAGATGTCACCCCAGCAGCGGCCGTTCGGGTCGGCGCAGTCGAAATCCATGCCGGCGTAGTACGTGTAGATGTGATGCCGGTGGGGCGACGACAGGCTGTAGTCGATCCATGCCGTGTACCAGTCGGAGCCATTCGGCCTGACACCGGAATGACCGAGCAGGCCACGCTGGCCGGCGTGCAGGCCGCCGCCGTGATTGCGTGCGCCGAGGTCGAAGCCGGGCTCGTACTTGATGTACCAGCGGGCGTAGAGGGAATCGTAGGTCGACGGCAGTACCTTGATCAGGTCCACCGTGGTACGCCCCGCGGGCGGGATGAACTGCATGACCGTGTTGCCGGCGAGGCCGAAGGGACCGCTGTCCGCGATGAGGCGATTCGTGCTGTCCGGGTTGCCGTCGAAGTCGTCCCAGATGGCCTTCGTGCCTTCCTGGAAGCTGCTGCAGAAGACCCAGCCGGGCTGCATGTCGCTGCATTCGTCGAGGAGGACGGCTGCCGGGGCCAGGCCGGGCGCTGCACAGGCAGCCAGCGACGCCAGCAGGAATCGCATCGGGAATTTCATGATGAAGACACCTCCACGCAGGACTGCGAGGCGACGGCGACCGGGGCACCCCGTGTGGGTCCCATCCGCCCGTCCCTGGCAGGAAAAACGCAACGCCGACTTCGTGGATTATTCCACCAAACCGACAGCCCCACCAGAATGGTAGGGAGCCGGAAATCCCGCGTTGAGACCGGCGTCGCATTATTCGGCGCCGGGTGATCGCGATGATGCGGCCGAAAGGCAGGACATAAGCCGTCCGGCGTGGTCATCGCCCACGCCGCCGGCAGGTCGTGACGAACCGATGAATACTGCAGCACCAGCACCGGTCAGAACCCCCCTCGTGCGCAGGCTCGCGCGAGCCGTCAGGAGCGATCTGCGGATGGTCGTCGGCGAAGTTCGCAGGGCCCGCTGGATCCGGCAACGACGAGCGGTCATCGGCCGTTACCTCGCCAGTCACGACCGGCCGATGCTGCACATCGGCAGCGGCCCGATGCAGCTCGACGGCTGGCTCAATACCGACCTGTTGCCGAGGCTCGAGCGCGGGATCATCCACCTCGACATCACCGAGCCGATGCCGTTCGACGACGGCCTATTCGGTTTCATCTACAGCGAGCACCTGATCGAGCACGTGACGCTCGATGCGGCGCTCTATCATCTCGGCGAGTGTCACCGCGTCCTGAAACCCGGTGGCGTGCTGCGGATCTCGACGCCAGACCTGCGTTTCCTCCTCGATTACTTTGCCGGGGCTGATCTGACGCCGGTCCAGGCCGCGTACCTCGAACGCGTCGTCCGCGTGAATTATCCGGGACTGAAGCTCCGGCACCCGAGCATCGTGCTCAACCGCTTCGTGAGGGACTGGGGGCACCAGTTCATCTATGACGGTGACTTCCTCGCGGAGCTGATGTCGCAGGCGGGTTTCACCAGGGTGATCCGGGCCGGTATCGGCAGCAGCAGCCACGAGGCCCTGCGGGGGCTCGAGCGGCACGGCACGGCGATCTCGGAGGACTTCAATGCCCTCCAGACCATGGTCCTCGAAGGGACCCGCTGACGGCAAACGCGAACTGGTGCCGGGCAGCTGCGGTTGACGGCAGTCTATAATCAAAAAAATCAGAAGTGATCGGGGGCCGGGACCGGCATGGACATCGACCAGAAGATCATCCAGTTCATCAATTCGATTGCCGACCGGGCCAGCCCGGTGTCGCCCGAGGAGGACCTGCTCGACTCGGGCGTGCTCGATTCGCTCGCCATGCTGCAGCTCGTGGAGTTCATCAGTGCCGAGTTCGGTGTCGAGATAGATCCGGACGCGATCACACCGGAAAACTTCGCCACCGTCGCGACGGTGACGAGGCTGGTGCAATCGCACGGGAAGTAGCGCCGGGCGCAGGCCTGGACGCAGTAACCGGCGGGTCGGATCGTGGCAGGTTTCTTCGCCCGGTTGGAAAAGAGGCTGGAGCGCCTCGTCAGGTCGTCGCCTGCCCTGGAGCGGCTCGCCAGGGGGCTGCACCTCAGGTCCCTGCTGCACGCGGCCTGCAGCCACAGGCAGGAACTGGTGCTCGGTCGCCGCCTCGGTCCTGACGCCGCGACGACAGCGACGGCGGTGCCGACCGGTTTCTCGATCCTCGGTCGCGGCGAGGTCGAGGACGTCCGGGGGTTTTTCCTCGCGGTGAATCCCGGGCAGGTCGATTCGCTGGCCGGGCTGTACGACTACGGCTGTCGGGTCCTGTTCATGTTCGTGGCCGGGCAGCCGGCGGGTTACATCTGGTACGTGGATGCCCAGCAGGAACGGCCACTACCGGAACTGGCACAGTTCCGGATCGCATTGACCGGGAGGGATGTCTACCTGTTCAACTTCTACGTTTCCCCCGCGGCGCGAGGATCCCAGCAGGCCACGAAGCTCCTGCGCCTGGCTCTCGGGCGGCTCGGCGCGCAGCGCTACGAGCAGGCCTACGGCTGCGTGGAGCGCGGCAACGTGCCGGCACGCTGGCTCTACAGCAGCACCGGGTGGACGTCGCTGCGGGAAGTGAGCGTGTGGACGTTCCTGTCCTGCCTGCGGTTCGCCGGCGGGCGGTGGTTCGTCAATCCGAAGGTGCTGCGGCCGTGGCGGCCGTCGGTGCCGATGTTCGATTACATTCCGTTGGCCGGTGCGCAGGCGTTCCGCATGGAAGCACCCCGCCTGCCGGCCAGGTGACAGGATCTTTGCATGAATACTTCCATGGTGGCCATTGCACTCGAAGGCGGGCGGCTGAATGCGCTCCTCATCGCGGCGCTCGAGCACCGGCTGTGCGACCTGCTGCGTGCCGGACCTTCGACTGTCGGCGAACTGGCCGCGAAAGCCGGCATCTCGCCGCGCGGCTGTCAGGCCGTCGCCGACGGCATGGTCGGCATGCGCCTGTGGAGTGTCGCCGACGGGCGCTACCAGAACTCGAAGATGGCCGAGAAGCTGCTCTGCAGTGACTCGCCGGATTTCGTCGGGGCCGAGCACGTGTTCCTGTTCCGTCACTGGACGCGCATCTTCCTCGATATCGGCAAGTACGTTGCATCCGGCAAGCCGCCGTACGCCATCGACAGCCCGCAAACCCTCGAGTTCTGGTCGCAGCTCACGCCGGCGATCGCGAAGAACGGCCGGCCGGTCGTGGCCGAGGCCATCCGCAGGTTCGGTCTCGACACGGGTGCCGTCGCCCTGCTGGACGTCGGCGGTGGCGGCTCCTGCCTGTATGGTGCCGCGCTGCTGGCAGCCAATCCCCGCGCGACGGCGACCCAGGCCGACTGGCCGCACATCAATGCAGCCGCCAGGGCCGTCGTCGATGCACAGGGCGATGGAGCCCGCTTCGCCACCATCGACGGGGATTTCCACGACACCGACTTCGGCGCGGCGGCCTTCGATGCAGTGGTCATCTCGAACATCGTTCACCAGGAATCCCCGGACCAGAACCTGGCCCTGTTCCGCAGGGTCCGCCGCGCGCTGAAGGACGGCGGGCGGATCATTCTCGTCGACTGGTTCGTCGAGGATGGGCGCACGGGTCCGCCGCCCTCGCTCTACTTCAACCTGACGATGCTGCTGCTGACCGAGGAGGGGAAGAGCTACGAGAAGGCGGAGATCGGCCGGCTGCTGCAGGAAGCCGGTTTCGTCGACGTGACCTTCGACCGGACGCCGGCCTTCGAGACCTTCTCGAGCGCCCGGGCAGGCCGGCGGTAGCCGGACCCGGAAGCGGCACGACACGCGCAGCGCAGCTCATGGATTTCTCCACCACCACCGAACAGCAGGCTCTCGTCGAAGCCGTGACGCGCTTCTGCCGCGAGCACCTCAATGCGGTGAGTCCGCCACGCGAGGGTGAGTTTCCGTGGGACAAGTGGCGGCTGTGCTGTGACCAGGGCATTCCCGGCATGCCGATCGGCGCCGAGTACGGCGGCCTCGGCTACGACTGCCTGACCACCGCGATGGTGCTGGAGGCGCTCGGGGCATCCTGCACCGACAACGGCCTGGTCCATGCGCTGGTCACGCAGATCCTCACGGCCCTCCAGATCCAGGCCTACGGCACCGACGCACAGAAGGCCCGGTTGCTGCCGGCTGCCTGCCGCGGTGAACTGGTGCTGGCCCAGGCCATGACGGAACCGGACGCGGGCTCCTCGACCGGGGACATCCGCACGGCGGCCGTGGCGGTCGACGGCGGCTACCGGCTCAATGGCGCCAAGGTCTTCATCTCCAACGCGCCCATCGCCGGGGCGATCCTCGTCTATGCGGTGACCAGCCCCGGAGCGAATTTCCTGCAGAAGCTGTCCTGCTTCGTGGTCGATGCCGGGCGCAGTGGCCTGCGCAAGGGCCGCCCCATGGCGAAGATGGGACTGGAGAGCCTGCAGAACGGCGAGTTGTTCTTCGACGACTGCCCGCTGACGGATGCCGACCTGCTCGGGCGCAAGGGCCAGGGCAGCAGCATGTTTTCCGAGGCGATGACCTGGGAGCGCGTGCTGCTGTTCGCCACGCATCTCGGCCGGATCGCCCACGTCTTCGAGCTGTCGGTCGAATACGCGAAGGGCAGGACGCAATTCGGCAGCGCGATCGGCAAGTACCAGGCAATCGCCAACAAGATCGTCGACATGCGGGTAGACCTCGAACTCGGCCGGCTCATGCTCTACAAGGCGGCCTGGCTCAAGGACCAGGGCAGGATGGCTGCCTTCGAGGCCTCGATGGCCAAGCTCTTCATCAGCGAGCGCCTTCGCCAGGCGGCCATCGCCGGGCTGCAGATCCACGGCGGCTACGGCTCCAGGAAGGAATACCCGCTGGAAGGCATCTTGCGCGACGCCATGGCCGGCACCATCTACTCCGGCACGACGGAGATCCAGCAGAACATCATCGCCCGGTTCTGCGGCCTCTGACATGCCGGCACCGTACCTCGTCACGCAGGCCATCGAAGCGCAGGCCGGCGCACACCCGGATCAGCCGGCGACCTTCTGCAACGCGCTCGGGGTCACGACCTACCGCGACCTCGACCAGCGATCGGGCCAGATCGCCAACCTGCTCGCCGATGCCGGCGTGGCCCGCCAGGACCGGGTCCTGTTCTGCCTGTCGCGCAGCTCGCGCTTCGTGGCCGGCGTCGTCGGCACGCTGAAGCTCGGTGCCATCTACGTGCCGGTGCCGGACTCCATCGGCGAAGCCCGTCTGCAGGATCTGTGTGCCGACAGCGAACCGGCCGCGATCGTCTGCGACCTCAAGGCCTTTGCGGCCGTGGCCGGGCTCGTCCGGCGTGACGCCGTCGCCTGCCGCGCGCTGCTCGTGATCGATGCGGACATCGCCCCGCCGCTCCCGGCCGGCGACACCGTGCCCTGCCGGATCCTGACCTGGGCGGATGTCGGCCGGGCATCCGCTGCGCGACCGGCCGTGAGCCTGATCAGCACCGACATCGCCTACCTGCTGTATACGTCGGGCTCCACCGGCAAGCCGAAAGGCGTGGCGGTATCGCATGCGGCCCTGTGGGACTACTGCCGGTGGGCCGTCGGCTACCTGGAGATGGGACCCGGGACGCGCGTACTCGGTACGGCACCCTTCCACTTCGACATGTCGGTGTTCGACATCTTTGCCACGATCACCAGCGGCGCCACGCTGTACGTGGCCGATCCGCTGACGATCCTCTTCCCGAAAACACTGGTGACGTTCATCGAACGGCATCGGATCACTCTCTGGAAGGGCGTGAGCTCGCTGCTGAGCCACGTGGTGAAAGCCAGGGCGCTGAAGCCGGCGAGCGTCGCCTCCCTGCGCCACGTGCTGTTTGCCGGCGAGAAGCTGCCCACCCGGTACCTGGTGGCCTGGATGGAGAGTGCGCCCGGTGCGCGTTTCTACAACGCCTATGGGCCGACCGAGGCGACCGGCGTCAGCGCCATCCACCACATCGAGGCCGTGCCGGCGAGCGCCGACGAGGTCATCCCGATCGGCAGGCCCTGCGACAACATCGGGATGTTTCTCCTCGACGAGGCGGGCCGGCCCGTTGGCCCCGGCGAGGTGGGCGGGATCGGCGAGCTCTACATCCGGGGAACCTGCCTCGCCAGCGGCTACTGGCGCAATCCGCAGGCGACGGCCGCTAGCTTCGTTCCCAATCCGCTGCAACCGGGCGCGAACGACGTCGCCTACCGCACCGGTGACCTCGCCCGCTACGACGAGGCCGGCAACCTCGTGTTCGTCGCCCGCGCCGACGAACAGATCAAGTTCCAGGGGTACCGCATCGAACTGCAGGAGATCTGCTTCCGCGTGCTGGCATTCCCGGGCGTCAGCGATGCCGCCGTGCTCTTCATCGCGCTCGACGAGGGCGGCGAGGAGGAGATCGTCGCCTTCGTCGAGCCCGCCGGCGGCATGCAGGTCGATGTCGCCGTGCTGCAGGCCCACCTCGGCCAGCACCTGCCGTCGTACATGCTGCCGCGCAGGGTTCACGTCATGCCGGAGTTGCAGCGCAACGAACGTGGCAAGGTGGACCGCCGCGGGCTGGTGGCCTCCTATCGCGGTGCCCGGCGGTAGCCCGGCCAGGGACGGCTGTGTTCCTGGAAGCGACAGCGATCGAGCGCTACCTCGCCATCAGTCGCGAGGTGGGCAGCCGCTCGGTGCTGCTCGATTGCCACGTGCATCCGACCGAGATCATCCGCAACCGGCTCCGGTACCACGCCGTCGAGCCCGAGCCGCAGCTCTACGCGAGCGGGGAGGGGTGCTACTGCGCGCCCGCGCCCGGACGGTTGCGCCTGGCCGCCGATCCGGCGACGGTGGACCGGGCCACGTCCGCCCTGAAGAACCGGATGTCGGAGCTGCTGTTCACGAGGAATTTCCGGTTCATCGGTGCCCGGGTGCTGGCCGACCAGATGGCGCTGGCCGGCATCGGGCGGGCGTGCCTGCTGCCGGTACCGTCCGAGGTTGCAACGCTGCCGGAACAGATGGTTCTGCTGGAGGCCCTGCACCGGGCCGATGCGCGCTTCCTGCCGGGCTACGGTCTGCCTGCTGTCCGGAGCGGGGCGGCGAGCCTGCTCGATGAGCTGCGGACGATGGTGGCACGCTTCGGCGTGCGGGTCCTCAAGATCCACCCCAACATTTCCGGCATCGACATCGGCAGCGAGCCCGGCAGGGCTTACCTCGAGGAAGCCCTGGCTGCCTGTGGAACCCTCGGGCTGCCGGTCATCGTGCACGGCGGCATCAGCCCGATCCTCGGCGAGTCCGGACGTGCGCGTTACGCCCGGCTGGAAAACCTGACCAGCATCGACTGGGGACGGGGGTCGGCACCCGTGATCCTCGCGCATTTCGGCCTGTACGGCTGTGGCGCTGCGGACATCACGGACGCCGACGTGCATGGCGTGAAGACCCTGCTCGATCGCCACGACAACCTGTTCACGGACAGCTCGGGCGTCGGGTTTCCGGTCATCGAGAAGATGATGCGCAACCTGCCGGTAGACAAGATCCTCTTTGGCTCGGATGCCTTGTATCTGCCGGTCTGGGAGGCCATGGCCTACGTCGCCTGTGCCGCCGAGCGGATGGGCCGGGACCCGGCGGCCACGATCGAGCAGATCGCGGGGACGAATGCGAGGACGCACCTTCCGGGGTTGCTTCTGTAGCGTTGTCGACTGGGGAACTCGTGCCGGCGTTCGTTCGCCCGGCCGTCTTGCTGCAGCGCTCTCAGGCCGTTCCTGGCCGAAACATGGCGCCGGCAGGACACCTTCAAGTCGGCCCGGAGGTCGCGGTAGCGCGGCGGTTGACATAAACACCGTGAACAGGTCGCAACAACGCGCAGGAATTCCAGCTATCTTTCTGCCGCTGGCTGGTTGGGCAGCCGGCGCACGCGGTTGGGTTTCAGCAATGCGGTTCGGTGCGGCACGTCTCCGTTGCCCGGCCGGTGCGATAATTCACCGCGGCCAAGGGGATCAGGCACGGGTCGTGTGCGGCAAGCGGCGCAGCTGTGCTGGCCGCGTGCGGAGACGGAAAGATCGCGCTGCTTCGAACACCTTGCAGCGTAGCGTGGGTTGTGGCAACGGTGGAGACGGAGGTTCGCATGAACATCTGGTCGGTCTCGGTTTTCGGTGTGGCTCTCCTGGCGGCCTCGGCCTACGGTGCGCCGGTCATCAACAGCGTATCGGGCAGCCTGCAGGAGGGTGGTCCGGTGACGATTCGCGGTGCGTCATTCGGTTCACACCCGCTCGACGTCGAGTGGCTGGGCGGACAGGACGGGGCCATCGAATCCGGTGCGGACGAACAGCAGTTTGTCGCCACCACCCGGCGTCCGGGCTGGGTGGAGGCGGTCCTGCCTTCCCGATTCGACGATGACCGTTCCTACAGCCACGACAAGTCGCTGATCTTCGACTCCTCGTACTCGGATGGCCGTTTCGGCCTGGGTTACGACACCGGCGGTGACATCCAGTTCGCCTACGTCTCCTACTACACGTACTTCGACAACGCCGGCGTGACCACCGGGCAATGGAAGATGTATCGCACCATGCCGAACGTCTCGGTGGTCGATGCCGACACCCCGCAGCTCGTGATCTTCAACAAACGCAATTTCGGTGGTGCCTCCGGCATCGAGTGGCGACCGCAGACCGCCGGCGGTGACCAGGAATGGCTGCCAAACACCGGCAACCAATTGCCGGACGCCGGTGCCTGGCACCGCATGGAGATCATCCTGAAGCCCTCGTCGACACTCGGTGCCACGGACGGCTGGGGCAAGGTCTGGGTCCACCGGCCAGGCTCTTTCATCCGCAAGGTGTACGACAAGTCAGGCATGCGGTCCTATGGGGCCGGCGATGACAGACGATGGCGCGTCCACATGTTCCAGAACTACCAGGGCAACGGCTACGGCACCGATACCTCCTCAGGTACCAAGGTCTGGATGGACGACATCTACATCTCCGCATCCCAGGCCCGCGTGGAAATTTGCGACGGCCCGCAATGGAGCACCTGCCTGCACCGCGACGTTCAGTACCCCACGGCTTGGAGGAATGACGAAGTCACCTTCACGTTCAGCCGGGGTGGCTTCGCCAGCACCGAGGGACTCTATGTCTATATCGTCGACGCCAGCGGTGCCGTCAACGAAGCGGGATTCCCGCTGGTGCCGGGCACGGCACCGATGCCGCCGGTGATCAGCATCGGGCCGCCCTGAGGAGAGGGGTTTCCAGCGGGTAATTCGGCGCCGGCGGCGGACGCGCTCAGCGCCACAGGCCGATGGCCCGCAGCGGTGGCAGCAGGCACCACTTGGCGAGACCCGTGTAGGCAGCCCGATTGCCGGGGTCGAGCCTCACGGCCCGCAGGTAGTACTTCAGCGAGTCCCCTGGCGCCACGTCGCGGTAGTGATAGCCGTAGTTGGTGAAGGTGTAGGACAGCGCCCGGTTCACCTGCCGGCTGCCGAGCCGGTCGCGGTTGCCGGCGATGAAGCTCTGCAGGATCCGCATGGTGTCCGTCTGCCGCACGACCTTGTTCTTCGACATCTGGCCCGAGTGACCCTTGCGGTACCGGAGCAGCGGGGCGTCGACGTAATCGAACTCGTAGTGGACTGACATCCGCAGCCAGAGATCCCAGTCGATGCCCATGCGGTAGGACTCGTCCATGAGGCCGACCTTCTCGAAGCAGGTCCGCCTGACGACGGTGGTCGAGAACGAGACGAAGTTGTCCATCAGCAGGTCGGCCATCACCTGGCCGCGCCTGGGCTGCAGGTAGGGGTTCGTGCCGACATGGCCGAACGGGCGGTTGGCCTCGTCGATGTAGCTGTAGCGGCTGTAGACCACGCCGACTGCAGGCGCGTCGAACAAGGGCATCTGCCGTTCGAGCTTGTCGGGTTCCCAGGCGTCGTCGGCGTCGAGAAAGGCGATGAAATCCCCGGTGGCGCGCCGGATGCCGGCGTTCTTCGCCACGGCCTGCCCGCCGTTTTCTTGGCGCACGTAGACCAGGCGCGGTTCGGCGGCATAGCGCTGGGCCACGTCGTGGCTGTCGTCCGTCGAGCCGTCGTTGACCAGCACGATCTCCAGGTTTCCGTAACTCTGCGCCAGGATGGAGTCGAGGCAGTACGCCAGGTACCGGCCGTAGTTGTAGCAACTCACCACCACGCTGACCTTGCCGCGATCCATGCTCAACGCCCCGGGATGTGCAGTTTTGCCATCGGCAGGCTCGAGAGGAGCATACGCCTCTCGGCCTCGTCGAATACCAGCCGGTAAGCCAGCACGAGGAACAGGCCGGCGGCACCGGCGCCGGTCACCAGCAGCTGGATGTAACCGCCATTTGCCAGAAACGGATTCGCAAGCTGGCCGACCAGCAACAGGAACGCCGCGGCCAGTGCCACCGGCCCCAGCATGGCGCCGTACAGGCGCACGGCGCCCAGGCCCAGGGCGCGCGCCGCGTACAGCGGCACGAACACCATCTTGATCAGGAACAGGGGAATGGCCGTGCCGAGGGCGACGCCGACCAGGCCATGGCCCTGGACCAGGGCGATGCTCAGCACGACGTTGCAGAGTGCCTCGACGAGTTCCGACAGGGCATACGGCCTGTTGCGCGCGGCGGCGAACAGCGCACTGCGGGTTGGCTGCAGGAGCAGCTCGAACGTCGAGGCGAGCGCGAGGATCACCAGGACGGCGTAGGACTGCTGGTAGCCGTCACCCATCCACAGCGTGATGAAGCGCTCGCCGATCAGGCACAGGAATCCGCCGGCGAACGCCGCCAGCACGCCATTGAGCTTCGTCAGCGTCATCACCCGCGCGGCCAGGATGTTCTCCTGGTTCAGGGCGTGGTATCGCGCCAGCACGGGCATCGCGATGTCCGTCGTCTGGATGATCACGGTGCGGAAGTACTCCACGAGCCGGGCGCCGATGAAATAGTGCGTGACCTGGACCGGCCCGAGGAAGTAGCCGATGACCAGGCTATCGACCCTGAACTTGAGATGCGAGCTGATGGTCGCGAGGAACGACCACCAGCTGTAGCCGAGCAGTTCCGGGACCTGCTCGCGGCGGAACAGCCGGAGGTCGATCCGCAGGTCCGGGAAGCAGCTGCGCGAGATCAGGAAGAAACCGATGTTGGAGATCTGCGTGCAGATGAAGGAGATCAGCGCGAGCGCGACGATGCCGTATCCCGACGACAGGAAGAAGACGGTCAATGCTGCATTGAGCAGCAATACGGCCATCCGGTTGAGGCTGAGCAACTCGTAGCGCAGCTTCGCGGAAGCCAGCCCCGCGAAGGCCTTGAAGGGGAACTCGAGGCTGAAACTGAAGCCGAGGATCAGCAGGACGAGGCCGGCCACCTGCGCATCCCGTGGATCATCGACGAAGCGGTCGATGACCAGGTAGAGGAGGACGGTGCAGGTAAAGATCAGGAGCGCGAGCGCGCTGTACAGTACCAGCGCCATGTTCACCGTGATGTTCGCGCCCTCGGTGTCGTTCCGGCCAAAGGCGCCGGCGACGAAGCGCTGGACGGTGGCCGCCAGCCCGAAGTCGAACAGGTGGTAGTAGCCGATGACGCTGCCGAGGATGGTCCAGATGCCGTACCACCGGTCCCCGAGGTGGTGCACGAGGAACGGCATCATGAAGAAGCCGACGAGGACCTGCAGCACCGCGAGTGCCGTCTTGCTGGCGCCGCCGACGAAAAGCCTGCGCGCGGTACTCATCGGCTGGGCCGTCCCGACGGTGCGGCGCTCGTGCCCGGGCAGGTCCGGTCGGCGGCGGTCACGCGGGATACCGTTCCCTGAGCCAGGCGCTGACCTGCGAGAACAGCGCCGCCTGGCTGTCGCCGGCCGAGAAGATGTGATTGGCGCCTTCGATGACCTTTACCGTGAACTGGCTGGCGTAGGGTTCGAGCCGATCGCCGGCCGGATCGAGGAACTCGCTGCGGAAGATCGACGTGGCATGGTCGAGCGCACCGAACACCAGCAGCGCCTGGCCGCGCCGTTCCAGGAAGCGGGTCAGCGCGCCCTGGAACAGCGGGTTGTAGCGGGGGTGGTTCGACAGCGGCGCGCTCCGCGAGGTCAGGCGCCCGGCGTCCGCGGCCGACCGGCGCGGGCGCAAGGCGTTGCGGGCGAGTATTCCGGCGGACCGGGCGACCAGCCGGGCTTCCTCGGCGAGATCGACGCGCAGGGTGACCAGACGCCACCAGAAGTCGGCCGACAGCAGCTTGCGCAGCTTCGGCCCCAGTACGTCCAGGGCCTTCTCCGGGGAGGTGATCTTCGCGGCGTTGTCGACGCCGCGCCCGAAGCGCTGCACGTCCTCGCGGAAGACCGGCAGGCCGAGCAGGATCAGGCCATCGACGTCGCCGGCGCGGCCGGCGTTGATCAGCGCGGAGATGGCACCGCCGCACAGCCCGAGCTGCAGCAGGTGTGCGAGCGAGCACTCGGCCCTGAAGAACTGCGACGCGTCGCTGAGATCCTGGTCGTACCGGCCGTTCTGGATGTCGAGGTAGTGGCTCATCAGCAGCTTGTGCTCGAATTCGCCCTCGCTGTCGCCGACCCCGGCCGGGTCGAAGCACAGCACGAAATAGCCGTCGCGGGCAAGCTGCCGCGCGAGCAGCGTGTGCAGCCGGAACGAGCCCCCGCGCGGCTTGATGGCACTGACCGGGATCAGGATGCCGGTCCGGTGCGCGGGACGCGTGGATCCGTCGGGTTCGTGCAGGATCCCGAACATCTCCAGGCCGGCCCGGTTGACGAATTTCACCGCCCGTTCCATGCCTCAGGCTCCCGTCCCGTGGCCCGCAAGCGCGGACATCCACGACAGCGACCGCGAGAACAGCTCGGTGCACGGCGGGTACAGGGCCATCTGCTGCGTCCAGAACCTGTCCTCGCGCACGCCGCCGAAGGTCAGGAGACCGCCTGGCTCGATCGCGGCGAGTTCCCGGTAGGCAGGCTCGGTCGCGGCATCCGGAGCAATCTGCAGGACCAGGGTGGGGCGGGTGACGGCGGCCATGAACGCCCTCATGTCGATGGCCGCGATCTCTTTGTAGAGCGCCTGCGTGATCTCGTAGCCTTCGACGTTGACGGTTTCCCCCCGGCGGAGGTCCTCGACCAGTTCATCGCGCGTGCGCACGACCTTCCTGTGCAGCACCATCTGCGCCGCCAGGTTCAGGCGCAGGACTTCGCCGATGTATCTCGGGCCGTCGACGACCGGCTGCCAGCAGACGGCGCCCAGCACGCCGGGTCGGGCGAGCGATTGCAGGGCGATGACCGCACCGAGCCCGAGGCCGAGCAGGATGAAGCGTGACATCGACTCCTGCGCCGAGAGATGGGCGATGGCGGCACCGACGTCGCTGGCGCGCGTGGCGAGGCTCGCTTCCCGGAACAGCCCTTCACTGTCGCCGTCGCCGAAGTAGTCGAAGCGCAGGACCGGCCAGCCGGCGGCAGCGGCCTGCCGCGCGAAGTTGACGCCGACGCGGTGCGCCCAGAGCTTCTCCTCGAACAGCGGTGCACAGCAGATGACGGCCGTGTCGGCCGGGCCGCCCGTCACGTTTGCCGGCGGGTGATACACGCCGAACAGCCGATGGCCCCGCTGGTCGGGGAAGAACAGGGGTCGTTCAGCGCTCATGGGCCGGACAGCATAGAATCTCGCGCCATGGAATCGGGCTCAGCGGTATGGTTGACGTGGCAGGCGCACACGCGTAACCGCAGCATGGCAGCGGCGCTGGGCGTCGAGATCGTGGAAATCATCCATGGCGGCAACCGGCTCTGGCGGTACGCCCGGAGCGCATTCGATACCGTGCAGGTCCTGTTCCGGGGCAAGCTGGCGACCGTCTTCTTCCAGAATCCATCGTTGGTCCTGAGTCTGTTGTGCGTGCTCCTCAAGCCGCTGCACGGCAGGCGGCTGGTGATGGACGCTCACAACGCGGCGTTGTTCCCGATGGAGGGCAGGAGCCGGTTGCTGAATAGTCTAGCCAAGTTCGCCTTCCGGCACGTGGACCTGTGTATCGTTACGAATTCCGGGATGGCCGATTATGTTCGTGCTCATGGCGGCCGGCCGTTCCGGATGCCGGACCCGTTGCCGCTCGGGGCATTCGCCGGCCTCCAACGACACAGCGGCGAGGCGGGGCGCCTCACGGCCCTGTTCGTCTGCACCTTTGCCCCGGACGAGCCGTTCAGGGAGGTCATCGAGGCCGCGGGCGCCTTCGGCGACCGGCTGACCGTGCTGGTCACGGGTCGGGACCGTGGTCGCGTCGCCGCGGAGGATCTGCCACCGAACGTACGGTTGACCGGTTTCCTGCCGTGGCCGGAGTACTTCGGGCTGCTGTTCTCCGCCGACTTCGTCATCGACCTGACCCGGCGCGAGGACTGTCTCGTCTGCGGCGCGTACGAGGCGGTGGCGGCCGGAAGGCCGATGATCCTGTCAGACACCGCGGTGACGCGCGAGGTGTTCCACGGCGGGGCCGTCTACAGTGGCAACTCGACGGAGAGCGTGACAAACGCCATCCGGGCCATGATCGACGAACTCCCGCAACAAGCCCTGGCCGTTCGCTCGCTCAGGGAATCGATGCTGGCCGCCGAGCGCGAGCGCCTCGCCGCCTTGAAGGCCTGGCTCGATCCGCCGGCGTCCTGAGGTGCGGTTCAGCCCGGCCGCTGGCAGGGCCCGCGGCAGCGGCATCAGATGATGCGCGCCTTGCCGAGGGCCTCGATGTCGGCCACCTGCCAGCGGGTCAGCTCGCCCCGGGCCGGTGTGCGGACCTGCCCGCCATCGAGCAGCCGGTTGGCCGGGTGGAACACCGTGCGGGCGTAACTTTCCGCGTAGGCCTGAAAGGGCTGGCGCACCAGCATGTTGGTGAGTCCGGTATGGCGCCGGGCCGCGCGCAGCGCGTCGAGGTCGATGGTGGCCGAGGCGACCATGGACTCGCCGCCGCACGCCGCTTCGGCCAGTACCAGGCCGCGGTAGTCGACGATCTTCGACATGCCGGTGGCCGAATCCGCGGGGATCGGCGTGCCCTCGAGCCGCGCCGAGTTGGCAGAGACGACGTAGGCGAGGTTCTCGGCCGCGCGTGCCCGGCGCGCGACTTCCTTCGTCGTCAACATCGGGCTGCCGACCTCGCTGGTGGAATGCACGAACACTTCGGCACCACGCATGGCGTGGCAGCGGGCGATTTCCGGGTACTGGATCTCCTCGGAGGCGATCGCCGCGAGGCGCCCGATCGGCGTGTCTGCCACCGGGAACACGCCATCGAGGCCGTGGATCTCGAGGTAGCGATCCCAGACGTCGTACGGTGTCGGTGCGCTCAGCGAGACGAGGCGCCGGTAGCGCAGGACGACCTGGCCGTCCGGGGCAATGATGAAGCAGCACTGGAAGTACAGGTCCGGGAAGTGCGGGTCCACTTCGTAGGCATTGCCGGCCAGGTAGAGGTCGGCATCGCGGGCGATCTCGCCCAGAGCGGCATACTCCGGTCCGTCGATCGCCAGGGCGGCCTTGTCGCGCCATTCCGGCACCGATTCGCCCATCGGGAATCCGGTCAGGAAATACTCGGGCAGGACCACGAGTCGTACCTCGCCACCGCTGTATTGCTTCACGAAGGCCTTGCTGCCGGCGATGGCGCGGCGCGCCCGGGCAATGCTCTGCGTCATGCGCGCCCGGGCACTCGGGCGGTCGGTGCAGTCATTCACGCAGTGGGTGGCGAGCTGGAGGGCGAGCGCCGTGTAGCGCATGACGGACGGTGCCGGAGCGATATTGTTTGACATCAAGATTTCTTCCGATGAAACGGGCCGAGGGTCGGGCAGCTGGACGCTGCGGATCGGATTCTTCACTGCCGCGCAAGACCGTGCAACACGCGATATGCTTTGAAATGCCGGTATGTATAATCCGGCACGTTTCGTCGCCACGACGGTCCATCATCCCTCGAACGCCTGACGGAGCCGGCCCGCCCTGGCGGGTCCCAGAGCCACGCGCATGCAGCCTACCGACATCTCCGATCCGCAGTACTTCCACAAGGTCGTCGATTGCCAGTGGGGGTGCCCGGCCCACACCGACGTGCCCGGCTACATCCGCCTGATCGCCCAGGGCCGTTTCACCGATGCCTACATGCTGAACCGGCAGACGAACGTGTTCCCGGGCATCCTCGGGCGCGTCTGCGACCGGCCCTGCGAGCCGGCCTGCCGGCGCGGTCGCGTCGAGGACAAGCCGGTGGCGATCTGCCGGCTGAAGCGCGTGGCGGCGGACAACCGCGACGACGTCACGGCGCTGCTGCCGAAGCCGGTCCGGCAGAAGAACGGCAAGCGGGTCGCCCTGGTAGGCGCCGGCCCGGCCTCGCTCGCCGTGGCCAACGACCTGCTGCCGCTCGGTTACGAGGTGGTGATCTTCGAGGCCCTGGAGGTGCCGGGCGGCCTCATGCGCAGCAACATCCCCTCGTTCCGCCTGCCGGCGGAAGTCCTCGACGAGGAGATCGGCATGATCGTCGGGATGGGCGCCGACCTGCGCCTCGGCACCCCGGTGAAGAGCATGAAGGCGCTGCTCGCCGAAAACTTCGACGCGGTGTTCGTCGGCAGCGGTGCGCCGCGGGGCAAGAACCTGAAGCTTCCCGGTCGCGACGCGGCCAGCGAACACATCCACATCGGCATTGCCTGGCTGGAATCGGTGGCCTTCGGCCATGTCGAGCGCATCGGCGAGAAGGTGCTCATCATCGGCGTCGGCAACACGGCGATGGACTGCTGTCGCACCTCGCTGCGGCTCGGCGCGAAGAGCGTCAAGGTGATGGCACGCAAGCCGCGGCAGTTCTTCAAGGCCTCGCCCTGGGAGCTGGAGGACGCCGAGGAGGAGACCGTCGAGATCGTCGTCAACCACGCGCCGAAGTCCTTCGTCATCGAGAACGGCAAGCTTGCCGGCATGGTCTTCGAGAAGATGGCGTACGAGTTCGACGCGCGCGGTCGCATCACCGCCGAGAAGGTGGTGGGCGAGGAACTCTTCCCCTGCGACGACGTGGTGCTCGCCATCGGCCAGGAGAATGCGTTTCCCTGGATCGAGCGCGACCTCGGCATCGAGTTCGACAAGTGGGACGTGCCGGTGGTCGATCCGTCGACCTACCAGGGTACGCGACCGGGCGTGTTCTTCGGCGGTGACGCAGCCTTCGGGCCGAAGAACATCATCTGGGCGGTGGAACACGGCCACCAGGCCGCCATTTCGATCCACCGCCACTGCCAGAGCCAGGATCTGCGCGAGCGCCCGCCCTACGGCATGAACCTGGCCACTTCGAAGATGGGCATGCACGAGTGGGCGTACTCCAACGCCTATGACCCGGTCGAGCGCCGGATCATGCCGCATGTGAGCCTCAAGGAGCGTTTCTCGAAGCTCAACCTCGAGGTCGAGCTCGGGTACACGCCCGAGCAGTTCACGAAGGAAGTCGAGCGCTGCCTGAACTGCGACATCCAGACCGTGTTCACGGCGAAGCTCTGCATCGAGTGCGACGCCTGCGTGGACGTCTGCCCGACGCGCTGCCTGACCATCACGGGCAATGGCGAGGAAGCCGAACTGCGCCGGCGCCTGTCGGCGCCTGCCGTCAATACTGGCCAGGACCTGTACGTCTCGGCGGAGTTGCCGCAGACGCGCCGCGTGATGGTCAAGGACGAGGACCTGTGCATCCGCTGCGGCCTGTGCGCCGAGCGCTGCCCGACCGGTGCCTGGGACATGCAGAAATTCACGCTGAAGGTACCGTACGCGGCCGATGACACCGCCGGTACCCTGGCCCCGGTCCGCACCGGCACCTGAGGACAACCAACCCGCCACGAGCGACCGCCGGGCCCCGAGCCGGCGGTGAGCCCGGAAGACACGCCGCCATGAGCAAGCAACCGCGCGATAACGACTTCACCATCAAGATCGCCAACGTCAATGGCACGGGCTCGGCCAGCGCCAACACGCTGCTCATGAAGGCATTCTTCCGCATGGGCATCCCGGTGGCCGGCAAGAACTACTTCCCGTCGAACATCCAGGGGCTGCCGACCTGGTACGAGATCCGTGCCAGCCGGGACGGTTACATCTGCCGCTCGGGTCGTGTCGACGTCCTGGTTGCCATGAATGCCGAGACCTACCGCAAGGACCTGCACGACGTCGCCCCGGGTGGCTACCTGATCTACGACTCCACCTGGCCCCGGGCAAAGCAGCTCGCGCGCGACGACATCACCATCCTCGGCGTGCCGCTGGCGCGGCTGTGCAACGAGCGCTTCACGCGGGCGCGCGAGCGCGTATTGATGAAGAACATCGCCTACGTCGGCGTGCTCGCCGCATTGCTGGACCTCGACCTGGCCGTCGTGCGCGCGCTCCTGCAGGACAGCTTCGCCGCCAAGCCGCAGCTCCTGGAGTCCAACCAGGCGGCCTTCGACCTCGGCTACCACTACGCCCGGGAGAACTTTTCCTGCCCGCTGCCGTTCCGTGCCACGGCGATGAATGCCACCGGCGGACACATCATGATCGACGGCAACAGCACCGCCGCGCTCGGTGCGCTGTTCGCGGGCGCCACGGTCGTCGGCTGGTACCCGATCACGCCGTCGACCTCGGTGATCGACACTTTCAAGCGCCATGCGGAACGCCTGCGCAAGGACCCGGACACCGGCCGCACCAATGTCGCCATCATCCAGGCCGAGGACGAGCTGGCCGCCATCGGCATGGTGCTCGGCGCGAGCTGGAACGGAGCCCGGGCCTTCACCTCGACCAGCGGACCAGGGATCTCGCTCATGAGCGAGTTCCTCGGCTACGGTTACTTCACCGAGATCCCCGCCGTCCTGGTCAATGTGCAGCGCTGCGGGCCGTCGACCGGCATGCCGACGCGCACGCAACAGGCCGACATCATGGCCTGTGCCTATGCATCGCATGGCGACACCCGGCATGTGCTGCTGTTCCCGGCGAATCCCGAGGAAGCGTTCTACCTCACCGCCCAGGCCTTCGATCTGGCCGAGCGCCTGCAGACGCCGGTCATCGTGCTCACCGACCTCGACATCGGCATGAACGACTGGATGTGCCGTGACCTGCAGTGGGACCCGGCCTACCAGCCCGATCGCGGCAAGGTGATGAGCCGCGAGCAGCTCGAGAAGATCGAGAAGTTCCACCGTTACCTCGACGTCGACCAGGACGGCATTCCCTGGCGCTCGCTGCCCGGCGTGCACGCCAAGGGCGCCTACTTCACGCGCGGTTCCGGCCACAACATGTACGGCGCGTATACGGAAGACGCGAAGGAGTACCAGGCGGTGGTGGACCGCCTGCGCCGCAAATGGGAGACGGCCAGGCAGTACGTGCCCACGCCCGTGGTCGAGCAGTCGGACCGGCACCGTGTCGGCATCATCTCGGTCGGCAGCTGTGACGGGGCCGTGCGCGAGGCCCGCGCCCGGCTCGCCGAAGCGGGTGTCGGCGCCAACTACCTGCGGGTGAAGGCATTCCCGTTCTCCCGGCAGGTGCAGGATTTCCTCGACGCGCACGACCGCATCTACGTGGTCGAGCAGAACCGGGATGCCCAATTGCGCAGCCTGTTGCTGCTCGAGACGCGCGTCGACCCGGAAAAACTCGTCGCCGTACTGCACTACGACGGGCTGCCGATCGTGGCCGCCTCCATCGTCGACGGCATCAATCAGGACATGGCCAGGGGTCAAGCCGCATGAGCTTTCTCGCCAAACCCAAGGTTGCCCACCCCGGGCTGCCGCGCAACGAGCTGGGGCTCACGGTCCGTGACTACGAAGGCGGCATGTCGACGCTGTGTGCCGGCTGTGGCCACGACTCGATCACCGCGGCGCTGATCCAGGCGGCCTTCGAGCTGTCGATCCCGCCGCACCGCATGGCCAAGGTCTCCGGCATCGGCTGTTCGTCGAAGACACCCGCCTACTTCGCCTCGGCCTCCCACGGATTCAATTCGGTGCATGGCCGCATGCCCTCCGTGGCCACCGGCGCCAATGCCGCCAACGGCGAGCTGGTCTACATCGGCCTGTCAGGCGACGGCGACACGCTGTCGATCGGGCTCGGGCAGTTCTGCCACGCCATCCGCCGCAACCTGAACATGCTCTATCTGCTGGAGAACAACGGCGTGTATGGCCTCACGAAAGGCCAGTTCTCCGCCTCCGCCGACATCGGCAGCAAGGCCAGGAAGGGTGACGTGAACCAGCAGCCGCCGATCGATCCCTGCCTGCTGGCGCTGTCGATCGGTTGCACCTTCGTGGCGCGCAGCTTCTCCGGCGACAAGGCTCACCTCGTGCCGCTACTCAAGGCCGGCATCCGCCACCGTGGCTTCGCGCTCGTCGACGTCATCTCGCCCTGCGTCACGTTCAACGACCACGAAGGCTCGACCAAGAGCTACCAGTTCACCCGCCAGCACGCGCAGGCGGTGACCTATGCCGACTACGTGCCGCCGGCCACCGAGATCCGTTCCGACCAGGCAGCGGGCACCGTCCAGGCAGTAACCCTGCACGACGGCAGCCGCGTGCTGCTGCACAAGGTGGGTGCCGACTACGACGCCACCGACCGCACCGGCGCCTTCGACTACGTGTCGCGCCACCAGGCGCGGGGCGAGATCGTCACGGGGCTGCTCTTCATCGACGAGGCCAAGCCCGACATGCACCAGGTCCAGTCGCTGCCCGACCAGCCGCTGAACTCGGTGCCTTACGACAAGCTCAACCCGGGCCAGAAGGCGCTCGACGCGATCCAGGCCCGTTTCCGTTGATCCGCCGGCCCATGGCGCCCGGGATCCGGTTGCACGCCATCCACGGGAGTCCCGGTGTTCGCTGAAATGGGCAGGCGCGGGTACCGGCTGGCGCGCCGCATCGTCATCGCCCTGCTCGGCGGGACCGTGATCCTGATCGGCGTGATCATGCTGGTGACCCCGGGGCCGGCGCTGATCGTGATCCCGACCGGGCTCGCCATCCTCGCGCTCGAGTTCGCCTGGGCGCGCCGCTGGCTGCAGCGGCTCAAGGCCAGCCTCAGCCCGGAACAGCTGAACGGGTATCTCCAGAAGACACGCCAGCTCGGCGTGCGCAATCCGCCGCCGCAGACCTGATCCTGGCCGGCGAGCGGCGCCTCACGACCGCTCCGCGAGTCCGCGATACAGCGCCAGACCCGCCGTGGCGAACAGGGTCATCGTCAGCGCCATCGGCACGGCCGTGCCATCGTCGATCAGGCTCATCAGGGCGCCGGCGAGCGTCGCCAGCAGGAACTGCAGGCTGCCGATGATCGAGACAGCGGTGCCGGCGCGATTGCCATGGCCCGCCAGTGCGCAGGCGGTGGCGTTGGGGCGGATGAGCGCCGTCACGGCCAGGTAGACCAGCAGGGTCGTCATCAGCGCCGTGACGCCACCCGTGCGCTGCCAGGTGATTGCCACCAGCACCAGGGCCAGCGGCGGGGGCAGCAGGCTCGCCCGGCGCAACAGTACGGCGGGCGCGTGGCGCTTCAGCAGGTGTGCATTCCACTGGGCGCTCGCCACCAGGGCGGCGGCAGCCAGCGCGAACAGCAGGGCGTACTGCGTCGGCTCGAGCCCATACACCGTGATCAATACGAAGGGGCTGGCGGTGACGTAGGCGAGCACCGTGGCATGGCAGCAGGCAACGGCGGCCGCAAGGCCCACGAAGCGCCGGTCACCGAGCAGCGCCGCGTAGTCGTGAATCAGGGCCGTGGGTTCCTGGGCGTCGCGTATGGCAGCCGGACGCGTCTCCGGCAGCAGGACCACGGTGGCGACCAGGCACAGCACGCCGATGCCGGTGAGGATCCAGAAGATCGTGCGCCAGCCGGCGAACTGCACCACCCAGGCGCCGATCGACGGGGCGAGAATCGGCGCCAGGCCGAACACCAGCCACAGTCGGGACATGACACCGGCGCCCTCCTGCGGATCATAGACATCACGCACGATGGCGAGCGTGATCACCATGCCCGCGCAGCCGCCGAGCGCCTGGAGCGCACGCAGGACGATCAGCGTGGTGGCATCCGGGGCGAGGGCGCAGCCGATGGACGCCACCGTGAACAGGGCGATGCCGGCCACGAGCGGCGGACGGCGGCCGAAGCGGTCCGAGAGCGGACCCCAGAGCAGCTGGCCGACGGCGAGGCCGACGAAGAAGGCCGAGAGCGACAGCTGGATGGTGGCCACCGGCACGCCGAGTTCGCCGGCGATGATCGGGAATACCGGCAGGTACATGTCGATCGCGAGCGGCGCGAACATGCAGATGGTGCCGAGCAGGAGAATCAGGCGGGCGCGGCTCACCGGTGGGGGCGCGGGGTTCGTCGGGTGCATGGCCGCATAGCGTAGGTGAAAACGAACCCGAAAGAGGTGCCGGTGTTACGGTTTCGGTATCTGCGAAACAGTAACACCGGCACCGATTCCACGTGCGTACCTCGCATTTGGGACCGTGCGCCATTTGCTTTCATTGATGCCATCATCTGATATCTGAGGTGATGGCAGGGCGCGCTCTGCCCGACGGTGCTCGGAGAACTGCTCGGCGGCTTCGTCTGCGGCAGCCAGACGGCGCGCAATCGCCGAGAGCTCGATGCGTTCATCCACACGCCGCGTGTCCGGCTCCCGGTGATCGATGCCGAGACGGCGGAGCATTACGCCGCGATGGACAACCTGATCTCGGGCAGCCAGATCGAAGATTTCCTGCCCTGAGCACAACTCAAGACTCGTCGCTGATGTCCGTTGCAGGCCCTGATCGCGCCGGCGCGTTCCGCCGCCGACGTGGCGGCAGCATGACGGCACGGACTGCCGCCTGTGTAGATCGTCCTGAAGGAAAAAAAGAGCCCGCATGGCTCTCTGGGGGGAGGGCAACCGCTGGAGCAGCGGCGGCCGGCCATGCGGGCCCTGGCGTTCGCAGGCAGTTGGGGGGACAAGCGCCTGCGTCGGGATGGCTCTGGGCCATCGCTTCCTGCGCGCCGCCGGGGGAGGATGAGCCCTGCGTGCGCGCGTGAAGTTCGTCTGTTCGTCCTGTCTCGATCTCCGAGAGCGGTGGCTGGCTACAGCGCCATCACCGACAGATCCAGTGCGCGGCTGGCCAGATCCGTGGCATGGGGCGTGAAGCCCGCATCGATCGCCGCGAACACCAGGAACGTCACGGTGGCGGCCACCAGCATGGCCGACAAACGCTCGCGCGCTTCCCGTCCGGGGGACACTGCCTTCAAAACCATTTCCATGTGCGTGACTCCTCGTCCTTCATGTACCCATCCTGGTACGCAGCTTCCCTAAAGCACGAACCGTGCCAAGATGGTCTTTTATTGAAAAACAACGAGTTAGGAAAAATCTGCCATGACGGAAAATCGTATACCACGGAAATTCGTAGCGCCGTAAACCGGTTTTCCGTTAATCTCGCGGCATGACGACTCCCGATAGTCCGAGTAACCGCCTGCTGCGAAGCCTTCCGGTCATGGTGACCCTGATGGACGGGGAGGGCCGGTTCATCGACGTCACCGACGAGTGGGAACGACGCACCGGCTACAGCCGCGAGGAGATGCGTGGCCGCCGTCCCGACGAAATCGCCACGCCGGCGAGCGCGCGGCGCATCCGCGAGGAGCACCTGCCGTGTTTCCGCCGCACCGGGCGCCTCGATCACGTGCCGGTGGAGTTTCGTGCCAAGAACGGGCGCGAACTGCAGCTGCTCGCCACCACCGTTGCGGTCTACGCGAAGGACGGCAGCAATCTGCTCTACTCGGTGTCGCTGTTCGAGGAACCGTCGGATCGCGAACGGCTGGAACGCCGCTATCTCGATCTCTACGAGTCGACACCGGCCATGTTGCACACGGTGGATGCCGAAGGGCGGATCATCGCGGTCAGCAACCACTGGCTCGCCAAGCTTGGCTACCAGCGCAACGAGGTCATCGGCCGCTCGATCCTCGACTTCATCACCGACGATGCGCGCCAGCCGCTGATGGGTGGCCGCCTGCGCGAGATCATCGGCCAGGGCGACATGCAGAACGTGTCGCGCCAGATGCCGACGCGAAGCGGCGAGATCCTCGACGTGCTGCTCTCCTCCCGCGCCGAGCGGGACGAGAAAGGCAACGTGGTGCGCCTCCTCGTGGCGAGCAAGGACGTCACCGAGCGCAACCGTGCGGAAGCGAAGCTGCGCGATGCCTACGCCGAGATCGCGCGGCTCAAGGAAGAACTGCAGCGCGAGCGCGACTACCTGCGCGAGGAAGTCAACGTCTCGATGAACTTCGGCCGCATCGTCGGCGAGAGCCCGGCGCTGGGTGCGATGCTGGCGCGCATCGAGGCGGTGGCGGGTACGCCGGCGAGCGTGCTGATCATCGGCGAGACCGGCTCCGGCAAGGAGCTCGTGGCGCACGCCATCCATGCCCGCAGCCGCCGTGCCGACGGGCCGCTGGTGAAGGTCAACTGCGCGGCCATCCCGGACGAGCTCTTCGAGAGCGAGTTCTTCGGGCATGTTCGCGGTGCCTTCACCGGGGCGCATCGCGACCGCGTCGGCCGCTTCGAGCTGGCCGACGGCGGGACCATCTTCCTCGACGAGGTCGGGGAGATTCCGCTGGCCCTGCAGGGCAAGCTGCTGCGGGTCCTGCAGGAGCGCGAATTCGAGCGGGTCGGCGACGACCGCACCCGCAAGGTCGACGTGCGCGTGATCGCGGCCACGAACAAGGACCTCGAGAAGGCGGTGGAGGCCGGCGACTTCCGCGAGGACCTCTACTACCGGCTGAGCGTGTTCCCGGTGCACGTGCCGCCGCTGCGCCGGCGCGGCGACGACGTGGTCGGCCTCGCGGCGCACTTCCTCGAGCAGGTGTGTCGCCAGTTCGGCCGCCCGTACGTCCCGCTGACGCCGGAGCAGGTCGAGGCGCTGCGCCGCTATGACTGGCCGGGCAACGTGCGGGAATTGAAGAACGTCATCGAGCGGGCCGTCATCCTCGCCCGCGGCGGCCCGCTGCACCTCGACCTGCCCCTGACGACGTTCGTGGCGGCCCCGGTGCCAGCGATCAACCCGGCGCCCGCGGCGGTGTCGGCGGCAGCCGGCACGCAGCGCAGCTTCATGACCGAGGCCGAGATGCGCGAGCAGCAACGGCGCAACGTCCTCGCTGCCCTGGAGAGTGTCGACTGGCGCATCTCGGGCAAGGGCGGGGCGGCCGAACTGCTCGGCATCAAGCCGACGACGCTCGCCGACCGCATCCGCTCACTCGGCATCGAGCGCCCCCGGCGCAAGGCCTGAGCCCGGCCGGTAGGTCAGCGCCAGCTCGATGGCGAAGTCCGGCGTGGTATCGGTCCTGAGGTCTTCGAAGATGCCGAGCCTCAGGCCGAGACGCGGGCGCGGGTGCCAGATGGCGCCCAGGCCGAGCTGCAGCGCCGTGTCACCGAGCATCGTCACGTGGCTCTGCCACGCTCCGCCGTGGCCCTGCAGTTGCACGACGAGGTCGAGCGCTGAGGTGGCCGCCCAGGCGAGCGCCGTGTCGTAGTACCAGAACTGCCCGGCTGCCGGCGGCAACGGCTCATCGGCGTCGCCCGGCCACACCAGCCCCGCCTGCGCGCTCCAGCCGAGCGGCCCGAGGCCCGGAGTTCCTGCGATCCCGCCGCGACCGGCGCGCAGGCCGGCGGCGAGGTCCGTACCGCCATTACCGGTGAGCCGGTCGGCATCGCCGGTGGCCCATTCGACATCGGCCGTCAGGTCGAGGGCCGGGCGCTGCGCGCCGGGCGTCATGAGCCGCCAGGCGAGCGTGGTGCGCAGGTCGCCCAGGCCCGAGGTCGAGTCCTCGGCCCCGGCACGCGGCTGACCTGCCCGGTCGTACATGTAGCGCAGATCGCGGGCCGGCAGCAGCGGGCGAATCCCTTCCGACAGGCCGAGCGCGTCGTGCCAGGCATCGATGCTGCCGTCCAGGAAGCCGCCGCCGTGGGCGATCCACGGCAGTTCGACGCCGATGGCGAGGCGCTCGCCGAGCGGGTGTTGCCAGCGCAGCGTGACGGTGTGCGTCTCGCCGTCGAGGAGCAGCCGTTCGCCGGTCGCGCGCTCGCCCATGGCGTTGTTCGTGATCTGCCACGACAGTTCCGCCGCCGGACCCTGCAGGAGTTGCGTCCAGCCGTTCGGAATGCCGACGAGGCCGTTCAACGGTCCGCGATCAGCCAGCGGGAACCGGGCTGGCGCCGGCTCGCCGGCATGTGCCACCGTGGCGCCGCCCGCTGCGGCGCCGAGCACGCAGAGTGCAGCCGTGGCGGTGAGGATGGCTGATGATGCTGGACCCATGCGCACGGCTTTCGGCACAATCACGACGGTTCATTGTTTCCGTCGACCCCCGGGCACCGTCAAGCATGCGCTTCAAGGGATTGCGCGCCGCCTTCGTTTTCCTGGTGTTCCTCGCCGGCGCGCAGGCCGCGCCCGTACCCGGCCTGCCGGATGCAGTCGGTACGGCGCTGATGCGGGCGAAGATCGAGCCGGCCACGTTCAGCGCCGTCGTGCAGGAGGTCGGCCGCGACAAACCGCTTCTTGCATTCAACGCCGATGCGCCACGCAACCCGGCCTCGACGATCAAGCTCGTCACCACCTACCTGGCGCTGCGGTCGCTTGGGCCGACCTACACGTGGAAGACGCAGGCGCTCGCCGCCGCGGAACCGCGCGGCGGTGTGCTGGAGGGCGACCTCTATCTTCAGGGCCAGGGCGATCCTTACCTGGTCATGGAGCGCTTCTGGCTCCTGGTTCGTGCCATCCGCCAGCGCGGTGTCCGCGAGATCGGCGGCGACGTGGTCGTGGACAACAGCTACTTCGACGTCGGCAGCGCCCGCGCCGGTGACTTCGACGGCCGGCCCTACAGCACCTACAACGTGGTGCCCGACGCGCTGCTGGTGAACTTCCAGGCGGTGGAGTTCGGTTTCCGGCCCGACCCGGCGGCCAACCGCGTGGCGATCAGCGCCGACCCGCTGCCGGCCAACCTGCGCATCCGCAACCAGGTGCAGCTCGTCGACGGCAAGTGCGGCGGCCCCCGCAACCGCATCAATTTCACCGTGGCCAACGTCGAGGGCATCGACCAGGCGACGTTCACCGGGCGCTTCAGCCGCCAGTGCGCCGAGTACCGCGTCACGCGCAGCCTGATGAAGGGCCCGGCCTACGCCTACGGCCTGTTCCGCGCCCTGTGGGAGGAGTCTGGTGGCACCATCCGCGGCGGGTTTCGCCACCAGGCGGCCCCGGCCACCGGGATGAGGACGCTCGCGACGCTCGAATCCCTGCCGCTCACCGACGTCATCAAGGGCATCAACAAGTTCAGCAACAATGTCATGGCGCGCCACCTGCTGCTCACCATGGGCGCGGAGCGCTTTGGTGCCCCGGCCACGGTGGAGAAGGGCCAGCGCGCGGCCACCGAGACCCTGTCGCGGCTGGGCCTGGACCTCCCGGGTCTCGCCATCGGCAACGGTGCCGGACTGGCTCGCGACACCCGGATCACGGCGCGCAGCCTCACCCGGCTGCTGCTCGAGGTCGAGTCCGGTCCGCTGGGTGCCGAGTTCGAGTCCTCGCTCGCCCTCGCCGGGCTGGACGGCACGCTGCGCCGCCGTTTCCGCGGTGAGCCGGCCGCCGGCCACATGCACCTGAAGACCGGCACGCTCAACAACGTCCGGGCTCTGGCCGGCTTTGTCCATGCCGCTTCGGGGCGCAAGTTCGCCGTGACGATGATCCAGAATTCCAGCGGCTGGGGCGAGGACGCCCAGGCGGCGCTGCTGCGCTGGGTGTACCGGCAGTAGCCCGGGCACCGGCCCGGCGCGCCCCGCCCGGCGTGGCTTTCAGGCTAGAATTGCCGCGGGGCCGTGACCGCAGCCAGCAGGAGAATTCGTCGATGAAGCTCATTACCGCCATCATCAAGCCGTTTCGCCTCGACGACGTCAGGAATGCACTCGCCGAGGTCGGGGTCAACGGCATGACGGTCACGGAGGTCAAGGGGTTCGGCCGGCAACGCGGCCACACCGAACTCTACCGGGGCGCCGAATACGTCGTGGATTTCCTGCCGAAGGCCAAGGTGGAGGTAGCGGTCGCCGACGATCTCGTCGAGCGAGCCATTGAGGCCATCACGGCTGCGGCACGCACCGGCAAGGTGGGAGACGGCAAGATCTTCGTGATCGACCTGGAGCAGGCGCTGCGCATCCGCACGGGTGAGGCGGGCGACAGCGCGCTGTAGGGGGAGTCCCTGGACGGGAGGGCAGGCGCGATGAGGATCGGCTTCGGCCATGCGGTGACGGGCGCTGGTGTGCTGCTGGCGTGGCCGGTTGCAGCCGCCGCCGACAGCGGCGACACGGCCTGGATGCTCACGGCCACCGCACTGGTCCTGTTCATGACGCTGCCGGGCCTGGCCCTGTTCTACGCCGGCCTCGTGCGCGCGCGCAACGTGCTCTCCGTGCTCATGCAGTGCTTCACCATCGCCTCGGTGGTGTCGATCTTCTGGGTGCTGGTCGGCTACAGCCTGGCATTCGGCGACGGCGGCGCCGGCCATGCCGTCATCGGTGGCTTCGGGCGGGTGCTGCTCGCCGGCCTCGATGCCGGGGCGGTGCATGCGGCCTACCCGAATATCCCCGAGTCCGTGTTCCTGATGTTCCAGATGACCTTCGCCATCATCACCCCGGCGCTGGTCGTCGGTGCCTTTGCCGAACGCATGCGCTTCGGGGCGATGCTGCTGTTCTCGGTCCTCTGGCTGCTCCTGGTGTACATCCCCGTGGCGCACTGGGTGTGGGGCGGTGGCTGGCTGGCCAGCCTCGGCTTCCGTGACTTTGCCGGCGGGGCGGTGGTGCACATCAACGCGGGTATTGCCGCGCTCGTCGCGGCACTCGTCCTCGGCAGCCGCCGCGGCTTCCCGATGCAGCCGATGCCGCCGCACAACCTGCCGACCACGGTGGCCGGTGCCGGCATGCTCTGGGTCGGCTGGTTCGGTTTCAATGCCGGCAGCGCGGTGGCCGCCGACGGTGCGGCCGGCATGGCGATGCTGGCCACCCACACCGCCGCGGCGGCGGGTTGCTTCGCGTGGATCTGCCAGGAGTGGCTGAAGTTCGGCAAGCCGAGCGTGCTCGGCATCGTCACCGGCATGGTCGCGGGGCTCGGCACGATCACGCCGGCCTCCGGCTACGTCGGCCCGGGCGGGGCGCTCGCCATCGGCCTGCTCGCCGGCACGGTGTGTTTCTGGGCCACACAATACGTGAAGCGCCGGCTGCAGATCGATGATTCACTCGACGTGTTTCCGGTGCACGGCGTCGGTGGGTTCATGGGCACGGTGCTGACGGGCGTATTCGGTGCGGCCGCGCTCGGTGGCATCGATCCGGCCGATGGCCGCCTGCTCATCGTGCAGCTGGGTATACAGTTCCTGGGCGCCACGGCAACGCTCGCCTGGTCGGCTGGCGTGACGTTCATCATCCTCAAGCTGGTCGCCGCCTTGACGCCGTTGCGGGTGACGGCGGAGGAGGAAACCGAGGGGCTCGACATCGCGCTGCACGAGGAGCGCGGCTACAACCTGTAACCTCGCAGCCGGGCATGGCGGCCCAGGCGGACGGCGAGCAGGACCCCGAGGATCGAGGCGTAGACGGCCGGTTCGGTGACGTCCTTCTTCACCTGCCACCAGAAGTGCCAGCAGGCGAGGATGGCGATCGCGTAGACCAGCCGGTGCAGCGCCTGCCAGCGCCGGCCGAGCCGGCGGCGCGCTGCTGCCGTGGAGGTGGCGGCGAGTGCCAGGAGCAGCGTGAGTGCGATCACCCCGATGGTGACGTACGGGCGCTTGCCGATGTCCGCCAGGATTTCGGCCGCATCGAGCGCACGGTCGAGCAGCAGGTAATTGGTGAAGTGCAGCGCGGCGTAGGCAAAGGCGAAGAGACCGAGCATGCGCCGGAACTGCAACGGCCAGGATCTTCCGGTGAGCCAGCCGAGCGGCGTCATCGTGAGCGTCAGCAGCAGCAGGCGCAATGCCCAGATGCCGGTGGTGTCCTGGATGGTCTCCACCGGATTGGCGCCGAGCTGAAAAGCCGGCACGCCGGCAGCACCAGCCACGAGACCCGCCAGCGGCAGCATCGCCGCCGTGAACACGACCGGCTTGCCGATCAGCCGGACCTGGCGCAGCGTCGGCATGCCCGGATCAGAAGTTGCGCACGAGGTCCAGGCCTTCGTAGAGCGCAGCCACCTGGGCGGCGTAGCCGTTGAAGGGCAGCGTCGGCTGCTTGGGCGAGAAGAGCGCCGAGCCGATGCGTCGCTCCGTGGCCTGGCTCCAGCGCGGGTGGTCGACCCGTGGGTTGACGTTGGCGTAGAAGCCGTACTCGTCCGGCGCCGCCAGGGACCAGGTGGTGGGCGGCCGCGTCTCCATGAAACGGATCCTCACGATCGACTTGATGCTCTTGAAGCCGTACTTCCACGGCACGACGAGGCGCAGCGGCGCGCCGTTCTGGGCCGGCAGTTCCACGCCGTAGACGCCCACCACCATGAGTGCGAGCGGATGCATGGCCTCGGCGATGGTGAGTCCCTCGACGTACGGCCAGTCCAGGGTGCGGCCTTTCTGACCCGGCATCTCCTCGGGACGGACCACGGTCTCGAAGGCGACGAAGCGGGCCTTGGAGGTCGGTCGGAACCGCTTCAGCAGGTCGCGCAGGGGAAATCCAACCCACGGCACCACCATGGACCAGGCTTCGACGCAGCGCAAACGGCTGATGCGCTCCTCCAGCGGGTGCGGCCGGATGATGTCCTCGTAGGTGTAGCGACCCACGACCTCGGCTTCGCCCTCCACCGTGACCGTCCAGGGTCTCGGCCTGAAACGCGCCGAATTCGCGGCCGGGTCGCCCTTGTCGAGGCCGAATTCGTAGAAGTTGTTGTAGGTCGTGATGTCCTCGAAGCGGTTCGGCGTCTCACGCACGCTGAGCGGGCTGCTTCTCAGGGTTCCAAGCCGGCGATAGCGGCCAGGGATCTCGTCGGCCCGCAGCGCCGGCGCGAGCAGCGCGGCCGCACCGGCGAAGCCTGCCGCCCGCAACAGGGCGCGGCGTCCGTGGAACACCGACTCGGGTGTGATCTCCGATGGCCGGATGTCGGCGGCTCGCCTGATCAGCATGGACGCCCTCCCGGGCCTGTCGCGCTGGCCGTCACTCCGTCGGCCGCGCGGTGTAGCTCCCGTTGAGATCCCAGTCGTAGGGCAGGTAGGCGACGGCGAGCCGGCCCTCGTCGAGGGCGGCGCGCGTGGCCGGATCGTCGACCCAGCGCGCGAGGAAGGCCGGTACGCCACCGGCAGTCGTCGCGAAATCCGCCGCGAATACGTCGAAGAGTGGCGAGACGAAGGCCTGCTTTTGCGCGATGTCGAAGCGGTTGCGCGTGGGGTCGTTGACGAAGCGACGTGCCGCCTGGTCGAGTTGCTCGTCGATGCGCTCCGGCAGCCAGGCCCGGTTGGCGAGCCGGGCGCAGGACATCGAGGCACAGACGATGGCGAAGTGGATGCGGGCATCGCCGAGCGGGCGCAGCCGCTCGTGTTCGATTTCGTGCAAGGTCACGTCGCGGCCACCGAGCCTGAAGTCGAGACTGCGGAAGTAGCGGTAGCGGCCGAAGCGCGTGGCCGTGGAGTGCCCGTCGAGGATGCCCTTGATTGCAAAGGCGTTGTAGGCGTTGATGTAGTAGGCGAGTTCGGCGGCGCGGTCGGGCAGGTTACCGGGTGGATCGGCGAGGCTTGTCAGGAAGCGTCCGAACCGTGGATCGGCGCCGATGCCATCGTAGTCGACGTAGCCATTGCGCACGTTGGCAAGCAGCACGGCATCGAGTGCGGCATAGTCGGGCGCCGCGAGTGCCGGGGCCGTGGTGAGCAGGATGCAGGCTGCTGCCAGCCACCGGCTGCGTCGCTGGCGTCCATGAGATTTCATGAGAATTGCTTGCACCGTGCCGTTACCTGTACGACTTGTCGCGCAAGCATAACCTTCCTAAGCTGCCTCGAGACAGACCGCGAGGAGAGCGCTCCAGATGCACGGCGGCAACGCCAGGCGACGCGTGGCGGCAGCGGACCTGGTGCGCTGCTGCACCGCGCTGCTGCTGGCGCTCCTGGTCGCCGCGGGCGCAACCGGCTGCCGGCAGCGCAGCGGTACCACCGTCAACATCGGCGGGACTGCAACGCCCAACACCCCCGGCGAGGCCCTGTGGCTGGGCTTCAAGGCTCGTACCGAGGCCGCCTCGGGCGGGCGCATCCGCATGCGGGCCCTGATCTACGGACAGCTCGGCTCCGAGGAGCAGTTGCTGTCGGGGCTGCGTCGAGGGCGGATCCAGTACGCCAACCTCTCGGCCCAGGTGCTGTCGACGGTCGTACCGGAACTGGCCGTGCTCCAGGCACCGTTTCTCTTCGACTCCGCGGCCGAGGCGGATTTCGTCTACGACCGCTACCTCACCGGCTTCTACCGTCGGTTGCTGGCCGAGAAGGGCATTCACCTGGTGACCTGGTATGAGATCGGGTTCCACGACGTCTATGGGATCGAGCCGATCCTGACGCCCGGCGATGCCCGCGGCCGGCGGTTTCGCATCGCCTCGAGCCTCAACGCCCGGCTGTTCGCCGAGGCGATCGGGGCCGATCCGGTGCTGCTCGGTTTCGGTGAAATCGTGCCGTCGCTGCAGACGGGCCTGATCGAGGCCGGCGAGAACTCGGTGAGCCTGTACGCCCGCACCGGCATCGCCGGTGAGGCGCCGCACCTGACGCTGACCCACCACCTGCTCGGTGTGTCGCTGATCGTCGCGCCGAGTACCTGGTGGCAGGCGCTCACGGCAGAGGAGCGGCGGATTCTCACGGAGTCCTTCCCTGCCGTCGAAGAGTCCCGGCGTGTCGTTCGTGAGCAGGGCGCTGCAGAACTGGGCGAGGCGCAGGCGCTCGGTTTTGTCGTCCACCCGCTCGATGCGGTGTCGCGGGAGGCATGGCGCCAGGCGACGGCCGGCGTGACGCGTGCGCTCATCGACGAGATCGGCGGCCGGGCGCAGGAGGCCCATGACCTGATCGTCAGGGCCAAGGTGGAGTACGCTGAAACGGGGGGGCTGAATCGGGGACAGTGACCTGAATTGAGGTCACTGTCCCCGATTCAGCAGTCGAGGACCGCGGTGCCGCTGATGGCGCCACGACGCAGGTCGTCGAGGGCTTCGTTGGCGCGCTCGAGCGGGTAACGGGTGATGTGGGCGCTCACACCGGCTTCGGCGGCAATCGCCATGAACTCCACGCCGTCGCGCCGCGTGAGGTTGGCGACGGAGCGCAACTCGCGTTCGCCCCAGAGCAGGGCGTATGGAAAGGCCGGGATGTCGCTCATGTGGATGCCTCCACAGATCACGCGACCGCCCTTCTTCACGGCGCCAAGCGCTCTCGGAACCAGCGCGCCGACAGGCGCGAACACGAGGGCGGCATCGAGCGGTTCCGGAGCAGCAGCATCGGAGTCACCCGCCCAGGCGGCACCGACTTCCCGGGCAAACGCCTGGGCGGCGTGATCGCCGGGGGTCGTGAAGGCGATGACCCGCCGACCCTGATGGCGGGCGACCTGCGTGATGAGATGCGCGGCCGAGCCGAAGCCGTAGATGCCGAGCACCTGGGCGTCGCCTGCCATGCGCAGGCTGCGGTAGCCGATGAGGCCCGCGCAGAGCAGAGGTGTCGCCTCAGGGCCGGGCTCCGGGTCCATGGGGATGCAGTAGCGGGCATCGGCGAGCAGATGCGTGGCGAAGCCACCGTCGCGCTGGCAGCCGTGAAACTCGGCCCGGTCGCAGAGGTTCTCGCGCCCGCTGCGGCAGAATTCGCAACTCCCGCAAGTCCAGGCCAGCCAGGCCGCGCCGACCCACGTGCCCACGGCCAGTGTCACGCCAGTGCCGCTGGCAATGACTTCGCCAACAGCCTGGTGGCCGGGTACGACCGGGTAACGTGCCTGGGGCAGGTCGCCGTCCTGCAGGTGCAGGTCGGTGCGGCACACGGCACAGGCATGCACACGGATCAGCACCTCGCCGGCCGTCGGTGCCGGCAGGTCACGGGTTTCGGCATGCAGAGGCGCACCGGGTGCCGGCAGCACCATGGCACGACAGGCGGTCACGGCGATGATCCGTCAGGCGCGTCGGCAGCCTCGTCTGCGGCGGCCGGTTCCGGATATTCGATGCGCTCGCCCGCTTCGCCCGCGGGGTCCCTGGCGTCCGGCTCCGGCTCGCCGGCTGCTTCCGGGGCTTTCCCGGCCGGCACATGGCGAAACTCGTGTCGAAACTGCACGCCGGCGGTCGTCACTGGCACGCCATCGACGAGGCGCGGGCGAAAGCGGGTGCTGCCGAGGGCGCGCCGGACCTGGTCGTCGAGCAGACCGGGCGGTTGCGATTCGACGATGCGACAGTCGCGGGCATCGCCATCGGGTTCCACCGTACACTCCGCGAGCACCATGCCCTGCGGCAGCGCCATGCTGCCTGTCGCCGTCGCCGTGCGTGCCCTGCCATCCGGGCCGACGACGTCGGGCAGCCGTGGCCCGGCGATACGGACCGCCTGCCCGAAGATGTTGTCGCGCTCGGTCTCGAGTGCGGCGTTGCCCGACAGGTCCTGCCAGGCCTGGCCATAGCGCTGGCCCGCCGCCCTGGGCTGGTTGTTGAGGATGTAGAGGTCTCCGAGTGCGATCAGGACCTCGGCGCGCTTGCGATGATCGCGTTCCGGCTGTTGGTCGAGAATATCGAGTGCGCGCTTGAGCGTCGAGGCGCTGGCCGGGACAGCCCCTTCGTTGGCGTAGGACATCGCTTCACCGATCAGTGCATCGACGCCGGCCGGATCGGTGTCGCCATGGAGCTGCCGGACGATGCGCCGCTCGGCCTGAAAGGCACCATGCGCTTCGACATACTGGCCGGTGCGGTTGTACCACTGCCCGAGCTTGTGCAGGGCGGCTGCCAGGTCCTCGCTGTCCGGCCCGCTGCGCCGGCGCTGGATCGCGACCTGAGTGCGTTGCTGGGCAGTGGCCTGATCGAGCTTGTCGAGCCCGAGGTAGGCTTCCGACAGGCCATCCATGATCCGTAACTGCTCCGTATTGTAGAAGCCGGCGTCGATGTGGGTGATGCGCAAAGCGCGCCGGTAGGCGTCGCGCGCCTGCTCGTAGTTGCCGGCGCGCACGAAGGTCTCGCCGAGGCCGATCAGGGGGTTGACGAGCCTTGGCGAGGTTGCGCCCTGCGTCCGGACGACGATGTCGATGGCAGCCTGGTAGTTGCCCTGTGCGCCTGCCAGATCATCGAGTGTCACCTGGGTGGTGGCGAGGTTGGTGAGCGGTGTCGCCATTTCGATGCTGCCGGCGCCGTGCAGGCGTGCCGTGAGGTCGACGATCTGCGCGGCGATGTCGCGTGCCTCCTCGAAGCGCTGCTCGTCGCTGAGTCGCAGGAAGGTCTGCTGGGCCGCCTCGCGCCGGGTCGCGAGCGCGGCCGTTTCGTCGACAGGTTTCGCGGCGGCGGGTGCGGCCATCGGCCCGGCGGGTTCACTGGCCGGCAGTGGCGAGGCAGCGCAATGCAGCGCGCAGGCGAGCACCAGCGCCGTCCGCCTGCGGCGCGTGGTCGGGACGGCCGGTTGATGATCGGGATCGGGAATCACGATGGCCTAATGTAGCATCGCGCCTGCAGGCTGCGGGAACGTGGGGGGGTGACCGAGTACAAGCACCTGATTCCGGCCGGGGCCGGTTCCACGGCGATCCACACGCGGCGCACGAACGCGACGAACTCGACCTTTTTCGTCATCGGCGATCATCTCGGCTCGGCGACGGCGGTGGCGGTGGCCGACATCGCGCCGTGCCCGTTGCCATTTCCACGAGCAGCTTGCGCCGCCCCTGCGTCAGTCATCTCCCGGCAAAGCGCATTGATGCAGTCAGTCTGGTAGTCCCGCTCGACGATCTTCTTGTCGATCGGGACGGACATCGGGTCCTTGCGGACGATCCTTGTCGCGGCCCAGCGCTCCAGATCGTCCTGGCTGAAAAAGGTCTTGACCAGCCGAGGGAACGGTTCCCGGTCGTACTCCCAGAAGCGGATTTCCTCACCATTGGCGAGAACGACGTAGGGTACTCCGAGCTTCTCTCCGTAGGCCTTGCCTTGATCAGCGGCCTCGCCGGGATTAGTGGCGGCCTTTTTGGCTTCGATGACTGCCGTCGATCTTGACTCGATAAAAGGCTTCTTTCGAACCCGTCCTTCGCGCCTCACACCTGTTCCGGGACAAGCCCCGGCATCCAGCGGGATGCAAGAGCGGCAGGGAACGACAGCCGCAGCGGAGCGCGCATGCTGGCCGACACGAGAACGCCCCGGTCGAGGAGGGCAGATACCACACGCCGCGCCTGGCGGTCGCTCGCGCCGACCACGGCCGCCGCGTCGCCCCGGGGGAGTTCTCCACGGTAAAGCACCGCTTCAAGGATCGAGCCCGACTTGGGCGGCAGTCGATCGAGGCGGATTTCCTCTTCGGCCCAGAGCTGTACGCGGGTCCGAAGCTCTTCGGGCTGAACCAGCTTCTCCATGAAGGTGACCTGGTCCAGGCAAACGGTGAGGAAGAACCGCGTGAATTCCGCAAGGCTTTCCTCGCTCAGGGGGCCACGGCCGTCGAGGTCATTCCGGCGTGGCAGATCGCAGGCCGCCAGATGCGACTTGTAGGCCTCCACGTTTCGGGCCAGGCCTCTGGCCACCGACCACACCGCGCCGCTGTCAAGGGCCTCAAGCATCGTGGCATGAGACATGAGGCGGGCAACGCGCCCGTTGCCATCGACGAATGGGTGAATCCACACCAACCGGTGATGGGCTGCCGCTGTCGCGAGGATGGTCTCGGTCTTGCCGAGGCGGCCGTAGACCTGTGCGAACCGCTCCAGAAACCGCGGCACCGCGGGCGGGCTGATGGCCACGTGCCGCCCGACCTTCACATCACGGGTTCTGAACTCGCCCGGAACAACTTCCACATGTTCCTTCGTGGCGGGGTCCTCGACCCGGAGCAGGTCTGCGGGTAGCAAGCTGCAGAAACGCTGGTGCGTTTCCTGGATGGCCTCGATCGTCGTCGCTCGGCCCTTCAGGCCGCCGCCGTCGATCCAGCGCTGCACTTCGATGTGCGCCTTCGCCTCCAGCTGCAGGTCGCGCTTCTTGCCGTCCTTGCTGTAGTCGCCCTTGAGCGCCCGCTCGATATCGACGGGGTGGGTGTCGTGGCCCTCGATAAGGTTGCTGTAGTAGCAGTTCATCGACCGGACCAGATCGGCGAGAGAGGACACCAGGCTTGCCGGCAGCGAACGCCGGAAGCCCGCGCTTCTCTGGGCCAGCTCCAGCGCCAGGTCCGTGAGTTCCCCCCGGTGCCGGGAATCCTCGCGGATCAGCAGGGGCTCCATCTCCGAGACGGTTTCGCCCCGGCCTGCCGCCGCTTTCATGTCCGCTTTGTTGTCCGCTTTACGTTTTGCCATACGTCAATGTAGATCATTGACTTAGGTGCGTTCAACCGCTTATTTCTGTGCCATCTATGGCCGCTTATGCGACCGCCTTTTATCTCGCGTTTTCAAGGTCTTCCACGCCTCCACCCTGGTCGGCCTGTCCGGCCCGCCTGGTTTCCGGAACGACCGATGGGCACCACCAGAACGCCTGAAAACCCGAATCTCGCGAAAGCCGCCGGTTTAGCTGACTTCCCTTCAAGCGTGCCCAGGCATTCTCATGCCTGCGTTGAACCCGCTCCGATATCGGTGGGTCTTGCGGCCTTGTCGTCGCTCCCGAATTCGTTTGCCGACCTCATCGCCGTTTCACCCTGGCCGCCGCGTCGGTCGCCGCAAACCCTTCGCAAGTGGCGCTTCACGCTCCCGTGTTGCGACGCGGCCCGCTCCATTCGCTGCGCCAGGTTTGCACCGCCCGTCTGATGCGGCGGCGTTTTGGGTGACGTCATTCGGTTCAACAGCAAACGAAAGGAGCGAACGATGACAAATGCAATACCCGATTACCGCGTCACCTGATCCCGGCCGGGGCCGGTTCCACGGCGATCCACACGCGGCGCACGAACGCGACGAACTCGACCTTCTACGTCACCGGCGATCATCTCGGCTCGGCGACGGCGGTGATGGCGGGAGCGGGCAACCTGGTGGTGAACCTGAGCTTTGCCGCCTTCGGTGGACGGCGCGGCAGCACCTGGCAGGACGTACCCTCGGAGAATGACTGGAACCAGATCACGGCAACCACGCGCCACGGCTTCACCGGGCACGAGTACCTCGACAGCGTCTCGCTCGTGCACATGAACGGGCGGGTGTACGATCCGAAGCTCGGGCGGTTCCTGTCGGGTGATCCGGTGCTCGGGAACCTGGCGAAACCCCAAAGTCTCAATCCGTACAGCTATGTGAGTAACCGACCGCTCAGTGCGACGGATCCGACGGGCTTTGCAGCGTGGTCTCTGCCGACGGATGCGGCCATTGCGGACATGGACCTGGCAATTTCCCAGTTCACGAACGATTTCGCTGCATGGCACAACCGCTGTGTAGCGGCACCGGGCGCCTGCGACGTCAGTGGCATGCCGAGTGTCGGTGCCGTCAGAGACGCCGCCTTGGGCGTGGTGCGGGCCTCAACCGCGCAAATGCAGTCGGATAATCTCGCTGTTCTGCAGGGTGAGCAGATCTCGGCGTCCGCCTGCGGCGCGTGGTCGGGACGGCCGGTTGATGATCGGAATCGGGAATCACGATGGCCTAATGTAGCATCGCGCCTGCAGGCTGCGGGAACGTGGCGCCTCAGCGCCCGGGTGCGGCACTATCCGACCAGCGATGGTCTCGTGGAGCACGGACATGCAGGAGCGCAATTTCAGGCAGCAGTTGCCGACGGCCGCGCATGCCTTGCCAGGCCGCGCCACCCCGCTGTGGGTGCCTCAGCGGCATTTCGTCAACGGCCATCCGCTCGCCGGGCCATTCCCGCCCGGGTTGCGCCAGGGCCTGTTCGGACTCGGTTGCTTCTGGGGTGCGGAGCGGCGCTTCTGGCAGTTGCCAGGTGTTTTCACCACGGCGGTCGGCTACGCGGGTGGCCACACGCCCAACCCGACCTACGAGGAAGTGTGCACCGGGCGCACCGGTCACAGCGAGGTGGTGCTGGTCGTGTACGACCCGCAGGCTATCGGCTACGAGTCCCTGCTGCGCGTTTTCTGGGAGGCACACGATCCGACGCAGGGGATGCGCCAGGGAAACGACGTCGGCACCCAGTATCGCTCCGTCGTCTATTGCTTCGACGAGGCGCAACGCCTCGCCGCCGAGGCCACGCGCGCGGCGTACGGGGAGCACCTGCGCGCCGCTGGCTACCCGTCCATCACGACGGAAATCGGGCCGGCACCGCCGTTCTACTACGCGGAGGAATACCACCAGCAGTACCTGGCGAAGAATCCCGGCGGCTACTGCGGGCTCGGCGGCACCGGAGTGAGTTGCGGGTGACCGGATCGACGGATGACCGGCAGGCCGGTCGCCGCACGACGGGCCGTCAGTTCAGGACCCGGTAGCCGCGCCCACGCAGGCAGTTGCGGACCACGCCGGCCTTTTCGCGATCGGCATGTCGAGCCGACTGGGCCCCGCCGGACACGGCACCAATGCCGGCACCCTTGCCGGCATCGCCACCGGCGATGGCGCCGATGGCCGCGCCGACCGCGGCGCCGCCGACTGCCCCCTTGCCGACGGCCCTGCCCGTGGACACCTGATCGGCGTAGGTTTCGCACTCGGCGAGGTCCTGCCGGTAGCGGGTCATGTCGACGCCCTTGGTGTCGATGATGGGTCCGGTGGCGCCGGAGCATCCGGCGAGCAGCAGGGCGACGACGAGCAACGGGCGGGGGTTCATGCGGGTAACTCCAGCGACCGGGAAAGGCATCTCGTGCAACGCACGGCGGACCCGATGGTTGACCGGGTTCACAGCGGATCCTGCGGCGGGACGGCGCGCCACGGACTGTGACCGTGGCCACAGCGCCACGCAGCGCCGCCGGTATTATGCCCGAGCGGCCGTCCTGACACCGGCTTGCGGGGCGAGGCTTTGTCGAAACGCACCAAGATCGATACCGCCAACCTCGAGCGGGGCATGTATGTGGCCCAGCTCGATCGGCCGTGGCTCGAGACGCCGTTCATCTTCCATGGCTTCGAGGTCCGCGAAGACAGTGAACTGAAGCTCCTGCGCAAGTTCTGTCGCCACGTCTACATCGACATCGGGCGCTGCAGCCTGCCGCAGGATAGGGTCCGCAAGGCCCTGGAGAAACCCGATCGGGAAGCGGCGCTGCAGGGCGGGCGGGCGGGAGAAGCGACCAGCAGTTCGTTCGTCGGGCGGTTGATGCGGCTGGTGACGCAACTCGACCCGACCGGCACCGTCGCTGCAAGACTCGCCGACCATCGGCATTACCGCAATGTGGTTCCGACGCGCAAGGAAGCGCCGCAGGCCATCCGGGCCTTCGACGGTGCGGTGGCGACCATGACCGACGTGCTGGTGCACGTGCGCAAGGGCGCCGGCGTCGATGTCGAGAAGGTGCAGGCTGCGGTGCAACCGGTGGTCGACAGCATCCTGCGCAACCAGGATGCGATGGCCTGGCTCGTCTACCTGCGCAAGCGCGAGGAGTACGCCCATCATCACTCGGTGGCCTGCGCCGTGTGGGCGGTGATACTCGGCCGCCATCTCGGATTCGAGCGCCAGGGCCTGGAGACGCTGGCCATGGGCGGCATGTTGCTCGACATCGGCAAGGCCAGGCTGCCGGACTCCCTCCTGCAACGCGACAGTGAACTGTCCCCGGCCGAATACGAGGCCGTGAAGAAGCATGTGCACTATGGCGTCGAGATGGTGCGCCTCACGCCCGGCATCAACGCCGATGTCCTGGACATGATCGGCGGCCACCACGAGCGTGCGGACGGTTCGGGCTACCCCAGGGGACTGAAGGGCGCCGACATCCCGGTGTTCGCCCGCATCGGCGGCCTGGTGGACTGCTACGACGCGATGATCAGCCACCGTCCCTGGGCGCGTGCCCGCTCGCCCTACGACGCCGTGCGCGAGATCAATGCGCTCGCCGGCGTGCAGTTCCAGCCCGAAATGGTGGAACAGTTCGTGCAGGCGCTCGGCATGTTCCCGACGGGCAGCATCGTCGAGACCAATACCGGCGAGGTCGGCATCGTGATCGAGCAGAACCGGGTGCGGCGGCTGCGCCCGGTGGTGATGCTCGTGCTCGACGCGGCCAAGCAACGCCTGGCCGAGCACCACCTGCTCGATCTGCGCCGTCGCCCGAGCGACCAGCGCCAGCAGGATGCCTGCTGGATCGTGCGTGGCCATGAAGCCGGCGCCTTCGGCCTCGACCCCAAGAACTATTTCGTCGGCTGAATCCGCGCCCGCGGCCCGCCGGGGCATCACCCCACGCCTGTTGGGGCGCCGCAGCTCGCCCGTCCCGGCGGACCGCGAGGCAACCGGTGCGAATACGCCGGCTGGTGGCGCTCCACAACGCAGCTTGACGCGGGACAGCAGCCCGATCCGCGGGCCTCTGGGCCGCTGCTTGTGGAGACCGGCGCTTATGTATAAAAGATGAGGAGACTGTGATTGGTCTCACAGACTTCTGTTCAGTGAAATACGAGTCTGGCGACGAGCATGAACAGGGCGGGTCGCGGTCGAGTCCGGACGATCCATTGAACTAAATCAGCGGGAGACGACGTCAAAGAAAACCTCGGGCGACAACAACAACAGCGAAGGAGAGGAGCTTTCTCTGCGGGTCTCTGGTGTCTCACGAGGAGATTATGCATGACGAGCGTAACTGACTCCGGGCGCGACGCTTCGCAGGGCCGCAACCACGGCTTCATGGACGAGCTGGCGAGCTTTGCATCGCACCACAAGGCGACCCGCTGGCGCGGCAGCTTCGCTGATTTCCTCCGCGATGTCTTTCCATCCGCTTCGCAGCAATTCGTCCGCTCCAGTCACCAGTATCTCTACGACATGTTGTCGTGGTACCGGGCCGAGCGTCGTGACCCGCAGGCCGGGATCGCAACGGGCAACCCGAAGGAACTGTTCACCAACGAGCTCTACGGCATCGACGATGCGCTCGATCGCGTCGTCGAGTACTTCAAGGCCGCCAGCGCTGGTTCGGACGTGGGCCGCAGGCTCCTGCTGCTGCTCGGCCCGCCGTCCGGAGGCAAGTCCTCCGCGGTGATCCTGATGAAGCGCGGCCTGGAGGAGTACAGCCACACGGACGCCGGCGCCCTCTACGCCCTGCAGGGATCTCCACTGCACGAGTCACCACTCAATCTGGTGCCGGCGAGCCTGCGGGGGCGGTTCCGCGAGACCTACGGGGTCGACATCACCGGCGAACTCTCGCCCTACAGCCGCGCCAGGCTCGACGACGAGTTTCACGGCGACTTCATGAAGTTTCCCGTCGAGCGCGTGTTTCTCTCGGAAGCCTCGCGCGTCGGGATCGGGACCTATGCGCCGCACGACCCGACGACGGCCGACATCGCCGATCTCGTCGGATCGGTCGACCTCTCCAAGGTGGCTGAAATCGGCGACGAGGGCGACCCGCGCGCCTGGTCCTGGAGCGGGGCCGTCTATGCCGCGAGCCGCGGCATGCTCGAGATGATCGAGATCCTCAAGGTCAAGCGCGAGTTCCTGTACCTGCTGCTGACGCTCACGCAGGAGAAGAACGTCAAGGTCTCGCGTTTCCCGCTCATTCATCTTGACGAAACCATCGTCGCCCACACCAATCTCGCCGAGTTCAACAAGTTCCTGCAGGAGAAGGAGAACGAGGCGCTGCTGGACCGCATGGTGATCGTGAAGGTCCCCTATACGCTGTCGTATCCGGACGAGGCGCGCATCTACCGCAAGCTGGTGTCGAATGCGCCGGCCTTTCGCGCGGTGCACCTCGATCCCCACACACTGAAGCTGGCGGCGGTGTTCTCCATCCTCACGCGCCTGACGAAGCCGGAGAAGGAAGGGCTCGACCTGCCGAAGAAGCTGCGCCTGTACGCCGGCGAGGATGTCGAGGGATTCTCGGTCAACGAGGTTGAGCGGCTGCGCGGCGACTGTCCCGAGGAGGGCATGGCCGGCGTCAGTCCGCGGTTCGTGATCAATGCCATCTCCAACGCCATCACGCGCAGCGACCGGCGCAGTCTCACGAGCATGGAGATGCTGCTCGCGCTCAAGGACGCCATCCAGAGCGATGCGCGGATGGATGCCAACCAGAAGAAGGTATGGGTCGACTTCCTGGTGATCGCCCGCAAGGACTTCTACAACCGCTGGGTCAAGGAAGACGTGCATCGGGCGCTGTTCGCATCCTTCGAGGACGAGGCCCAGCAGCTGCTCGAAAAGTACCTGGACGAGGTCGAGGCGTCCCTGGACCAGCGCGAGGTCAAGGACCCGATCACCAGCGAGACCCGCCCGGCGGACGAGCGCTTCCTGCGCAAGGTGGAGGAGAAGATCAAGATCTCCGAGTCCGGCAAGCAGTCGTTCCGGCAGGAGGTGGTGCGCAAGGCCATGGTGGCCTTCAAGGCCGGCGAGAAATTCACGCTGGACAGTCACACGCGCCTGCACGAGGCGATCGAGCAGTACCTGTTCGAGGAGCGTCGCGACGTGTTGCGGCTCGTGACCTCGGCGGCACGGCCGGATGACGAAGTGCGCCAGAAGATATCGGCGGTTCAGCAACGTCTGGTGGTCGAGTACGGCTACGACGAGTACAGCGCGCGGGAGGCCCTGAACTACGTCACCACGCTGCTGTCGCAGGAGTAGCGGCGGGCAGCGCGGCTGCGGCAGGGGTTCGATGCACATCCCGTCCACATTTTCCGGTTGCGCCGAGGGCGACCAGGACTGGTACGAGCTGTTCTCGCGCGGTGCGCGGGACTGGCTGCGCCACAACGAGAAGGTGCGCCAGGCGGTGCGCGACAAGCTGCCGGAGGTCCTGGCCAGCGCCGACATCCTGGGCGGGGAGAAGGGCCGCACCATCAAGGTGCCGGTGCGCTTTCTCGAGCACTTCCGCTTCCGGCTGCGCGACCCGGACGAGATGACCGGTGCGGGCCAGGGGGACGTCGGACCGGGGGACAGGCTGGCGCGCCCCGGCCAGCAGCAGGGCGAGGAGGGGCCTGGGCAGGGCGGCAACGAGGATGGCGGCGTGCAGCTCGTACTGGAGCTCAAGATCGACGATATCGTCGACTGGCTGTGGGAGGAGCTGAAGCTGCCGAACCTGCAGGCCAAGTCCGGGGCGACGCATGACGATGACTACACCCGCGAGGGCTGGAGCCGCCGCGGCGTGCGCTCGCGACTCGACCGCCGCCGCTCCCTGAAGGAGAGCCTCAAGCGTCGCTCGGTGGATCCGGCGGGGCCGGCCTTCGTCGATGACGACCTGCGCTTTCGCCAGCTGGTGCGCCGGCGCCAGCCGGCCACGCAAGCCGTGGTGTTCTTCGCGATGGACGTTTCCTCGAGCATGCGCGACCGCGATCGCCAGCTTGCCAAGACATTCTTCTTCTGGGTCGTCGAGGGGCTGCGACGCCAGTACACGCATCTCGAGCTCGTGTTCGTGGCCCACACGGTCAAGGCATGGGAGTTCCCGCAGGAAGAGTTCTTCCAGGTGCGTGGCTCGGGCGGCACGGTGGCGTCCACGGCCTTCAACCTGGTGCGGGAGATCGTCGCGCAGCGCTACGACCCGTCGCGCTACAACATCTACCTCTTCTACGCATCCGACGGCGAGAACTTCAAGGACGACAATGGCCCGGCGCGGGCCGCGCTCGGGGAGATGGCATCCGTCGCGAGCTTTCTCGGCTACGTGGAAACACCCGCCACGGCAGAGCAGGCACTGCAGACCGAGACGGCGGCGATATTTCGCGATGCCATCGACAGCTGCCCTGGCGGGGCATTTGCGCTGACCACCAACGAATCCGTGTGGGACGCGATCCGCGCCTTCTTCAGGGACCAGGTCGCCGCCGGGGGCGGCTGAAGGCACATCCATGGCCGCGGCGATCGAGAGATACGGCCAGCAGCTCGAGGGGCTCGCCCGCGCGCAGGGGCTGGACTTCTACCCGGTGCAGTTCGAGGAGGTGCCCGACAGCTTCATGATGGAAGTGGCCGTCTACGGCCTGCCGGTGCGCATGCCGCACTGGTCGTTCGGCGTGCGTTACATCTACCAGCTGATTCAGCACCGCATGGGGCACTCGCGGCTGTTCGAAGTGGTTTTTCCGGGCAACCCGGGGCGGGCATACCTTGCCCGCGGCAACAGCCTGCAGGAGAACACGCTGGTGGTGGCCCACGTGCTCGGGCACGCGGACTTCTCGAAGCACAACGAGCTGTTCCGACGCAGCCAGCAGGAGGGTGGCTACCGGATCGTGGACCAGGCGGCTTCACATGCCCGGCAGATCGCGGCGGCCATGGAGGAGCACGGCCAGGAACGGGTGGAGCGTGTCCTCGATGCGGCTCTCGCCCTCGAGGCGCACATCGATGTCTTCCGTGGGCTGCGCCGCGAGCGCTATGCCGAATACACGGCGGTCCGGACGATCGAGGACGACACCTTCCGCCGACGCTTCCACCAGCTGCCCGGCGACGAGCGGCCGGCGCCGAGCCACGAGCCCCGCCAGCGCGCCAGCATCCCGCCGCATCCGGAGCATGACCTGCTCTGGTTCATCGCCCAGTATGCGCCGGAGCTCGAAGGCTGGGAGCGGGACATCTTTCTCGCCGTGCGGGAGGAGTCGTTCTACTTCTATCCCGTGTTCGCCTGCCAGATCATGAACGAGGGCTGGGCATCGTACTGGCATGCCCGGCTGCTGCGCGAGGCCGACTTCCTGCCGCAGCACGAGTACCTGGACGCCATCAAGACGCATTCCGACGTGGTGCGGCCGCACGCGGCGGACCGCCAGGCCTCGCTCGCCATCAACCCCTACCATCTCGGTTTCTGCCTGTGGGAAAGCATCATCGAGGAGCACGGGCTGGAGCAGGCCTTCAGGATCCGCAACCAGGACGATGACTTCAGCTTCATTCGCAACCACCTCACCGAGAAGCTCGCCGAAGACCTGAAGCTGTTCCGCTTCAAGGCGTCCAGGGACGGTGCGGTCGAGGTGGTGGACCGGGAGATCAACGCGCTGCGCGATGCCATCCTGGCGCCGAGGTACAACTTCGGTGCACCCGCGGTCGCCGTCCGGAACCTGGACCACGACGGCACGCTGCACCTCGTGCACGAGCATGCCAGCGACGGGCGCGGGCTCGACCTCGGACGGGCTACCAGGGTGCTCGAGTACGTACACCGCGTGTGGCGCCGGCGGGTCGTTCTCGAGACGATCGACGCGCGTGGCGCGGCGCACCGCATCGAGGTTCCTGCACCCGACTGACACGACCGCGCGACAATCTGCCACAGTGACACGGATCGGCCGGCTTCATACGATCGCCGCGGTCTCTGTCAGGGGGGCAGGAGCATGCCTGATAGCGGTACACAGCCGGTGAACCGGTCGCCTGCGGCCATCCACATGGCCGGCTTGCGGCCGGGTGGCACCCGTGATCGCATCATCCGGCAGGCCACGCAGCTGTTCATCGCCCGGGGTTTCGCCGGTGTCAGCGTGGCCGAGATCGTGGTGGCGGCGGGCGCGGCGCGCAGCAGCTTCTACCGGCTCTTCGCCAACCGCGACGAGGTTCTGGCGAGCATCATCCGTCCGGTTTTCGAGAGCGGCGTTGCGGCGATGCGCGCGCTGGCCGGTCAGCCCCCGGTGCGCGCGATCGACGGCGTGCTCGACATGTACCTGGTCCTGTGGCGCGACCGGCGCGACGCGCTGCGGCTCGCCACCCGCATGGGGCACAGCCACTTCCGCCTGTTCGAGGATGTGCACGGCGCCTACCGGGCCCTCCTCACGGACCTGATGCGTCGGGCACAGGCCGAGGGCATCCTGCTCAACGACAGCGGTGACCATGCGGCGCGAATCATCGCGCGCACCGCGGTAGACGTGCTCGAAGTCTACGACGGCGACCCGCGGCTCGCGATCCTGTTCCGTCGCACGATGCGGGGTACGCTGCTCAAGCCTGCCCCGAACTGACCCGCGAAATCCGGCGGCCGTCAGGCCGATTCGCGATGCCGCGGCCGCAATGTCGCCAGGGCGGTGCCGGCAAGCCGCGACAGCAGCGGCGGCCGTTCACTGGTCCCGCTCACGGCGGCTGTGAGGGCATGGCGTACGGGACCGAGTTGCTGGCCGGTGCGCAACGCCAGGTTGCGCACCAGGCGGGCTGGCGGTGAATCGTCGCAGTAAAGCCGGGCGATGGCGTTGGTGGCGAGATACAGCGGCCGGGTCGCGATGCGGTGTTCGCGCTCCCAGGGTTCCAGGACATCGGCTGCAGCGAAGTCGGTACCCCGCTGGCGGGCGGTGGCGATGCCGCGGGCAAGGGTGACAGCACCGCGCAGGCCGAAATTGAAGCCGTGTGCCGTGACGGGATGCATCCCGACAGCGGCGTCACCGACGCAGGCGAAGCGACGGGCGGTGAAGCGCCGGGCGTAGACGGCCACCAGCGGATACGGATGCCGCGTGCTCGCCAGGTGCATGGCGCCGAGCCGATGGTCGAAGCGCCGTTCCATGTCACGATCGAATTGCTCGTCGCTCAGCGCGAGCAGCGCCTCGATCTGGTGATGCGGCAGTGTCAGCACCACCGAGGCACGGTTGCCGGCGAGGGGCAGCAGCGCCAGCGTCTGTCCGTAGCCGAACCATTCCCAGGCGGCGTTGTCATGGGGTCGCTCGATGTCCATGCGGTACACCATCATGGTGCGCCCGAAGTCCACCATGTCCGCGCCGATGCCCATGGCGCGGCGGGTCTCGGAGAAGCGGCTGTCGGCAGCAATGGCGAGTCGTGCGGTGATGGTGTCGCCGTTGTCGAGCGTCAGCACGGCCGCATCGGCATCCGTGCGGATGCGGCGGACGCTGCGCCCGTCGAGGAGCGTGACGCCGGGCTGGTCGCGGACGACATCGAAGGCGGCACGACGGATCAGGTAGTTGGGCACCAGGAAGCCGAGTTCCCCGTGCTGCTGATCGGGCTCCACCACCATGGCGAACGGGGACGGGCCGTTGAGCACGCGGGCACTGCGCAGCGGCGAGATCTCGGCAGCATCGATGCGTTGCCAAAGGCCGAGTTCGCGCATGAGCTTCGCACTGAGCTGCGTGAGGGCGATCTCGCGACCGTCGAACGGTGGGTCGGCGAGCTGTGCAGCCGGCAGCCGCTCGATCAGCGCAATCTTCAGGTCGAGTGGCGCGAGGGCGCGGGCGAGACTCAGGCCGGCAGGGCCGGCACCTGCAATGGCGATATCGAACGACATGTCGGTCACTATACCAGCGCGGTTCCGGGTGGCTACCCGCGCCACCGGACGCTTTCGCCCGTCTCAGGCACCGGGCATGCGTTGGTGGAAGCGTGCATCGTGCGTGCGGAACTGGGCGCCGAACCACTCGCTCAGCCGCGCCGAGAACCGCTCCTCGACCGGCCCGCCGGCCGCCTCGACGTCGTCCATGATGTCGCGGATGTCGTCGAGCAGGTGCTCGTGGTCGCGCTTGTGCTCGGCAAACTGGTCGTAACGGCGCGCGCTCATGATGTGTTCCTCGAGCGCGAAATGGGCGGAGATCCGTGCAAAAACCTCGCCGAGCAGGTCGCCGACCTTGCCGGGGTCCCCCGCGGTGTCACCCGCTGCCGCCAGGGTCTGGTTGATCCAGCCGATCAGTTCGCGGTGTTCGTGGTCGACATCCGCGATACCGGTCGCAAACTCGGGGCGCCATTCGACGCTGGCCATGGCAGAAAACCCGCTCCTACCTGAACGAGAAACCGTCGGACGCCCGGAAGCCGACGACCAGACTCTGGCCCGGCACGAGCTCCACGGTGGCAGTATTGCTGAAATCGAAGCCGCTGTCCCTTTCGCTGTCCCGCAGTCTTGCGGTGAGGTGTTGGGCGCCAGCAGGCACGGCGAAACGCTCGAAAAGACTCGACGGCCCGTCGTCCCAGATGCCGGCTGGCAGGTGCTCGCCGCGGTAGACCAGTTTCCCGTTGAGCTCGAGTTCGACGTACACCGGCCAGCGTGCGCGCGGACAGTCGCGCGGCCGGCGCATGTTCGGCTCCAGGCGGGCGATCTCCTCCGGCGTCAGCTTGCGGCATTCTTCCTTGAGGCGCCCGGCATGGCTGAAGCTCAGCGTCACGATCGCCTCGTCGGCACCCCGCAGCGTAATGGCCGGCGAATCCGAGTACCGAACGATGAGAGTCCCGATCCCGACGGCGACCAGCAGTTGGATCGCCCAGCGCAGCGGGCGGGCCAGCCGCCGGGCGGCATCGCGCCAGGGGGCGTGCGAACCCGTTGCGCTGCGTGGCAATGCCGGATCGAGCCCCGCCAGCGCCGTGGCGAAATTCCGGATGGCCCGGGCACGCACGGACTTCTGCGCCGGGCTTGCCCAGGACACCGCCACGCGGTCCCGCGGGACGCGGTCGCGCAGGTACGGATCGCGTTCCGCCGCGACACGCGCCTCGGTCCAGCGCACGCCGAGCCGCTGATGGCACTCGCTTTCGCGGCACCCGGCCAGCAGCACGCCCGCGGCCATCCGACGGGTCACGATCAGGTCGAGAAACGACGGCGGCACCATGCCGGTACAGGGCACGTCGATGACGGCGACGTCCGCACCCGGCACGGATTCGACGGCCGCCCCGTGCGCGCACCGGAAGGCGAGAATGCGCGGCGGCCCACCCGGCCCGCCCGCACACAGCTTCTCGACGCGTTCGCGAAGGTCCGCGATGCTCGATTCCGGCAGCTCGATGCCGGGCACCAGTGCGGTGGCACGGCGGAACGGCGTGGCCGTCGGGCAGGCGCCGACGCAGATGCCGCAACTCACGCAGAGATCCGGGTCAACCACCGCTTCCTCGGTGAAGCCCGAGCCGTCGCTGCGCGGCTGCATCGTGATGGCGCTGAACGGGCAGTCGGCGAAGCAACGCGCGCAGCCGTTGCAGTTGTCGAGGTGGACCACGGCTGGCTGTGCCCTGCGCAGGGGCGGTACCCAGGGCAGCGCCGCGAACACGACGAAGATGCCGATGACCAGGCCCCAGAGCGTCACTCCGCCGAGCGTGTCGACGAGCGGATAGAGCGGAATGTAGAACCAGTCGAGGCCGACCGAGGCGGCAAGCTGGTCGAGGTTGGCCGGTGCCTGGCTGAGGGCCGGCATCAGCAGGGACAACGCGACGAAGGCGACCGTCGTGGCGATCATCAGCGGGCGTGTCGGATTGACCCTGGCGTGGTTGTAGCGCTGGATGTGCACCCACATGAACAACAGCATCAGCAGCGGAGCGGCGATGTGGATGTACACCATCAGGGTGAAAAACCGCCCGCTCAGCTCCGTATTGCTGAGGAAGTTGCGCGAGATCGGCTCGGCGAAGATCGGTATCACGTCGAGCCAGCGGGAGGTGGTGAGCGCCACGTACTGGGCGAGCTGGTCCCAGACCATCCAGTAGCCGGTGATGCCGCAGACGTAGATGAAGCCCACCAGCAGCAGCCCCGTGATCCACGCGAACCAGCGCACGCCACGCATGCGGTCCAGGGCGAACTCGCGCAACAGGTGCACGAAGGCGACCAGCACCAGGGCGTCGGAGGCATAGCGGTGGATGCTGCGCATGATCCCGCCAGCCCACCATTGGTCACGGGAGATCGATTCGATCGACTCGTACGCCTGCGTGACGCCCGTGTCGAAGAAAACGAAGAGATAGATGCCGCTCGCGGTGATCAGCCAGAACAGGTACCAGCCGAGGGCACCGAGCTGGGCGAGCGGGTTGTGTTGCGCACCGAAGACCGCGTCGAGCATCGACTCGACCCGGTCGAAGATGGCGCGCAGGGGTCGCTTGAGCCAGTTCATGCCCTGACCCCGGCCGGTGGCCGCAACGTCATCAGTGACCGGCCGTGCGTGCTGCCCGGTTCTGCCGCCAGGCGTGCACGACGAAGGCGAGCGCGGCCAGCGCGCAGCTCACTCCGATGGCAATCTCCAGAATCAGGGAATAGTCGAACCGGTAACGGCCGCTTTTCGGGTCGTATGACGTGCATATCAGGCGTACTCGGGACAGGAAGTCGGCCACCGGCCGGTCGCCGACGGCCATTCCCAGGGCAAGCCGCTTGAGAGGATCGACGATCATCGGCGGCTCGAACTCGGGGCCGTATACCTGCCGGTACACCCGTCCGTCGGCGTCGAGAATTGTAACCTGAGTGATGTGATCGAAACCGCCCCCGAGCGGCACGTAGGAGAACCCGGTCTCTGCCGCGAGTGCGTCCACCGTGGACTGGTCACCACTCGCGAAGAACCAGTCGGGAGCCGTGATGCCCCGCTCGGCGGCATAACGGCGCATGGCCTCCGGGGTGTCGTTGCGCACGTCGAAGCCGACCGTCACGACGGTGAAGCGATCCGGACCCAGGGTGTCGCGGGCCATGTCGGTCACGCGCGCGAGGCTCGTGGTGATGGTCGGGCAGACGAAGGCGCAGCTGCTGTAGATGAAGCTCAGGACCACCGGACGGCCGCGCAGTGCCATCAGGCGCAGGTCGCGGCCCTGCTGGTCGACGAAGCGGTGATCTCCGACCACGCCGCCGATGGCAGCCTGGCTGCGGCGCAACGATTCATCGGGGTCCAGTGGCCCGGCCGCGGCGGCCGGGCTGGCGGCGAGCCACAGCAGAACCGGCACCAGCGCGCGCCAGGCACCGCTCAGGCCCTGCCTGCGCGCCGTGCCGGGACTCATGGTCCTACCTCAGCGGCCAGACTTCGGCGAGGTACTTCCAGTTCACGTAGTAATAGAGCACGAAGGAGACGAAGAAGATGCCGACCAGGGTGATCGTGCCGGGGATGTTCAGGGTGCCGGCGCTGCCATAGGCGCCGACTGCTGCCACCTTGCCCGGTGCCGGAGCCGCCACCTTGAGCGGCACGTCTCCCGTCTTCCTGCCGAAGAATACCGAGGCGACCATGTTGACGACGTACATGAGTCCGCCAGTCGCGGCCAGGATGGCAGAAATGCCGTTCAGCGCCAGCATCATGAAGGCAGCCGACGGGAACTCGAAGCCAAAGGGCGAATCGGCGAAGGTGACATCCCAGTGACGCCGCGGCACACCCAGCGTCCCGGCGCCCATCATGAACAGCGAAATGCCGGCGGCGCCGATGCCGAAGATGTACGGCTGCCACTGCGCCATGCGGGGGAACATCACCTCGCGCTGCAGGACGAGCGGGACGATCAGGTAACTCACCGCCATGAAGGTGAGCGTGGTGCCGGTGACCACGGTGGCGTGGAAGTGGCCGGGCACGTACAGCGTGTTGTGCATGATCAGGTTGATCTGCTCGGTGCCGAGCACCACGCCGGAGATGCCGCCGAGGAAGCCGAACATGACCAGCGACATGAACACGCCCGAGAAGGCGGGGTTGCCCCAGGGCGCCTTGCGCAGCCACTCGAAGATGCCCTTGTTGTAGCCGAGCTTGCGCTGCGCAGCCTCGATGGTACCGGGCACGGTGAGTGCGTGGATCATGCTGCCGAGCACCGCCAGGTACATGGCGTAGCTGGTGTTGAAGATCTTCCACTCCGAGCTGATGCCCGGTTCGACCAGCAGATGATGGGCCGAGGCGAGCTGCAGGAAT
>JADZBS010000024.1 GCA_020851975.1 Gammaproteobacteria bacterium | reverse complement strand
GCCGCTTCGTTGACGAGCGTGAGGCGCACGTCGAGCGGATCGCCGGCAAACACCGGCTCGGCACCGAGGAGGCGCAGGCGCAATCCGGCGAGGGTGCGGTGCGTGTGGTAGATGACCGTCACGCCGAGAGAGGCGAGCAGGAAAGCGAGCGCGAAGCCGAGGTTGTTGTTGTAGTTCATGGCCCCGGCGAGCATGGTCAGCACCAGCAGGCCGAATACCAGGCCGGCCGGCGTCGGCAGGATGTAGATGCGACGGCTTTCCAGGGTGACGAAAACCGGATCGCGACCCTGCCGGCGCAGGGCCCAGCCGCGGGCCCGTCCACCGAGGCTGGCCGTGAGGCGACGCCAGAGGCTGCGCACGGAAGGCTGCCGCCCGGTACCCGGCCGGGGACTCAGGGAATCGGTACTTCGCCGAGCACGTGCCGGGCGGCATCCGTGCCCTGCAGTGCGAGTTCGGCGTGCCGTTGCAGGCGATGGCCGGCGACTGCCGGGAACACGGCCTGGACGTCCTCCGGATAGACGCCGGGATGACCATTGACCAGTGCCCAGCAGCGCGCTGCGGTGACGAGGTCGACGGCGGCGCGTGGCGACAGGCCGAGTTCGAACTGCGGCGACTCGCGCGTGAAGCGGACGAGGGCCTGCACGTAGTCGAGCACGGCGTCGGTGACCTGCACGTGGCGTGCAGCAGCCTGCAGCTCGGCGAGCTCGGCCAGGCCCATCACGGGACGCAGGGCACCGAGCAGCTCGCGGCGGTCTTCGCCCCGCAGGAGCTTGCGCTCGAGCGGCTCGGCCGGATAGCCGAGCCCGACGCGCATCAGGAAACGGTCGAGCTGGGATTCCGGCAGGGGATAGGTGCCGACCTGGTGCGCCGGGTTCTGGGTGGCGATGACGAAGAACGGGGCGGGCAGCGGGTGACTGACCCCGTCGACGCTGACCTGGTGCTCTTCCATGGCCTCGAGCAGGGCACTCTGCGCCTTCGGCGTGGCGCGGTTGACCTCGTCGGCCAGGACGACCTGGGCGAACAGCGGGCCGGGGTGAAACTCGAACCGCGCACGCTCACGGTCGAACACCGAAGCGCCGACCACATCGGCCGGCAGCAGATCGCTGGTGAACTGGATGCGGCGGAAGCTGAGACCCATCACGGCGGCGAGGCTGCGTCCGAGCAGTGTCTTGCCGACTCCGGGGACATCCTCGATGAGCAGGTGCCCGCGTCCGAGCAGGCAGGTGATGGCGAGGCGGATCTCCTGCGGCTTGCCGAGGATGACCTGCCCGACCTCGCGGCAGGCGGCTTCCGCCAACTGGCGTGCCCGCCCGGGACGGGCCTCGGCGTCGGCCGGCGCCAGCCGCTCCACGTTCCCGGACTCGGTGCGCGTCACTGCCACTATCCAGCATCCTCGAGATGAGCCGACGATCTTGCCGCAGCCACGATGGCCGGGGCTGGACCTGCGCCACAGAACGATTATGTCCGAAAGGGATGCGCTGCCGGCCGGGACGTTGCCTGATCCCGGGAAAGCCAGGTCATCTGGAAATACAACTCGTTAAATGCTTGTAAAAACAAACATTTATAAACTATTTCTCAGAAGTTCATGAATCAGTGGCTCGACGCCTGCCGGCATCGCGGCATCGGCGGCGTCACTCAGGGCAGATCGGTGCTGCCCATGAGGAAGCGGTCAACCTCGCGCGCCACACCGCGGCCCTCGTTGATGGCCCAGACGATCAGGCTCTGGCCGCGGCGGCAATCACCGGCCGCGAACACGCCGCGGACATTGGTCGTGTATTTCTCGTGCTCGGCACAGACGTTGCCGCGCTCGTCGAGTTCGACGCCGAAGTCCGCCAAGAGGCCTGGCTCGGGGCCGACGAAACCCATGGCGAGCAGCACCAGCTGGGCGGGACGCGCGCGTTCCGTGCCGGGAATCTCCTGCGGTACCCGCCGGCCCTGCGCGTCGTTCTCCCAGCGCACGTCGACGGTCACGATCTCCTGCACGCTGCCGGCGGCGTCGCCCGTGAGGCGCTTGACGGTCGTCAGGTAGCCGCGCGGATCGTTGCCGAACTTCGCCGCGGCTTCTTCCTGGCCGTAGTCCACCCGGTAGATCCGCGGCCATTCGGGCCACGGGTTGTCTGCAGCGCGTTCTGCCGGTGGTTTGGGCAGGATCTCCAGCTGGGTCAGCGTGCGACAGCCCTGGCGCATCGCCGTCCCGACGCAGTCGGTGCCGGTGTCGCCGCCGCCGATCACGATGACGTCGCGCCCGCGGGCGTGGATCGGGGTTGCGTCGGGGGCGCCGGCGAGCAGCGCGCGTGTGCTCGCCGTGAGGTAGTCCATGGCGTAGTGCACGCCCTTGAGCTGGCGTCCTTCCACCGGCAGGTCGCGCGGGCGGGTGGCGCCGGTGCAGACGACCGTGGCGTCGAAGTCCTTCAGCAGCAGCATGGCCTCGACGTTCTCGCCGACGTGCGCGTTACAGATGAATTTGACGCCTTCCTCCTCCATGAGGCGCAGGCGGCGCTCGACGACCTCGCGCTTGTCGAGCTTCATGTTCGGAATGCCGTACATGAGCAGCCCGCCGGGCCGGTCGTCGCGCTCCAGTACGGTCACCAGGTGACCGGCCTTGTTGAGCTGGTCGGCGGCTGCCAGGCCTGCCGGGCCCGAGCCGATCACGACGACCTTCTTGCCGGTGCGCACGCGCGGCGGGCTCGGCGTCATCCAGCCTTCCTCCCAGCCGCGATCGATGATGGTCGCTTCGATGTTCTTGATCGTGACCGGCGGGGAGTGGATGCCGAGCACGCAGGAGCCCTCGCAGGGTGCGGGACAGACCCGGCCGGTGAACTCCGGAAAATTGTTGGTCCTGAGCAGGCGCGTCAGTGCGTCGCGCCAGAGACCGCGGTAGACGAGGTCGTTCCACTCCGGGATCAGGTTGTTGACGGGGCAGCCGGCAGCGCCGCCGTTGATGATCCGGCCGGTGTGGCAGAACGGCACGCCACAATCCATGCAACGGGCCCCCTGCTGGCGCAGGCGCTTTTCTTCCAGGTGATGGTGGAACTCGGCCCAGTCGTGCACCCGCTCGCGCGGGCTGCGGTCGACGGGCAGTTCGCGCAGGAATTCGACGAATCCGGTTGGCTTGCCCATGGTCAGTTGCCACCCACGCGCGCGAGGTCGCGGGCGTTCTCCTCGAAGGCCACCATGATGGCTTCATCGCCGGTGAGGCCCTGTTCGTGGGCCCGGCGGATGCACGACAGCATCCGCTGGTAGTCGCGCGGAATCACCTTGACGAAGCGCGTCACGCTGCGCTCCCAGTCGCCGAGCACGGTCCTGGCGCGCTCGCTGCCTGTGTGGGCGAGGTGCCGTTCGATCAGCACCCGGAGCGCGGCGATCTCGTCGGCATCCTGCAGCGGCTCCGTGCCCACCATCTGCGGGTTGAGCGCTGCCGGGAAGGTCCCATCCTCGTCGAGCACGTAGGCGATGCCGCCCGACATGCCGGCGCCGAAATTGCGCCCGGTCGGCCCGAGCACCACGACGCGACCGCCCGTCATGTATTCGCAGCCGTGGTCGCCGACAGCCTCGACGACTGCATCGGCACCGCTGTTGCGGACTGCGAAGCGCTCACCGGCCATGCCGCGGATGTAGGCCTCGCCGCCGGTCGCCCCGTAGAGGGCGACATTGCCGACGATGATGTTCTCCTCGGCCCTGAAACGCGCCGCGGCCGGCGGGAAGACCGCGATCCTGCCGCCGGACAGGCCCTTGCCGCAATAGTCGTTGGCGTCACCCTCCAGCAGGAAGGTCATGCCCTTGGGCATGAAGGCCGCGAAGCTCTGCCCCGCCGAACCGCGGAAGTGCAGGCGGATGGTGTCGTGGGGCAGTCCCTTCGCGCCCCAGCGACGCGTGACCTCGCTGCCCGTGATCGTGCCGACGACGCGGTTGACGTTGCGGATCGGCAGCTCTGCGGACACCTTGGCGCCACGCTCGATGGCCGGGCGGCAGAGGTCGAGCAGCTGGGTCACATCGAGTGACTTGTCGAGGCCATGGTCCTGCGGGATCTGGCAGTAGCGGCCGATCTCCCGGCCGAGGTCCGGCTGGTAGAGGATGTTGCTGAAGTCGAAACCCCTGGCCTTCCAGTGGTCGATCGCCTTGCGCGGTTCGAGACGATCGACGCGGCCGATCATGTCGTCGAGCCGGCGAAAGCCGAGTTCGGCCATGAGCTCGCGCACATCCTGGGCGATGAAACGCATGAAGTTGATCACGTGCTCGGGCTTGCCCGCGAAGCGCTCGCGCAGCCGCGGATCCTGCGTGGCGACTCCGGTGGGGCAGGTGTTGAGGTGGCACACCCGCATCATGACGCAGCCCATCGCGACCAGCGGTGCGCTGGCGAAACCGAATTCCTCGGCCCCGAGGAGCGCGGCGATCACCACGTCGCGGCCGGTCTTGAGCTGGCCGTCGGTCTCGACCGTGATGCGGCTGCGCAGGTTGTTCAGCACCAGCGTCTGGTGGGTCTCGGCAAGGCCGAGTTCCCAGGGCAGGCCGGCATGGACGATCGACGTGCGGGGCGAGGCGCCGGTGCCGCCGTCGTGACCGCTGATCAGCACCACGTCGGCGTGGGCCTTGGCCACGCCGGCGGCGATGGTGCCGACACCGACCTCGGCGACGAGCTTCACGCTGATGCGTGCTTCGCGGTTGGCGTTCTTCAGGTCATGGATCAGTTCGGCCAGGTCTTCGATCGAGTAGATGTCGTGGTGCGGTGGCGGCGAGATCAGGCCGACCCCCGCCGTCGTGTGGCGCGTCTTGGCGATCCAGGGGTAGACCTTGGTGCCCGGCAGCTGGCCGCCCTCGCCGGGCTTGGCGCCCTGTGCCATCTTGATCTGGATTTCGCGGGCGTTGACCAGGTACTCGCTGGTGACGCCGAAGCGGCCGGATGCCACCTGCTTGATGGCGGAGTTCTTCGAATCTCCGTTCGGCAGCGGCTGGTAGCGTTCCGGATCCTCGCCACCCTCGCCGGTATTGGACTTGCCGCCGATCCGGTTCATGGCGATGGCGAGCGTCTCGTGGGCCTCCTTGCTGATCGACCCGTACGACATGGCGCCGGTCTTGAAGCGCTTCATGAGGCTTTCGACCGGCTCGACTTCCTCGATCGGCACGCTGCGGCCAGGCACGAAACCGAGCAGGCCACGCAACGTGCTCTTCTCACGCGACTGGTCGTCGATCAGGCGGGCATAGGCCTTGTACACGGCGTAACTGCCGGTGCGCACCGCCTTCTGCAGCCGATGCACCGACTCGGGGTTGAACAGGTGGTGCTCGCCGTCGGCACGCCACTGGTAGATGCCGCCGGGCGGCAGCGACTGGCCATCGACCCGCCGTGGCGGGAACGCGGCACGGTGGCGCATGAGCGTCTCGCGGGCGACGACGTCGATGCCGACCCCGCCCACCCGTGAGGACGTCCAGGTGAAGTACTCGTCGATCACGTCCTGGCGCAGGCCGATGGCTTCGAACACCTGCGCGCCGTGGTAGCTCTGCACCGCGGAGATGCCCATCTTGGACATCACCTTGACCACGCCCTTGGTGGCCGCCTTGACGAAGTTCCTGCAGGCCGTCCTGTGGTCGAGCCCCGTCAGCAGGCCCTCGTGCAGCATGCCCTCGATGGTCTCGAAGGCGAGGTACGGGTTGACGGCGCTGCAGCCATAGCCGATCAGGAGCGCGAAGTGGTGCACTTCGCGTGCCTCACCGGTCTCCAGCACCAGGCTCGCGCGCGTCCGCAGCCCTTCGCGGATCAGGAAGTGATGCAGGCCGGAGACGGCGAGCAGCGCCGGAACCGGCGCGAACTCGTGATTCACGCCGCGATCGCTGAGGATGAGCACATTGATGCCTTCCTCCTCGATCATGCGGTGCGCGCGCCGGCAGATCTCCTTCATCGCGGTGATCATGCCCTTCTCGCCGCGTGCCACGCGGAACAGGCTCGACAGGACACCGGCACGGATTCCCGGCAGGTCGAGCCGGCGCACCTTGGCGAACTGCTCGTTGGTGAGCACCGGGCCGTCGAGTTCCAGGCGCCGGCAATCCGCCGGCTGCGGCTCGAGCAGGTTGCCTTCCGATCCGAGCCACACCTCGGAAGCCGTGATGATCTCCTCGCGGATGCAGTCGATCGGCGGGTTCGTCACCTGGGCGAACAACTGCTTGAAGTAGTCGTAGAGCAGCCGCGGCCGGCTGGAGAGGGCGGCCAGCGGCGTGTCGTTGCCCATGGAGCCGACGGCTTCCACGCCGTCGCGCGCCATCGGCGTCAGGATCACGCGCAGATCCTCGAAGGTATAGCCGAAGCTGATCTGCCGCTGCAGCAGCGTGTCCTGGTCCGGTACCGGTACTTCCGGAGCGGCCGGCAGGGCATCGATGTGCACCAGGTGCTCGTCGAGCCACTGGCGGTACGGGCGCTCGCCCGCGATCGCACGCTTGATCTCCGCATCGTCGACGATGCGCCCCTGCACCGTGTCGACGAGAAACATGCGGCCCGGCTGCAGGCGCCCCTTGGTGACGATGTCCTCGGGTGGGATGTCGAGTACCCCGGCCTCGGAAGCCATGATCACCAGGTCGTCACGGGTGACGTAGTAGCGCGACGGGCGCAGGCCGTTGCGGTCCAGCACGGCGCCGATCTGCTGGCCGTCCGTGAAGGCGATCGAGGCCGGGCCATCCCAGGGCTCCATCAGGCTGGAGTGGTACTGGTAGAACGCGCGGCGTTCGTCGTCCATGCCGTCGTGGTTCGACCACGGCTCGGGGATCATCATCATGATCGCGTGCGGCAGCGAGCGGCCCGCCAGAACCAGCAGTTCGAGCACGTTGTCGAACATGGCCGAGTCGCTGCCGTTCGGGTTGACGATCGGCGGGATCTT
>JADZBS010000023.1 GCA_020851975.1 Gammaproteobacteria bacterium | reverse complement strand
TCGCTGCGAAGGCCGCGACACCGACAGGCCCTGCCGGCGCCAGGGCCCCGAGCGACCAGCCGACACCGGAGACGAGGAACCCGAGCACCATGGCCGGCCCGGGGCCGACACGCCGCGAGAGCCGGCTGCCGACGACGCCGCAGACCACGGTGCCGACGCCGAGCGCGATGTAGCACAGCCCCACCGTGCCGGCGCTCAACCCCAGCTCGCGCGTGGCGAACAGGATCTGCACCACCAGTGCGGCGTGGTGGCAGAGCTGCCAGGCGCCGACTGCGCCGGCCATCGTCAGCAGCAGGCGGTTGCCGGCGACGAAGCGCACGCCGGCGCGCAGCGCCGCGCCGAATGCGGCACCGGTGTGGCGGGCGCCTTCGGTCACGCGGATGCCGCGCAGGATCAGCGCCGCCAGCGCCAGCAGGAGCGCATCGGCGATCAGGGCGAGTGGTGCACCGGTCAGGCGGATCAGCGCCCCGGCTGCTCCCGGGCCCATGACCTCGGCGGTGGAGTTGGCGAGCGCGTTGCGCGCATGCGCTTCGACCAGCCGTTCGCGCCCGACGATCTGGGTCAGCACGATCTGCGCCGCGCTGCCGGCGACGGTGTGCACGCTGCCGATGACGAAGCCGACGACGTACAGCCAGGGCATCGTCAGCCAGCCGAGCCACCAGGCGAGCGGCACGAGCGCCACGGTCACGGCCAGCAGGGATTCGCCGGTCACGTAGACCGGCAGCTTGCGCACCCGGTCGAGCCAGACGCCGGCCGGCAGCGAGAAGAGCACGAAGGCGCTGACTTCCGCAGCGGTCAGAAAGCCCATCTGGGTCGGCGTGGCGTGCAGCAGCACGGCCGCGGTAAGCGGCACGGCGAGCAGCGTGATCTGGCCGCCGAACGAGCTGATCAGGATCGAGATCCACAGGCGCCGGTAAGTCCGGTCGCGCAGCAGGTCGTCGGCCGGCAGTGCCAGGTCGGCCGCCAGGCGGCGTACCGCTTGCACGGCAGTTCGCATGGGGGTGGCTTCTCCCGTCCGCCGCTTCGAAAAAAAACGCCCGGGGCAGCTCGCGCCACCCCGGGCAGGTAACTCGGGCCGCAGCGCTGCCGCGGCCTGTCGTTCAGTATTCTGTCGCAGTCAACCTCAGTTGACCATGTTCTTGAGGGCCTTCAGCGGCAGAGCGCGGACCTTCTTCGAAGCAGGCTTCGCCTTGAAGACCATCTTCTCGCCGGTGAACGGGTTGGTGCCCTCGCGCTCCTTGGTCGCCGGCTTCTTGACGACCTTCAGCTTGAGCAGGCCCGGCATGGTGAACATGCCATTGCTGCGCAGGCTCTTGCGAATGACCCCATTCAGCGAGTCCAGCACCGAGCTGGCCTGCTTGCGCGACAGCTTGGTGTCCTTGGCAATCTGATTCAGGATATCCGACTTCGTCGGTGCGCCACCCTTTTTCGACATTTTGGCAGTACTCCGTGAGAGTGAAAGATCAAGTCCCGGGTCGCAGTATAAACACGGTTTCGCCGGAGCCAAGCAAAAAAAGCTTTCGGCGCACGGCATGGTCGTGCGAGGCTGGTTTTGCAGGGGTTTCGTGATGGCTGATCATTTCTGCGTACCCGCTTGAAACCGCACGCGTTCTGAGCGCTAGACTACGTCCATGTACTCCGTTCTGCTGATCGTCGTCGCCATCGCCGGTGGCGCGGTGGCGCTGTATGCGGGCCTCGCGTGGGCCGCCACGCGCTCGACCCTGCTGCTGTTCTGCGTGGCGAGCCTCGGTGCCGTGGTGCTCGAGACACTGTGTGCCGGCGCCGGCAACCGGCTCGGCGCGGGGCCGGACCTCCTGGCCCTCTACACCCTGCCGAAGCTCGTCGCGGCATTCGCCTGCCCGCTGTCGCTCTACACCATGGCCACCCTCGCGCGCCGGCTCGGCCATGGCTGGGCACGTATCGACTGGGGCCACGGCGCCGTGTGCCTGTTCGCGGCGGCGCTGCTGGTGTACGGGCTGGTCGACCTGTGGCGCTGGCGGGCGCTGCAGCCGGCGTGCTGGCAGGACGTGCTGTGGTACGCCCGGTCGGTGCCGCCGGCCCTGTCCTGCGGTGGAGCCGAGCCATCCAGTGCAGCCGGTCCGGGTGTCGACGTCGTGCTCCTGGCGGTGCTCACCGGCTGGGTGGCCCTCGGCGCCGGGATCTGGCGGCAGGAGCGCCGGGCGGGGCTCCTCGGAGCTGTCCTCGCTGGCGCGGTGCTCCTGCTGCTGCCGGCCGCCCTCGGCCCCTTGCCGCCGTACCTGGGCCTGACGCTCGCCTTTGCCGGCATCGCGCTCGAGGCACGCCGGCAGGTCGGCGTGCTCACCGCGGCGCCACCGCCGCCATGACGGCACCGGAGCCGGCGTCGGACATCGCTGTACGAGGCTGGTACGTCTACGTGGTCGAGTGCGCCGACGGCTCGCTCTACACCGGCGTCGCCCGGGATGCCGCCGCACGCCTGGCACAGCACAACGCCGGCCGGGGTGCGCGCTATACGAGGAGCCGCCTGCCCGTGCGCCTGGTGCGCGTCGAGCCGGTGGCCGATCGGGCGGCGGCCCTGCGGCGCGAATACGCCATCAAGCAGTTGCCGGTGGCCGCCAAGCGCGCCCTGATCGATCGACCCGACCGCTGAGCCGTTCGGGGCCGCAGGGCCGCGGCGGTGTTGCTATGATCCGGCGCCTGGCGTGACGCTGCGAAGGGAGCAAGTGATGCGCATGACGATCGGCTGGTGGGGAATCCTGTTCGGTCTGGTGACGATGCCGTCGGGGGCGGCGACCGATGCTGCGCCACCGGCCGCGGGACCGTTCGTCGTCATCCACGCCGGCGAGCTGCTCGCCGAACCGGGCAAGCCGCCGCTGCGCCACCAGACGGTCGTGGTCAGCGGCCAGCGCATCGTTGCGGTGCACGCCGGGCTGCTCGATGCAGCGGCAGCCGGGGTACCGGCAGGCGCGGCGGTGGAAGTCGTCGATCTCGCCGATCGTTTCGTCCTGCCTGGCCTGATGGATGCCCACAGCCACCTCATGTGGTCGGGCGGCGACCATCCGCCCAAGAAGGCGGACAAGATGACCAGCGAAGACCTCACGCTCTGGACCCTGCGCAATGCCCGCACCACGCTCGGGGCCGGGTTCACCACCGTCCGCGAGCAGGCGTCGGGCCCGCTGCCGATGTTCGCCGTGCGCGACTGGATCAATGCCGGCAAGTTCATCGGTCCACGCATTCTCGCCGCCGGCAATCCGATCACGGCCCCAGGGGGCCACGGCGACATGAGCCAGACCGACCCCAAGCCTGGCGACACGGCCGCTTCGGCCCTGTGCAACGGTCCGGAAAGCTGTCGCCGGGCGGTGCGCATGCAGAAGAAGCTCGGCTCCAACGTCATCAAGATGATGGCGACCGGGGGCTTCCACGATGCCACCGGCACCGAGCAGACCTTCTTCTTCGAGGAGATGCAGGCCACGGTGGAGGCCGCCCATCAACTGGGGATGCCGGTGGGAACCCACGCCTACGCCGGCAACGCCATCGCCGATGCCGTGCGTGCCGGCGTGGACTCGGTGGATCACGGCTTCGGCGCCGACGATGCCACGCTGAAGCTCATGAAGGCGAAGGGCATCTACCTGGTGCCGACCTTCAGCATCGCCGAGCGGCCAGGGCCGGCGCGCGACTACCGCGAGAAGTACCGCGCCTTCGAGCGGGCCCTGGCGATCGGCGTGCCGATCGCCTTCGGCACCGATGTCGGCGGTATCCCGCACCGGTTCGCGGCGAAGGAGTTCTCCTACATGGTGCGCGCCGGCATGGCGCCGGAGCAGGCCATCGTCGCGGCCACCGTCAATACGGCACGGTTGTTCAGGATCGCCGACGAAGTGGGCACGCTCACCCCGGGCCGGCTCGCCGACATCATTGCGGTGAAGGGCAGCCCGCTGCAGGACATCGCCGTGCTCGAGCAGGTCGACTTTGTCATGAAGTCAGGCCGCATCGCCAAGCGCGACGGACGCCTGCTCGACATCGTCCTCGACTGAGCCGCGGCGGGGCGAGGCCTGAACTTCCCACGGAACGTAGGACACTTCGGGGCTACCATCGGGATCTTTCGACCCGCTATGGCCAACCGGTGAGGTGAGCGGATATTGTAGGCATTGCCTATAGCGCACAAAGGGCCCGCACGATGCACACCCAGGTCTTCCCAGAATCCGGCCCTACACTGCCGTCCATCGCCCCACTGCTGGATCGGCTCATGGCCAACGCCCCGATCAAGAACCGCCGCCTCTCCACGACCGCGTGACGCCTATGAACGTCAACACCCGCACCCTGATCGACAAGCTCCAGCGCCTGCCACCCGAGCGCCAGGCCAAGGTCGAGGATTTCGTGGATTTCCTGGAAAAGCGCGACGCCCAGGCGCGCTCCGAGGCTGCACAGCGCCTCGGCGAAGCCGTCAAGCGGCTCGATGCCCTCGATGAGCCTCCGATGAGCAGCGACGAGATCCAGGCCGAGATCGACGCCGTGCGCGCCGAGCGCCGCGCCCGTGCGGATCGTCGCTGACACCAATACCGTCGTCTCGGGGCTGCTCTGGCAGGGGCCGCCGCGCCAGATCATCGATGCCGCGCGCGAACAGAGCATCACACTGCATACCAGCCTCGTGCTGCTCGCCGAACTCGCCGAGGTCATCGCTCGCGGCAAGTTCGCCCGGCGCATCCAGCGCGCCGGCCTGTCGGCTTCCGGCCTGGTCGAGGACTACCGCCGCCTCACCGTCCTGGCCGAATCGCAGCCGCTACCGGCCCCCGTCAGCCGCGACCCCGACGATGATCAGGTGCTCGGCTCGACTACGGGCGTGGAACGATCTGATCCGGCTTCTCGCCGAGCCGGCGCAGGAACACGCGCATTTCCTTTTCCGCCTGCCGGTCGCCACGGCGGGATGCCGCAGCGATGCCCTGCTCGAACGCGTCCCGGGCGAGTGCCGTGTCGTCGAGTGCGACCGCCGCGCGACCGAGCGCCTTCCAGGCCGCCGAGTGATCCGGATCCTGGCGCACGGCCGCCTGCAGATGGGGCAGGGCGGCGGCGGCATCGCCGCCGGCGAGGTACTCGGTGCCGAGCGAGAAGCGCAACAGGGGGCTGTCCTTGCCTCCGGCCAGCAGCGCTTCGAGTGCCGCCACCCGGCTCATGGGCTCAGCGCCGCCAGAAGGCCGGCGAGATCAGCACGAACAGCGTGAAGATCTCCAGGCGCCCGAGCAGCATCGCGACCACGCAGACCCACTTGTCCACGGCTTCGAAGGCGGTGAAGTTCGAGACCACGGTTCCGAGGCCCGGGCCGACGTTGTTCAGACTGGTCGCGATCGCAGAAAAGGCCGTGACCTGGTCGACGCCGGTGCCGAGCAGCATCAGCATCATCGTGCTGAACAGCACCACGTAGACCGCAAAGAAGCCCCACACGCCGTCGACCACGCGCTGCGGCACCACGGTGTCGCCGAGCCGTACCGGAAGCTCGGCAGCCGGATGGATCAGGCGCACGACTTCGCGGTGGCCCTGGCGATAAAGCAGCAGCCAGCGCATGACCTTGATGCCACCGGTAGTGGATCCGCCGCAGCCGCCGATGAACATGATGAACACGAGCAGGACCGGCAGCAGACCGGGCCAGAGCGAGAAGTCGCTGGTGGTGAACCCCGTCGTGGTCATGATCGAGATGACCGTGAATGCGGCGTCGAGGGCGGCGCGTCCCGGATGATCGTGGTGGCCTGACAGCAGCAGGTAGGCGGCGATGAACAGGCCCGCCCCGGCGAGGATGACCAGATAGGCCCGGAATTCCGGGTCGCGACCGTAGTTGCGCAGGCTGCGCGACTGCCACACGAGGAAATGCAGCGAGAAGTTGGCGCCGGCGAGCACCATGAAGACGATGGCGATCACGTCGATCAGCGGGCTGGCGAAGAAACCGAGGCTCGCGTCGTGGGTGGAGAATCCGCCGGTGGCCAGCGTGGAAAAGGCATGGCACACGGCGTCGAAGAGCGTCATGCCGGCCGCCCAGAATGCCAGCGTGCAGGCGATGGTGAGGCCGAGGTACACGTACCACAGCGCCTTGGCGGTCTCGGTGATGCGCGGTGTGAGCCGGGTGTCCTTCACGGCGCCGGGTGTCTCGGCGCGGTAGAGCTGGGCACCGCCGACGCCGAGCATCGGCAGCACGGCAACGGCGAGCACCACGATGCCCATGCCGCCCAACCAGTGCAGCTGCGCCCGGTAGTAGAGGATCGCCGGGGCGAGCCGGTCGAGGCCGACGATCACCGTGGCGCCTGTCGTGGTCAGGCCCGACACGGCTTCGAATACCGCGTCGGTCAGCGTCAGGCTCGGTTGCGCCACGAATACCAGCGGTGCTGCGCCGAACAGCCCGAGCAGCGTCCAGAAGCCGGCGACGACGAGGAAGCCGTCGCGCGTGCGCAGTTCCCTGCCCTCGCGCCGGACCGGCGCCCAGATGGCGATGCCGGTCAGCAGTGTCACCAGGAAGCCGGACACGAACGCGGGTGCCGAGCCGTCGTGATACCAGGCGGAGACGAATACCGGCGGCAGCATCGTCAGGCTGAAAAGCATCAGCAGCAGCCCGAGGATCTGCTGGACAGCCTTGACGTGCACGGCCGTCGGCTACCTGAAGCGCCCGGGGGGCTGAAACAGGCGCTGCACCTGGTCCACCTGACGGCGGTCGGTCAGGAACAGGACGACGTGGTCGTCGGCCTTCACGAGGGTGTCGTGGTGGGCGGCCATGACCTGGTCCTCGCGCACGATCACGTTGATGCTGGCCCCGGGCGGCAGCTGGATCTGCTCGATGCGCCGGCCGACCACGCGCGAGGTCTCGGCCGTGCCGTGCGCCACTGCTTCGATTGCCTCGGCATGTCCTCGGCGCAGCGAGTGCACCTTGGCCATGTCGCCCTTGCGCGCCAGCGCGAGCAGCGTGCCGATGGTGATCTGCTGCGGCGAGATGGCCACATCGATGGTGCTCTTCTCCATCATCTCGGCGTACGAGGGCCGGTTGATCAGCGCCATGACCTTCTTGCAGCCGAGATCCTTGGCGAGCATCGCCGAGAGGATGTTGGCCTCGTCGGCATTGGTGACGGCGACGAAGACATCCGCCGCATCGATGTTCTCCTCGAGCAGCAGGTCCTCGTCGGCAGCGTCGCCCGAGAGCACGATCGCCTTCGACAGGCGCTCGGCGATGCGCCGGGCGCGGTCGCGGTCGCGCTCGATGACCTTGACGTTGTTGGTCTGCTCCAGCGTGGAGGCGAGCCGCAGGCCGATGTTGCCGCCGCCGGCGATCACCACCCGGCGCACGGGCGGCTCGAGTTTGCGCATCTCGGCCATCACGGTGCGGATGTCGTTGCGGGCGGCGATGAAGAAGATCTCGTCGTTCTCGCGGATCAGCGTGTCGCCGTCCGTCGGCACCGCCTGGCCGTCGCGGTAGATGGCCGCCACCCGCACCTGCACGTTGGGGATGTGGGTCTTCAGGTCCCGCAACCGCTGGTTGACCAGCAGCCCGTCGCGGCGCGTGCGCACCCCGACCAGCCGCGCGCGACCATCGGCGAAATCGAGCACCTGGAAGGAGCCCGGATAGTGGATCAGCTGCTGGATGTACTGCGTCACCAGCTGCTCCGGGCTGATGCGCACGTCGATCGGCACGGCCTCGGGGCTGAAGAGCTCGGGGGTCGCGATGTACTCGGCCGAGCGCACGCGGGCGATGCGCGTGGCGATGTGGAACAGGGTGTGGCCCACCTGGCAGGCGACCATGTTGACCTCGTCGCTGCTGGTGAGCGCGATCAGCATGTCGCTCGTCGCGGCACCCGCCCTTTCCAGCGTCTCGGGGTAGGCGGCGTGGCCGACGACGGTGCGCACGTCGAGCCGGTCCTGCAGTTCGCGCAGGATGGCCGGATCCTGGTCGACGATGGTGACCTCGTTCGCCTCCTGCCGCGCCAGATGGTGCGCAGCGGTGGAGCCGACCTGCCCGGCGCCGAGGATGATGATCTTCATGGCCGCGGCAAGTCTACATCAGCTCCAGGTTGGCGTAGGACATCACCAGCCACTTGGCCCCGCCGCGTTCGAAGTTCACCTGGACGCGGGCATGGGCGCCGGAGCCCTCGCAGTTGAGCACGATGCCTTCGCCGAACTTGCCGTGGCGCACGCGCTGGCCGAGGCGCACGGGCTGGTCGGAATCGACGATCCGGCCCTGGGCGAGACCTTCCCCGGGCCGGCGGAAGACCGGGCGCGAGATGCGCACGCGCGGGCGCACCTCCTCGATCAGCCCGGCGGGTATCTCGTTGATGAAGCGCGACGGTGAGCCGACGCTGTCCACGCCGTGCAGCCGGCGCTGCTCGGCATACGTCAGGTACAGCTCGCTCATGGCGCGCGTGGCGCCGACGTAGCAGAGCCGGCGCTCCTCCTCCAGGCCGTCGGCGTCTTCCAGCGTGCGGCGGTGGGGAAACAGGCCGTCCTCCATGCCGGCGATGAACACCAGCGGGAACTCCAGGCCCTTGGCCGAGTGCAGGGTCATCAACTGCACGCAGTCGTCCCATTCGTTGCCCTCGGCCTCACCCGCCTCGAGCGCGGCATGGGCGAGGAAGGCATCGAGCGCGGACATCTCCTCGCCGTCCTCGGCCTCGCCGGGGTCGAAGCTGCGCGCGGCGCTCACCAGTTCCTCGAGGTTCTCGATGCGTGCCTCCGCGCGGTCGCGTACCTCCTTGCGGAAGTGCTCGACCAGGCCGCTGCGCTGGACCACGTGGTCCACCTGCTCGTGCAGCGGCACGCCGCCGGTGTCACGGGCCATGGCATCGACCAGGGCCAGGAACTCGTGGACGGCGCCCGCCGCCCGGGCCGGCAGCACACCGCCGGCCGCCGACTGGGCCGAGCGCCACAGCGAGATGGCGTTCGCGCGGGCATAGCTGCGGATCTCGTCGAGGGTGCGCGCACCGATGCCCCGCACCGGCAGGTTGACCACCCGCTCGAAGGACGGATCGTCGTCGCGATTGCCGAGCAGGCGCAGGTAGGCGAGTGCGTCCTTGATTTCGGCCCGCTCGAAGAACCGCAGGCCGCCGTAGACGCGGTAGGGCATGCCGGCGTGGAGCAGCGCCTCTTCGAACGCCCGTGACTGGGCGTTGGAGCGATAGAGGATGGCCGCTTCCGCGCGCCGGTGCCCGCCGGCCACCCAGGTGCGGATGCGCTCGACGATGAACTGCGCCTCCTCGCGCTCGTTGTAGGCGCCGAAGAGGCGGATCGGCGTGCCCTCGCCGCTCTCGGTCCAGAGCTCCTTGCCGATGCGGGCGCTGTTGTGCGCGATCAGGGCGTTGGCCGCCTTGAGAATCGTGCCGGTGGACCGGTAGTTCTGTTCGAGCTTCACCACGCGCGTGGCGGGGAAGTCGCGCCGGAACAGGGCGAGGTGCTCGGTGCGGGCACCGCGCCAGCGGTAGATCGACTGGTCGTCGTCGCCCACGGCGAAGGGCATGCCGGTGTCGCCGGCGAGCAGCCGCAGCCACGCGTACTGGATGGCGTTGGTGTCCTGGAACTCGTCGACGAGGATGTGCCGGAAGCGGCGCCGGTAGGTATCGAGCAGCCCCGGGTTCTTTGCCCACAGCTCCTGGGCGCGCAGCAGCAGTTCGGCGAAATCCACCAGCCCGGCGCGTTCGCAGGTGTCCTGGTACAGGCGATAGAGGTGGATCATCTGCCGGCGGTTGGTGTCGCCCTCGTCGCGCAGCTGGTCGGGCCGCCGCCCTTCGTCCTTCTGGTTGTTGATGAACCACTGGATCTCGCGCGGCACCCAGGTGTTCTCGTCGAGTTCCAGGCCCTTGAGGAGCCGCCGGATGAGTCGCTGCTGGTCCTCGGAGTCGAGGATCTGGAAGGTCTGCGGCAGGCCGGCCTCGCGCCAGTGACGGCGCAGGAGCCGGTGGGCGAGCCCGTGGAAAGTGCCGACCCAGAGGTTGGCGACCGGAATGCCGAGCAGGGCCTCGATGCGGCTGCGCATCTCGGCCGCGGCCTTGTTGGTGAAGGTGACTGCGAGGATGCCATGGGGCGAGGCGTTCTCGACCTGGATGAGCCAGGCGATGCGGTGCACGAGCACACGGGTCTTGCCGCTGCCGGCTCCGGCCACCACGAGCACGGGCCCGGGCGGTGCAGTGACGGCTTCGCGTTGCGCGTCGTTGAGAGGCGCGAGAATGGGTGTGACGTCCATCGACGAATTCTACCAGCGCCGCCCCGCACCACAGCCGCTTCCTCGTGCCGGCGCCACGTGTGGCAGCAACGTTCAGGAACCACGTGTAGGAGCAACGTGTAGGAGCGACGCCAGTCGCGATCTTCCCTTCTCGCGATCTTCCCTTTATCTCTCCTCAACCTCACCGCCCGGCCGCCGCTGGCAGCTCCCCGGCGGGACGCTCCCTGCGGGCATCCTGCCCTCCGGTCGCTCGGGTCTCGCAGGCGCTCGGCTCCTGCCTCGCTGGCTCGACACGCCCGCCGGGGAGCTGCCAGCGACAGCCTGATCGGGGACCGCGAGGGCGAGGCGTGACTGTTGCCGCGTGCGACATCGTCCGGAAGGTCTACCGCCTGCACCCGGTCGTCGGCCGTGCACTGCAACGGTTGGGAGCACCTGGTAGGAGCGACGCCAGTCGCGACCTCTTCGTCGAGCGACCTCTTCGTCGAGGGTCGCTCGACGAAGAGGTCGCGACTGGCGTCGCTCCTACAAATGAATGGAATCAGGCGGGGGGAGCGCTGGCGTGGTCGCGGATGGCGGCGAGGAAGGCGGCGCCGTAGCGGTCGAGCTTGACCTGGCCGACACCCGTGATGTCGAGCAACTCGGCCTCGTTGGCCGGACGCCGGTGGCTCATCTCGATCAGGGTCACGTCGCCGAACACCACGTAGGGCGGCACGCCCTGCGCCTCGGCCAGCCGACGGCGCAGCGTGCGCAATACCTCGAACAGCGGGCGGTCCACCGCTTGCAGCTCGATCGGTGCCGATGCCGCACGCGCCGGTCGCGAGGCCGCCTTCGCGGGCTTTTCGCGCAGGCGGGGGCGGGCGAGGTCGAGCGTCGTCTCGCCCCGCAGCAGCGGGCGTGCGGCCTCCGTGAGCTTCAGGACGGAGTAGTTGGCGATGTCCTGCACCAGGAAACCGCGATGAATGAGCTGGCGCACGATGGACATCCACTCCGCATCGCTGAACTCCTGGCCGATGCCGTAGGTGGACAGCCGGTCGTGGCCGAGCTGGCGGATGCGCTCGGTGTCGGCGCCGCGCAGCACCTCGACCACGTGCCGGATGCCGAAGCGCGAACCGACGCGGTAGACGCAGGACAGGGCCTTGCGGGCGGCCTCCGTGGCGTCCATGCGCTCCGGCGGGTCGAGGCAGAGATCGCAGTTGCCGCAGGGCTCGGCGAGCATCTCGCCGAAGTAGCCGAGCAGGACCTGGCGGCGGCAGGTGAGGCTCTCCGCGAATGCCACCATGGCAGCGAGCTTGTGGGCCTCGATGCGCCGCTGGTCGGGGTTGGTGGTCTGCTCGACCAGCTGGCGCGCCAGCACCACGTCCTGGGCGCCGTAGAGGAGCAGCGCCTCCGCCGGCAGGCCATCGCGGCCGGCGCGGCCGGTTTCCTGGTAGTAGCCCTCGATGTTGCGCGGCACGTCGTGGTGGACCACGAAGCGCACGTTCGGCTTGTCGATGCCCATGCCGAAGGCGACGGTGGCGACGATGACCTGCACCTCGTCGCGCAGGAAGCGCTCCTGCACGTCGTCACGGACGCCAGCGGCCAGTCCGGCGTGATAGGCGGCTGCGCGCTGGCCGCGGGCGACGAGGGCGGCGGCAATCTCCTCGACCCGCCGCCGCGACAGCGCGTAGACGATCCCCGACTCCCCGCCCTGCCGGGCGAGGAAGTGCTGGAGCTGCTCGGCGGGGCGGTGCTTCTCGAGCACGGTGTAACGGATGTTGGGACGGTCGAAGCTGGTGACGTGCTGGACGGCCTTCCCGAGGCGGAGCACGCGCACGATGTCCTGGCGCGTCTGCGGGTCGGCGGTGGCGGTGAGCGCGATCAGCGGCACGCCCGGAAAATGGTCGCGCAGCGCGCCGAGCGCGGCGTACTCGGGACGGAAGTCGTGACCCCACTGCGACACGCAGTGCGCTTCGTCGACCGCGAAGAGCGCGATCGGGATGCCGGCAAGCCGCGCCAGGAACTCCGGGTTCATGAGCCGCTCGGGCGCGACGTAGAGCAGATCGAGCTCGCCGGCGTGCAGCCGCGCGAGCACCCGCCGTGCGGCGCCGGCCTCGAGGGAGGAGTTGTAGAACCCGGCGCGCACGCCCGTGGCCGCCAGGCCATCCACCTGGTCCTTCATGAGGGCGATGAGCGGGGAGACGACGATGGCCACGCCCGGCCGGTGCAGCGCCGCCATCTGGTAGCAGAGGGACTTGCCGCCGCCGGTCGGCATGAGCACGAACACGTCGCGCCCGGCGACGAGGTCGGCGATGATCTCGCGCTGGTGCGGCCGGAACTCGTGCAGCCCGAAGACGCGCCGGAGCGTGTCGTCGAGCGGATCGGTGGGCTGTGGGATGGCAGACATCGGCGGCCTGGGTCGTCAGGGCCGCGACGCCGACAGCCCCTGGCGTGCGTTCAACGCCTGCCGATCGTCCGGAAGTCGCGAAACGATGCGGCGTGGTTGAGGTTGATGACCGACAGCAGCAGCAGGGCGGCGCCGCCGTTGTGCGCCGTGGCGACCCAGAGCGGCAGGCCGAACCACACGGTGCTGAGGCCGAGGATCATCTGCAGGCTCACGGCCGCGATCACGAGCCATCCGGCCGTCACGACCGCCGCCGGCTGGCTCCCCCGGCGGATGACCCGGCCGGCGACCCCGATCATCACCACCAGCGTGATCAGCGCACCGAGCCGGTGCGTGAGGTGGATCGCGACCCGGGCTGCCGCATCGAGGACGCCGCCCTCGTAGTTGATGCCGAGCCCGCGCCAGAGCACGAAGGCCTCGCCGAACTCGGCTTCCTGCGGCCAGAGCTGCCCGAGGCAGCCCGGCAGGTCGGGACAGGCGAGCGCGGCGTAGTTGGAACTCGTCCAGCCGCCGAGCGAGATCTGCACGACCAGGACGGCGAGCGCCAGGAGGGCGGGTGCGTACCCCTGTCGTTGCACGCGCGGCGCAGAGAAGGCGCGCTGGCGGCGCGCCTCGAGGATCAGCCAGAACGTGAGCCCGAGCGTGGTCAGGCCGCCGAGCAGGTGGGCCACCACGATCAGCGGCTTGACCAGCAGCGTCACGGTCCACATGCCGAGGAGGCCCTGGAAGATGACGGTGGCCAGCAGCAGCAGCGGCAGGCCGACCGGCTGCTTCGGATCACGGCGGTCGGCGAAAGCGAGGCCGGCGATTGCGCAGATGCTCAGGCCGAGCGTGGTCGCCACGTAGCGGTGGATCATCTCGTGCCAGGCCTTCTGCGCGTCGAGCGGCTTGTCCGGGAAGGCTTCGCGAGCCGCTTCGTGCTCATGGGCTTCGTCGGGTACGGTGAGGTGGCCGTAGCAGCCGGGCCAGTCCGGGCAGCCGAGGCCGGCATCGGTGAGGCGCACCCAGGCGCCGAGCACGACCACGGTCAGGGCGAGCGCGGCGGCAAGATTGAGAAAACGTTGATACCAGGTGTACATCGGCAGGCTCCGTCAGCCAATGGTGGAGACCTTCAGCAGGCGCTGCAGGTCGGCATGCATCCCCTTCATCGGCGTGCCAGTGGCATAGCGCATCACGAGGTTGCCGAGGGGATCGGTGAGGAAGACGTCTCCGGGTGTGGCCGGCCCGACGAGCTGCAGGAGGCCCGCGGCGGCAGCCGGATGCTCGACGAGGCCGATGCCGGGGTGCTCGGCGGCGAGCATGCCCTGGTCGGCATGGCCATCGGTCACGAGAAACAGCCGCTGCACCCGGTCCATGTCGCGGCCCAGTGCGCGGCGCACCTGCCGGCTGGCCACCAGCGCCTGGCGGCACTCGGCGGCGCAGGCTCCCGGGCCGATGTGGAGCAGCGTCCACCTGCCGTGCAGGGTGAAGGTTTCGCCGAGCCGGCCCGGCTGCGTGGCGACGAGATCCGGCAGTGGGCGCGCAGGCCGGTACAGGTCGCCATGCTCGGTGGTGGCTTCGGGCCGCCACTGGAAGTCCGTGACATACAGGCCGACGGCGAGCGCCATCGGGCCGAGAAAGACCAGCGCCAGCAGCAGCAGCGTGCGCCGGCCGCGGTTGGTGGCATCCGTCATGAGTCGCCCGGCCCAGCAGCCGGCTTCCGCCAGTTCAGGACGGCATAGATTACGACAAGCGCGACGGCCAGCGCGAACCACTGCACGGCGTAGCCCAGATTCTGCTGCGGAGTCATCTGCGCCGGGCGCCAGTCGCGCCGCAGGCCGTCGGGCTCCCCGGGTCCGAGCAGCAACTGGTAGTCCGCGACCGGGTAGCCGAGTGCCGCGCCGATGTCGGCCGCACGCGGGTACAGCAGGCGCCGTGGCCAGCCCGAACCGGGCCCGTTGTCGCTGCCGAGAGCGGTCCGCGGCAGCTGGTCGAGCAGGCCCCGGACGGTCCGTTCCCCGTCGCCGACCGTGATGTCCGGAAGGCGGTTGCGGTCCGGGTCTGCACGCACCCAGCCACGATTGACGAGGATCGCGCCCGCATCGGTCAGGAGCGGCGTCAGCACCTCGTAGCCGGCGCGGCCGTCACGGGTACGGGCATCGAGCAGCACCTGGTGGGCGGCGTCGTAACGGCCGCGGGCGACGATGGCGTGATAGCGCAGCCGGCCGGTGTCGGTGCCGGCCAGGGGTGCCGGGAGCGCTGCCGCGCGCGCACCGCTGTCGAAGGTGTCGAGCAGCGCCTGGCGTTCCCCGGCCCGTTCGAGCTGCCAGAATCCTGCCCCCGTGAATACCCCGCCGAGGACGAGGGTGCCGAGCGTGGCCCACCAGGGCGGGTGGAAGCGGCGGCTCGGCACGGGACGGGTTTCCTTCGTGGCTGGCGGAGCACCTCGCATTGTGCCGCAGCCCTGCCCGCTTGAGGCACAATCACCGCGTGAAGCTGTTCGTGATCGCAGTGCTGCTCGGGATCCTGGCGAGCCTCGGCTCCGGCCTGTTCTTCCTCATGAAGGACTCCGGCAACCAGCGCCGCGTGTTGCGCGCCCTCACGATCCGGGTGGCGCTGTCGGTGGCGCTCTTCCTGGTGCTGATGGCCGCCTGGTACGCCGGCCTGATCGAGCCGAACGCGACGCCCTGAAAGGCGGGCGACGTCTACAGCCAGTAGACGAAGATGAAGAGGCCCAGCCAGACCACGTCGACGAAGTGCCAGTACCAGGCCACTCCCTCGAAGGCGAAGTGGCGGTCGGGCGTGAAGTGGCCGCGCAGCACGCGCAGCCAGATCACCGTCAGCATGATGGCACCGATGGTCACGTGCAGGCCGTGGAAGCCGGTCAGCATGAAGAACGTGGTGCCGTAGATCCCGCTGCGCAGGGTCAGGTTCAGTTCGGTGAACGCGTGGGCGTACTCGTACGCCTGCAGCCCGATGAAGAGGAAGCCTAGCAGGAAGGTCGCCGCCAGCCACAGCGCCACCTGGCCGCGGCGGTTCGCCTTCAGGGCGTGGTGGGCGATCGTCAATGTGACGCCGCTCGAGAGCAGGATCGCGGTGTTCAGCGCCGGGATGCCCCAGGCCGGCATGGACTCGAAGTCCCCGCCCACGTTGGCCGGGCCGTTCGACGGCCATTCATTCTCGAAGCCGGGCCAGATGAGCAGGTTCGTCCAGACGTCGGCCCCCTGTCCGCCGAGCCACGGCAGCGACAGTTGGCGCGCGTAGAACAGCGCGCTGAAGAACACCGCGAAGAACATCACCTCGGAGAAGATGAACCAGCCCATGCCCATGCGGAAGGAGCGGTCAACCTGCAGGTTGTACTGCCCGCCCTCGCTTTCGCCGATCACCTGCCCGAACCAGCGGAACATCATGTAGACGAGGAGCAGCAGGCCGGCCAACAGCGGCCATTGCCCGGTGCTGCTGCCATTGAGCAGGACCGACACGCCGATGAACAGCGTGAACAGCGCGATCGAGCCCAGGATGGGCCAGTTGGTGCCGTGGGGCAGGTAGTACTTGTCCTGAGCGTGAGCGGCCATGGTCGGTCTATCCTTGGACTGCGGGTTGCAAGAACAACGTGTACGAGAGTGTCAGCCGGTCCACGTGCCGGGGCAGGGCCGGGTCGAGGTAGAACTGGACGGTGAGTTCGCGCGTCTCGGCGGGCGCGAACGCCTGCGACCGGAAGCAGAAGCAGTCGGTCTTCTTGAGGTAGCGCGCGCTGGTGCCGGGCGCGACGCTGGGGATCGCCTGGCCGGTCAGCGGCTGGTCGGACAGGTTGCGGGCGACGAAGGTCGCCGTGTAGAGCCGGCCGGGCTGCACCTGCAGCTTGACGTCCTTCGGGTGGAACTCCCAGGGCGCGTCCTGGTTCACGCTGCCGGTGAGTTCCACCGTCACCGTGCGCCCGGCATCCACGCGGAGCGGTGCCGCCGCCACGGCATCCGCGGTGCGCCCACCGATGCCGATGACCTCGCACATCAGGTAGTAGAAGGGCACCAGCAGGTAACCGAAGCCGAACATGGCCACGGCGGCCGCCGCGAGTCGCAGCGTCAGGCGGCGATTGCTGCGGCGGATGTCGTCCCCACCGGCCATGTCAGCGCATCGCTCCGGATGCCTGCAGCAGGAAATAGCCCGCGTAGAACGCCAGCGCCAGCAGCCCGAGCGCCAGCGCGTTGCGCCGGATGCGACGCTGCAGTTCCGGCTGTCCGGTCACCTGACCTCCGGCGCCCGCTCGAAGGTGTGGTAGGGCGCCGGCGAGGGCACGGTCCACTCCAGCCCGTTCGGCTGGTCCCAGACCTTGTCGGTGGCCCTGGCACCGCCGCGGGCGCACTTGATCACCACCCAGACGAACAGCAGCTGCGAGAGCCCGAAGCCGAAGCCGCCGATCGAGGACCACATGTTCCAGTCGGCGAACTGCGTGGCGTAGTCGGGGATGCGCCGCGGCATGCCGGCAAGCCCGAGGAAGTGCTGCGGAAAGAACAGCAGGTTGACGAAGATCGTCGACAGCCAGAAGTGCCACTTGCCGAGCGTCTCGTCGTACATGTGGCCCGTCCACTTCGGCAGCCAGTAGTAGGCGCCGCCGAGCGCGGCGAAGAGAGCACCCGGCACGAGCACGTAGTGGAAGTGGGCGACGATGAAGTAGGTGTCGTGGTACTGGAAGTCCACCGGGGCGACCGCCATCATCAGGCCGGTGAAGCCGCCGATGCTGAACATGAACAGGAACCCGACGGCGAAGAGCATCGGGGTCTCGAAGGTGAGCGAGCCCTGCCACATGGTCGACAGCCAGTTGAAGATCTTCACGCCGGTCGGTATGGCGATCAGCATGGTCGACAACATGAAGAACATCTCACCGGCGAGCGGCATGCCGACGGTGAACATGTGGTGCGCCCAGACGATGTACGACAGGAAACCGATGCTGGCGGTGGCGTACACCATCGAGTCGTAGCCGAACAGCGGCTTGCGGGAAAACGTCGGGATGATCTGCGAGATGATGCCGAATGCCGGCAGGATGATGATGTACACCTCCGGGTGGCCGAAGAACCAGAAGATGTGCTGGAACAGCACCGGATCGCCGCCGCCGGCCGCCAGGAAGAAGCTGGTGCCGAAGAACTGGTCGGTGAGGAGCATGGTGACGCCGCCGGCGAGCACGGGCATCGCGCCGATCAGCAGGTAGGCCGTGATCAGCCACGTCCACACGAACAGCGGCATCTTCATGAGCGTCATGCCCGGCGCGCGCATGTTCATGATGGTGACGATGATGTTGATCGACGCCATGATCGAGGACACGCCGAGCAGGTGGATCGAGAAGATGGTGAACGGGAAGCTGTTGCCGCCCTGGAGCGAGAGCGGCGGGTACAGCGTCCAGCCCGCGGCCGGGCCGCCACCCGGCATGAAGATCGTGGCGAGCAGCATCGTGCCGGCGAAGGGCAACAGCCAGAACGACCAGTTGTTCAGCCGCGGCAGCGCCATGTCCGGCGAGCCGATCATCATCGGGATCATCCAGTTCGCGAAGCCCGCGAAAGCCGGCATGATCATGCCGAACACCATGATCAGCGCGTGGATCGTGGTCATCTGGTTGAAGAAGTCCGGGTTCACGAACTGGATCCCGGGCTCGAAGAGCTCCGCACGGATGACCAGCGCCATCCCGCCGCCGACGAACAGCATCACCAGCGCGAACAGCAGGTAGAGCGTGCCGATGTCCTTGTGGTTGGTGGTGGTGACCCAGCGCATGAGGCCCTTCGGCGGGCCGTGGTCATGGTCGTGGCTGTGATCGTGGGCGTGGGTGGTCGCGCTCATGCTGTCTGCTCCCTCGGGCAACCCGGGATGCGGGCGCCGCTGCTGTCCTCGATGTAGATCCGGACCCGTGCGGGTATCAGCCGCCCGTGGTGCCGGTGGCGGGCGCTGCCGTGGCGGCCTGCGTGCCCGCCTTCTGCGCCGTGAGCCAGGCCTCGAACTCGTCCTTCGGCAGGACCTCGACGACGATCGGCATGAAGCCATGGTCCTTGCCGCAGAGTTCGGCACACTGCCCCCGGTAGGTACCCGGCTCGTCGACCTGGAACCAGCCGTCGTTGATGTAGCCGGGGATCGCATCGCGCTTCACGCCGAAGGCCTGCACCCACCAGGAGTGGTTCACGTCGCTCGACGTGATCAGGTAGCGGATCTTCACGCCGGCCGGGATCACGAGCGGCCGGTCGACCTCGAGCAGGTAGTTCTCCACGGAGAAGGGATCGACGCCGGAGTCCATCTGCCGCGCGACGTTGCTGGTGCGCGCCAGATTGCTGTAGAAGCTGTAGTCCCGGTCGACGTACTCGTAGTTCCACTTCCACTGGTAGCCGGTGATCTTCACGGTGAGTTCGGAGCCGCGGGTGTCCTCGATGAACACCAGCGTGCGGGCTGCCGGCAGCGCCAGGGCGACCAGGATGAACACCGGGATCACGGTCCAGATGATCTCTGCCGCCGTGCTGTGGTTCCAGGTCGCCGGTTTCACGCCTTCCCTGCGACGGAAGGCCACCAGGGCATAGGTGATGGCGCCGAAAACCAGCACGGCGATGACCACGCACACCCAGAAGACGAGCATGTGCAGGTCGTAGATCTGGCGGCTGATCTCGGTCACGCCGGGCGGCAGGTTGACCGCCCAGTCGGCGCGCGCCGCAGGCAGTGCGAACAGCCCCGCGGTGGCGGCCAGGAGGCGCAAGGACAGGGAGCGAATCAGGGTCATCGTGTTCTTCCTAGTCGCAATCGGACTCGACACTAACAATCCAGCCGGTGCCGGGACGGTTCACCGCCGATCAGTTCGGTCAGGCGCGTCCCCAGGCTCACCCGCTCGGCCTCGGTGAGGCATGAACCCACCTCGACACTGCGGCCCATGGCGCCGAGCATCAGGCGGCTCGGCCAGCTTCGCACGCCTGGGTGCTGCAGCCGTACCCGGGCCCAGGCCCGGTCGAAGCGATGCAGTTCCTCAGGCCCGCATCCCGAGCGGCCGACCACGACGTCGCGCTCGTCGATGCGGATGTACTCGCGCGCCAGGCCGCGCCGGGTACTGACCCGCAGCGCCAGCCAGAGCCCGACGAGCTCGGCTCCTGCGAACGGCAGCACCGGCCAGAAGCCCGCCACGGTACAGGCGAGCGCGACCGGCAGGCTGGCCGCCAGGACGGAGACATAAAATAAGGTGAAGGTGCGTGGCGTGAGCGAACAGTTCGGCCTGATCTCGATCAGATGCACCGCTCGTCCCTTTGGCTTATCGTCGTGCCCCGTCCGACCCGACTGCCGCTTTCCAGGCGGGGCCATGGTAATGGAAGTTCCCGCCGCGGTGCAATTTCAGGACCGGCGCCGCAGGCGGTCGAGAGGCACCGCGATTTCCCCGGCGGCATCGCGGTGCGACGGCGTCGCCCACGCGTGCGCGCAGACGATCTCCATCGTGACCGGTACCCTCCCATCGCCGCGTCGCTGCCGGGCGAAGGCGCTCGCCATGGCCGACCAGTGTCGTGGCCCGGTGAGCGTACGCCGGCGCTCATGGCTGAGATCGGCAGCGCCCACCCCGCGCAGGTCGCGCGCCAGATCGCCGACCTCGCGATAGGTCACCGTCACCACGTGGCGGTCAACGACCGGCTCGGCGAAGCCCGCGCCGACGAGGGCATCGCCGAGATCGTGCATGTCCGGGAAGCCGAGCGTGTGGGAGTGCCGGTCGACCGCCGCCCAGGCAGCGCGCAGCTCCTGCAGCGTGTCGGGGCCAAGCGTGCTGACGAGCAGCAGCCCCGGGAAACGCAGCACGCGGCGGATCTCGGCCAGCACGGCGGCGGGCTCCTCGCACCAGTGCAGCAGCATGCCGGCGACGACGAGATCAACGCAGCCGTCCGGCAGCGGCAGGCGCGCGGCATCCGCACCGAGGCGATGCCACGGCGTGGCTGCGGCGCCGAGCATCGCCGGGACGAGATCGACGGCGAGGAGCGTGGTGTCCGGATAGCGCGCGTGTAGCCCGCTCGTCTCCCGGGGCGGGCCAGCGCCGAGGTCGAGGATGGTGTCCGGCCTGAGGCTGACGAGGTCGAGCCGCTCGAGGAGCCGCGTGCGGATTTCCTGGTGCAGGAAGTCGGCCGCTGCATAGCCCGCCGCCGCACGGGCGAAGGCCCGGGCCACGGCGCGGCGCTCCGGCCCCGGCATCGTCGCGCCTCAGTGTGCGGCCGGCTCGGGACGCAGCCCGAGCCGTTCGAGCAGGGCACGGTCGTGGTCGGCAGCGGGGTTCGGCGTGGTGAGCAGGCGCTCGCCGTAGAACATCGAGTTGGCGCCGGCGAGGAAACACAGCGCCTGCATCTCGTCGCTCATGTCGGTGCGCCCCGCCGACAGGCGTACATGCGACGCCGGCATGAGGATGCGAGCGAGCGCGATCACGCGCACGAAGTCGAGCGGGTCGACGCGAGCCGTGCCGGCGAGCGGCGTGCCCTCGACCTGCACCAGTTGGTTGATCGGCACGCTGTCCGGGTGCTGGGGCAGGGTGGCCAGCGTGTGCAGCAGCTCGACCCGGTCGCGTAATTCCTCGCCCAGCCCGATGATGCCGCCGCAGCACACTTTCAGGCCCGCCGCCCGCACGTTGCGCAGGGTGTCGAGCCGGTCCTGGTAACTGCGGGTGCTGATGATCTGCGGGTAGTGCCGCTCGGAGGTGTCGAGGTTGTGGTTGTAGTAATCGAGCCCGGCATCCTTGAGCCGGCGGGCCTGCTCCCCGGTCAGCATGCCGAGCGTGGCGCAGGTCTCGAGCCCGAGGGCGCTCACCTCGCTGATCAGTCCCGCGAACTGCTCCACCTGGCGCGGCTTCGGGCTGCGCCAGGCGGCGCCCATGCAGAAGCGCGTGGCCCCGCTTGCCTGCGCGGCACGGGCCCGTTCGAGCACGTCGTCCCGGTCCATCATCTCCTCGCGCCCGACACCGGTCTCGTAGCGCACGCTCTGCGGGCAGTACGCGCAGTCTTCGGGGCAGCCGCCCGTCTTCACGCTGACGAGCGTGCTGATCTGCACCGCGTTCGGGTCGAAGAACCGGCGGTGTACGGTCTGGGCCCGGTAGAGCAGTTCGCCGAACGGCAACCGGGCGAGCGCCCACACCTCGTCGAGGGTCCAGTCGTGGCGGATCGCAGCGGGTTCTGACACGGGGGCATTCCTCGGTGAATCAGGCAGTTCTGGCGCTGGCCGCGCGCCTGCCGGTCGGGCTAAGGGTGGGCAGTATCGAAACCGCTCCCACGGCTGTCAACTTCCACCCATGGCAAAAGTCGACGACTGGCTGGCCTGGCTCGTGCCGCGGCAGTGCGTGCTCTGCCAGGCGCCGAGCGGTCCTCGCGCCATCTGCGCCGGCTGCTGGCCGCAGTTGCCATGGCTCGGCCCGGCCTGCCCGAGTTGCGGGGCCTGGCTCGGGCCGACGGCCCCGGCCGGTCGCTGTCCGCGCTGCGCCAGCGGCAGGCCGGTGCGACTGCGGCTCCGCGCCGCGCTCGCCTATGCCTGGCCCGTCGACCGCCTGATCACCGGTGCGAAGTTCCAGAGGCGGCTGCATTTCGCGCAGGCGCTCGGCGAACTGCTCGCCGCCGCGGTCGGTCCCGTCGCGGCAGGCCCCGACCGCCCGGATGTCATCGTGCCCGTGCCGCTGCACCGGCGGCGACTCGTCGAACGCGGCTACAACCAGGCGCTGGAGATCGCCGCACCGCTCGCCGATGCCCTCGGCCTGCCGCTCGCCCCGCGGCTCTGCGAGCGCCGGCGCCATACGCCCGAGCAGACCGGGCTCTCGGCCCGCGCCCGGCGGCGCAACCTGCGCGGTGCATTCGCGGTGCGCGGGCGTTGCGCCGGGGCCCGCATCGCCCTCGTCGACGACGTCATCACCACCGGCAGCACCGTGACCGCGCTGGCCCAGGCGTTGCGCGCCGCCGGCGCGGCCCACGTTGAAGCCTGGGCCGTGGCGCGCACGCTGTGAAGGGGCGGGTAGGGTCGCCTACGTCAGCGGGCGAAAGGTGTAGTCGAGCACCACGCCGGCGAACACCACGGCGCCGAACAGGTGGCAGTGCAGGAACGCCCGAAAGCAGCTCGCCGGCTCGCGCCCGGCGATGAGGCGCCGTTCGTACAGCAGCAGCGTCGTGGCGGCGAGCAGCGTGCCGAAATACCACGGTCCGAGGCCGGCCATCCGGCCGGCGAGGGCGAGCGCCAGCACGAGCGCGATCATGAGCAGGCTGACGATGAAGACGTCGGCATTGCCGAACAGGATCGCCGTGGACTTCACGCCGACACGCAGGTCGTCGTCGCGGTCCGCCATGGCGTAGATCGTGTCGTAGATCAGCGCCCAGACGACGACGCTGAGCCAGAGCAGCCAGCCGACCTGCGGCACCGCCCCGGTCTGGGCGGCGAAGGCCATCGGCACGCTCCAGCCGAAGGCCGCGCCGAGCACCAGTTGCGGTGCCGAGACGAAGCGCTTCATGAACGGATAGGCCACGGTCAGGACGCCGCCGATCACCGCCAGGCCCTGCGACAGGCGGTTGAGCTGCAGGGCGAGGGCGATGGCGATGAGCGCCAGCGCCACAAAGAGGACCAGCGCCTCCTGCGGCGAGACCAGGCCGGCAGCGAGCGGGCGGTCGCGCGTGCGCGCCACGTGCGGGTCGAAGTCGCGGTCGGCGTAGTCGTTGATGACGCAGCCGGCCGAGCGCATCACCACCACGCCGGCGACGATGACCAGGAAGACGTCGGGCCGCGGGTGTCCGTCGCCGGCGATCCACAGCGCCCAGAGCGTCGGCCACAACAGCAGCCAGATGCCGATCGGCCGGTCGAGTCGCATGAGCCGTGCGTACTGGTAGAGGGTGCTCGTGTTCACGGGTTCGTCCGCGGCGCGCCCGGCACCGCCTGCGCGCATTCTGCCGCGTCGTGCTGCACCGGCGCCAATGCCGTGCCTCAGACGCTGCCGTAGCGATCGGCGTCGCCGACCCAGCGCTGGATCAGCGGCTCGACCGAGGCCGGGGCGTGCGCGAGCAGGCTGCGCCCGAGCCGTTGCACGTCGGCGGCGAGATCGGCGTCGCGCAGCAGGTCGGCGACGCGCAGTTGCATGAGACCGGTCTGGCGCGTGCCGAGGACTTCGCCCGGGCCGCGCAACTCGAGGTCCTTCTGCGCCACGACGAAGCCGTCGCCAGTCTCGCGCAGCACCGCCAGGCGCTCGCGGGCCACGCCCTCGAGCGGTGGCTGGTAGAGGAGCACGCAGGTGCTGGTTGCCGTTCCCCGCCCCACCCGCCCGCGGAGCTGGTGCAGCTGCGCGAGGCCCATGCGTTCGGCATTCTCGATGATCATGAGCGTCGCCTCGGGCACGTCGACACCCACCTCGATCACGGTGGTGGCGACCAGCACCTGCAGCCGGCCGCCGGCGAACTCGCGCATCACCTGCTCCTTGTCCTCGCTGCCCATGCGCCCGTGGATCAGCCCGACGGCGAGCTCCGGCAGGGCCTCGCGCAGCATGGCGTGCATGGATTGGGCAGCCTGGGATTCGAGTTCGTCGGAGTCCTCGATCAGCGGGCAGACCCAGTACGCGCGCTGTCCCGCGCGGGCGGCCTCGCGCACGCGGGCGATCACCTCGTCGCGACGGCGGTCCGGGAGGGCCACGGTCTGCACGGGCGTGCGCCCGGGCGGCAGCTCGTGGATCACGGAGGTGTCGAGGTCGGCGTACAGGGTCATGGCGAGCGTGCGCGGGATGGGCGTCGCCGTCATGACGAGCTGGTGCGGACGCAGCGCTCCGGCAGCGCCCTTCTGCATGAGCGCCAGGCGCTGGTGGACGCCGAAACGGTGCTGCTCGTCGACGACCATGAGCGCGAGGCTGCGGTACTCGAGGCCTTCCTGGAAGAGCGCGTGCGTGCCGATGATCACCTGGGCCGCGCCGCTGCCGATGGCCTCGTAGGCCTGTTGCCGCGCGCGCCGGCCGAGGCTGCCGCTCAGCCAGGTCACCCGCACGCCGAGCGGCTCGAACCAGCGCGTGAAGCTGCGCCGGTGCTGCTCGGTGAGGAGTTCCGTGGGCGCCATCACCGCGACCTGGTGGCCCTGGGCCACGGCCTGCAGCGCGGCTGCGGCGGCCACCACGGTCTTGCCGCAGCCGACATCACCCTGCACCAGGCGCATCATCGGGTGCGGCTGGGCGAGGTCGGCATCGATCTCGGCCAGGGCCTCGCACTGGCCGGCCGTGAGTGAAAAGCCGAGGCTCGCGAGGAACCGCCGGCGCAGCGCGCCATCGCCGGGCAGCGGCAGGGCCCGCTCCGTGCGACTGCGTTCCCGCAGCCGGCGCAGGCTCAGGTGGTGCGCGAGCATCTCCTCCAGGGCGAGCCGGCGCTGGCAGGGATGGCGTCCCGCGGCGAGCTGCGCGAGGTCGGCGGCAGGCGGCGGCCGGTGCATGTAGAGCAGGGCCTCGCGCAGCGAGGGCATCGCGGGCTCCTCCGGCAGTTCACCTTCGAGCCAGTCGGGCAGGAGCGGCAGGAAGCGGTCGAGCGCCTGGCCGATGAGCGGGCGCAGGCGGAACTGCTGCAGCCCTTCGGTGGCCGGGTAGATCGGGGTCAGCGTCTGTTCGAGTGCGCCCTGCTCGTCCGGCGCGAGCAGCCGGTATTCCGGGTGCACCATCTCGAGGCCGCCCGGCCCGCTGCGCGCTTCCCCGTAGCAGCGCAGCCGCACGCCGCGGGCGAGGCTGTCCTGCTGGGCCTTGCTGAAATAGAAGAATCGCAGCGTGAGCTGGCCGGTGCCATCGCTCACGCGGCAGAGGAGGCTGCGCCGGCGCCGGAAAGCCACTTCGGTCAGCGCCACCTCGGCCTCGACGACCGCGCGCCGCCCGGGTGCGAGCGCGCCGATGGGCGTGAGGCGGGTGCGATCTTCGTAGCGCACCGGCAGCAGGAACAGCAGGTCGACGGGCCGGTTCACGCCGAGCCGTGCCAGCCGCTCGGCGAGCGCCGGCCCGACGCCGCGCAGGGCCGTGAGCGATTCCGGGATGGCGGCTGGCGCGCCGCTCATGGGCCGGCTCAGCCGCACAGGATCGCGTCGGCCTCCACGGCGGCGCCACGAGGCAGGGCTGCCACGCCGATCGCCGCACGCGCCGGGAACGGTTGCGGGAAGTACTCCGCCATCACCTCGTTCACGGTGGCGAAGTGCGCGAGGTCGGTGAGATAGATGTTCACCTTCACCGCGCTCTCCAGGCCGAGGCCCGCGGCGCGCGCCACGGCGGCGAGGTTGCGGAACACCTGGTGGACCTGGGCGCGGAAATCGCCGGCGACCAGTTGGCCGGTGGCCGGGTCGAGGGGAATCTGGCCGGAGAGGTACACGGTGCCGGCGGCGCGCACCGCCTGTGAGTAGGTGCCGATCGCCGCGGGGGCCTCGGCCGTCTGAAAGGTCTGCTTCGCCATGGATCGCCTCGTGCCAGGTGGGATGGGCGGACGATACCTTATTGTCTCGCCCGCCGCGGCTCAACCGCCCTCAGGCACAGGTGCGCGTCACCTTCCGGACCGGCTTCATCCGCCGGATGCTCTTGATGACCTGGGCGAGGTGAATGCGGTCGTGAACCAGAATCGAGAACACCAGCGTGGCGGTGTCCTCGAGGCGGTCGTCGACGGAGACCTGCTCGATGTTGGAGCCGGTGTCGCCGATGCGCGTGGCCACCTCGGCGAGCACGCCGGGGCGGTTGTCGACATCCACGCGGATCTCGGCGGAGAAATCACGTGCGACGTGTTTCTCCCAGGTCACCGGAATCCACTTGTGCGGCTGCTTGCGGAACTCGCCGACGTTGCCGCAGGTGTTGCGGTGGATGACCACGCCGCGTCCGGCACTGAGGTAGCCCATGATGGCGTCGCCCGGCAGCGGGTGACAGCAGCGGGCGTAGCTCACCACCAGACCCTCGGTGCCGGCGATGGTGATCGGCGAGGGCTTGGCCGGCGTCGCCGCATCTCCGGCCGCTTCGCCGGCGGTTTCCTGGCCCTTCTGCAGCAGCACCTTGGCCACCACCGGCGCCAGCCGCTCGCCGAGGCCGATCTGCTCGAACAGCTCGTTGGTGTTGTTGAGCCCGAGCTCGTCGAGGAGCCGCTGCATGTGCTCGCCGGAGACCTTGCGCAGCGAGGACTGGAAATCGCGCAGCGACTGGTCGAGCAGCCGGCGGCCGAGTTCGCGCGCCTCGTGGGCCTGCAGGTTCTTCAGGAACTGGCGGATGGCCGCCCGCGCCTTGGCGGAGACCACGAAGCTGACCCAGGCAGGGTTCGGCCGGGCGTTGCGCGCGGTGATGATCTCCACCGTCTCGCCGCTGTTCAGCGCGGTGCGCAGCGGCACGAGGCGTCGATCGATCTTGGCGGCGACACAGCGGTTGCCGACATCGGTGTGTACCGCATAGGCGAAGTCCACGCAGGTGGAGCCGCGCGGCAGCCGCAGGATGTCGCCCTTCGGCGTGAACACGTAGACCTTGTCGGGAAACAGGTCCACCTTCACGTGCTCGAGGAACTCCTCGGAGTCGGCCGCGGCCTGGATCTCGCTGATGCCGGCGAGCCACTCGCGGGCCCGTGTCTGCGGCGACACGGCCTGGCGCTCGATATCGCCCTCCTTGTACTGCCAGTGCGCGGCGATGCCGCTCTCGGCGATGCGGTCCATCTCCTCGGTGCGGATCTGCACCTCGATCGGCGTGCCGTTCGGCCCGGCGAGCACCGTGTGCAGCGACTGGTAGCCGTTCACGCGCGGGATGGCGATGTAGTCCTTGAACTTGCCCGGCATCGGCTTGTAGAGCTGGTGGACGATGCCGAGCGCGCGGTAGCAGCTGTCGACGTCCTTCATGATCAGCCGGAACGCGAAGACGTCGGCGATCTCCGACAGCGAGCGCTTCTTGCGCAGCATCTTGCGATAGATGCTGTAGAGGTGCTTCTTGCGCCCCATCACCTTGCCGGCGATGCCGGCCTCCTCGACTGCCTTGCGCAACCGGTCCTCGATCTTCCTGAGGAACTGGCGCTGGTTGCCCTCGGCGCGGCGCACCGCCTTGTCGAGCACGCGATAGCGGAACGGATGGCCGTAGCGGAAACCGAGGTCCTCGAGTTCGGTCTTGACCGTGTTGATGCCGAGTCGGTTGGCGATCGGCGCATAGACGTCGAGCGTCTCCCGGGCAATGCGCTGCTGTTTCTCCGGCTGCAGCGAGTCCAGCGTCTGCATGTTGTGCAGCCGGTCGGCGAGCTTCACGAGGATGACGCGGATGTCGGCCACCATCGCCAGGATCATCTTGCGGAAGCTCTCGGCCTGGGCTTCGGCGCGGCTGGTGAAGGAGAGCTGGTCGAGCTTGCTCACGCCGTCGACCAGCGCCGCCACCTCGGCGCCGAATTTCGCCTGGATGTCGGCCATGGCGGTCGGCGTGTCCTCGATGACGTCGTGCAGAAGTGCCGCGGCGATGGTCTGGTGGTCGAGGTTGAGCTGGGCGAGGATGCTCGCCACGGCCACCGGGTGCGTGATGTAGGGCTCCCCGGAGCGGCGCTTCTGGCCTTCGTGGGCGGCGGCGCTGAAGTCGTAGGCGGCGACGATCGTGTCGAGCTGGTCCTGGGGCAGGTAGCTCAGGCGCGCAAGCAACTGACGCAGGCCGAAATTTCGCCTGCCGACGAGGGGTAAGCGGTTGAGCAGTGCGGCGCCGTAATCCATGGCTGGATTCTACTCCAGCCGATCCGGCGCCCCGGTTCGCGGCGCCGCCGCGTCGTGGCTGATGGCCCGGCACCAGCCGGGCGGGGACTCAGTTCAGGTCCGAGTCGTCGTTCATGTTGATGGGCGCGCTGGCGAGCAGGTCGCTCGCCTGCTCCGCAGCGAACAGTTCCGCCGGCGTCGGATCGGCCTCGAGCAGGATCTCCGGGCCCACCAGGCCGGCGGCGATCTCCCGCAGGGCGAGCACCGTCGGCTTGTCGTTCTCCCAGTCGAGCTGGCTCGGGGCGCCGTTGGCGAGCTTGCGCGCCCGCTTCGAGGCCACCATGACGAGCTCGAAGATGTTGTCGACGTTGCCCATGCAGTCTTCGACGGTGATTCGGGCCATTGGACGGTTCCGGGGTTTTCGGGGGGTGCAAAGGCTAACCGGACGGGCGGCGCTGCGCAACCGCCGGCGCCTCAGCCCGGGGCCTGGCCGAGGATCCCGGCGACGCGGGCGCGCACCGCGGGGTCGGTGGTGCGGGTGCCATGGCCCTGGCCCGCCACGATGGCCCGGAGGGCCGCCAGTGCCGGGTCGACCTGGTCGTTGACGACCACGTGGTCGAACTCGGCCCAGTGCCCCATGTCGTCGCGCGCCTCGGCCAGGCGCCGGCGGATCACCGCCTCGGCGTCCGTGCCGCGGCCCCGCAGCCGGCGTTCGAGCTCGGCGAGCGACGGCGGCAGGATGAAGATCAGCACGCTCTCCGGCATGTGTGCGCGGACCTGGCGGGCCCCCTGCCAGTCGATGTCGAGCAGCACGTGGCGCCCGGCGGCCGTGTGCGCCTCGACCTGGGTGCGGCCGGTGCCGTAGTAGTTGTCGAACACGCGCGCGTGCTCGAGGAGTTCCCCGGCGGCGATCATCGCCTCGAAGCGGGCATGATCGACGAAGAAATAGTCGCGCCCGTGCTCCTCGCCGGCGCGCCGGGGACGCGTCGTGAAGGACACCGAAAAGCGCAGCGCCGGATCCTGCGCCAGCAACGAGCGCGCCAGCGTGGTCTTGCCCGCGCCGGAAGGCGCGCTGAGGACGAAAAGCTTGCCCGTGTCAGCCATCGACGAGAGTGTAGCCGCCTCCATCCGGTGCCGGGTCGAAGTTTCGAAGTTTTCGGAATTGACCCCGCCAGTTGTCGCCGGACGGGAAAACTTCGAAACTTCGACCCGGCACCGCTGCGGTCAGCGGTCAGGAGTCCTGCGATGCGCGTCGACGTCCTTCTCGAACCGGATCAGACACCGGCCCAGCTGGCCGATCTTGCCAGGCTGTGCGAGCAGCAGGGCATCCAGCGGATGTGGCTGCAGACCTACGTCAATTCCCGCGATCCGTTCCTCTCGCTGGTCCCGGCGATGCAGGCCACCAGCCGGGTGGGGCTCGGCATCTGCGTCATCAGCCCCTGGGAGATGCACCCCGTACGCATTGCTGCCGCGTTGATGACGTTGCAGGAGTACGGCAAGGGCCGTCTGGGGCTGGTGATCGGCGGCGGCGGCGAGTGGCCGGTCCGGCTCGCGCTCGACACGTCGCGACGAGTCCGGGCGGTACGCGAGGCGGTGGAGCTGGTGCGCAGTGCCGCTGCCGGCAAGGCGTTCAGCTACCAGGGGGAGCTCTACAAGGTCTACGGCTACAAGATGCCGTTCAAACTCGATACCCCGCCGCTCGTCTACGTCGGCGCCAACCGCCCGCAGATGATCCGGGGTACCGTAGCCGCGGCCGATGGCGTGATGTACAGCGACATGCCGCATGCGCGAATCCGCGAGACCGTGCAGATCACCCGCGATGCGGTTGCCGCGAAGGACAGGGCGATCGCGGACTACCGCATCAGCAACATCTGGGCCTGGCACGTCAAGGCAGACCGGGAGACGGCGCTGCGGGAAGCGCGCCGGGAACTGCTGCTTCGCGGGCTGCTGGACCCTTGGTACCTGGAGTCCTTCCTGACGCCCGAGGAATGCGCCGTGGTCATCGACAACAAGAAGGCCTTCTTCAAGGCCTATCGCGAGCGCACCGGCGTCATCGAGGGTGTGCCCGAGGCGGTGGTCCAGAAGTGCCTCGATCACTTCACCATCACCGGCACGGTGGACGATATCGATCGGCGCATCCCCGAGCTGCTCGCGTTCCGCGACGCCGGCGTCAACGAACTGTGCGTCCGGCTGCACGACGATCCTGCCGAGGCGATCCGCCTCATCGGCGAGCGCGTGTTGCCGAAGGTGGCGTAAGGCCGTGCAAGGCCGGGTGCCGGGTCGAAGTTTCGAAGTTTTCCCGCCCGGAGACAACGGGTGCGGTCACCTCCGAAAACTTCGAAACTTCGACCCGGCACCCGGCCTCGGCACCCGTCAACAGCCGTGGAATCGGGCGAACGCCTCGAGCGGCGCGCGATAGGACACCAGCTCGTTGACCGGATGCTCCGGGTTGCGCCAGCCGATCGCCATGCCGCAGAAGAGCAGGCGCCCGGGCGGCAGGCCCAGGAAATCGCCCACGGTCTTCGGATAGACCGACCAGGCTTCCTGCGCGCAACTGTCGAGCCCCTGCTCGCGCAGCAAGAGCATCACCGATTGCAGGAACATGCCGAGATCGCTCCACTGCGGCCGGCCCATGCTGCGGTCGACACTGCAGAACAGGCTCATCGGCGCGCCGAAGAACTGGTAGGTGCGCGCCAGCCAGCGCAGCCGCGCCGGCTTGTCCTCCCGTGGAATGCCGAGCCTGGCGTACATGTCCTCGCCGATCTTGTAGCGCCAGTCCCGGTGCGGGGCGATCAGGTGCGGCGGATAGATGTCGTAGTCCTTGGCCTCGGCGGGCTCGCCTGCGGCCACCTCCATCAGCCGACGTGTCATCAGGGCTTTCAGTTCGGCCATGCGCTCGCCGGCCACCACATCGACGTGCCACGGCTGTACGTTGCCGCCTGACGGCGCCCGCGCCGCAGTCGCCAGAACCTGGCGGATCGTCTCGCCCGGTACCGGTCGCGGCAGGAAGTCGCGGATCGAGCGGCGGCTCGTCATCGCTTCGGTGACGTTCATGGCGGTATCGTTTCCCCGGGCCAATGTTTTCGTGGTTGCGTGGCCGGAAGTATGCGCCGGCCAGCGTCCGTTCTCGGCTACACTGACCCGCATGAGCGAGAAACGAACCTGGCGCCGGTCGCGAAACCGCATCGTGAGCGGCGTCTGCGCAGGCCTCGCCGACTACTACGGCGTGGAACCGAACTTCGTCCGGATCTTCTACGTGCTCACGTCGGCAGCCAGCGTGTTCGTGCCGGGCATCGTCATCTACCTGGTGCTGTGGGCGATGATGCCCCCGCCGGAGTGAGCCGGCGCCAACCTCCTCCAGTCGAGGTACGAAGCCGATGGCCCCGGTCTCGCCCACCTTGACAGGCAGGGCGTTCGGTTGTCTGATTCAGCTGTCCGCCCGCGCAACAAGAAGACGCTGAAAAAGGCGAGGGCTTATGTCAAACGGAAAATCCCGATTCCTCGTGCCCATCTGTCTCGGCCTGCTGGCGCCGCTATCCTCGGGCCAGGCCGTTCCCGTCCAGTTCGCTGGCCAGGCAACGGTCGGCGTCATGCAGGCCGACAACGGATTCCTCGCCGACTTTCTCGGCACCCAGCCGACGGTGGGCGACACCCTGACGTTCAGCATCGTGTTCGATGCGGATACCGTCGGGCCGCAGCAGTTCATCGCCCCGGATGTCGTCAGGTACACGGGCGGCATCACGGCCTCGAGCTTCACCCTCAACGGCGTGACGCTGCAGACAGCTCCCGGCGATCCGGCGAGCGTCCTCGTCACCACGCTCGATACCCCGGGCGTGCTCGGCATTCCGGGATTCGCCGACGGCTACAGCATCACGGCCGGCGGTGCCACCGGTGGCCAGGGCCGTCGCTGGGCGATCAACTTCTTCTTCTACGGCGCACTCGGCGGACTGCCGGACCTCTCGGCGCCAACGACCCTGCCGGACATCGCGGACTTCCAGGCCGTCGGCCTCGGCTACCGGTCCTTTCGGAACGTCAATGGCAACGAGATCTTCGACGGCTTCGGGGCCCCGCTCGACTCTCTCGCCGCAGTCCCCGCCCCGCCCGCCGTGTGGTTGATGCTGACCGCCATCGCCACCGCTTTCTTCAACGGTGCCGGGTCGAAGTTTCGAAGTTTTCGATCGACCTCGCGCTGACTGTCCGGGCGTCTTTGCCGGGAGGCCGCCTCGTCAGGATGGCTGCGTGAGCCGGCGCCCGGCGTGATGCGTCACGGAACGGGCATCGGGGAAGACGATCCCGATCCTTGCCCGAATCTCACTCCACGTTCTGCACCTGCTCGCGCATCTGCTCGATCAGCACCTTGATGTCCACGGCCTGGCGCGTGGTCTCGGCGTCGGCCGACTTCGAGGCGAGCGTGTTGGCCTCGCGGTTGAATTCCTGCAGCAGGAAGTCCAGGCGCCGGCCGGCGGCTTCCTCGGTGCGGCGCATGGCGCTGCGGAACTCGGCGACGTGCCCCTGCAGGCGATCGAGTTCCTCGGCGACGTCGATCTTCTGCGCAACCAGCACCAGCTCCTGCTCCAGCCGGTCGGCATCGACGGTGGCGACGAGGCTGCGCACACGCTCGGTGAGCTTCTCGCGGATGGCCTGCAGTACGCGCGGCAGCCGTTCGCGCACGGCCTCGACCCGGACGAGGATCTCGGCGCAACGCGCTTCGAGCATGTCGTGGATGCGCTCGCCCTCCCGGCTGCGGCTGGCGGCGAGTTCGGCGACGGCCCGTTCGAGCCCCTCGAGCGCCAGCGGGTGCAGGGCGTCGAGCCGGGTTTCCTGTTCCTGCAGTACGCCGGGCCAGCGCAGGATGTCGACGGGGTCGAGCGGTGCGCTCTCGCCGATCGCCGCGGCGAGCGTGCGGGCGTGGCCGATCAGCTCGCGGGCGAGTTCCGGGTTGAGCGTGGCGTGGAGCTGGCGTTCGGCGCGCGTGCGCAGGGTGAGCCCGGCGTCGACCTTGCCCCGGCGGATGCCGCGCGCGAGCAGCGCGCGGGCGTCGGCCTCCACGGCGCGGAAGCCTTCCGGGAGACGCAACTGGGCCTCGAGGTAGCGGTGGTTGACCGAGCGCAGCTCCCAGAGCAACTGTCCCTGCGGGGTGTCGGTTTCGCTGCGCGCGAAGCCGGTCATGCTCCTGATCATGAATTCTGGCCCTGGCGACAAACTGAGATGCGGGGCATGGCCACGCAGCTTACACTCTAGCAGGCTAGAGGGACCCCAGAAGAACAGACTGCCCCTCCCACGGAGCCACCCCTTGCAGGTCGAGTTTGCAGAGCTGAGCCTGATCGGCGACCGCGACGAGAATCAGGATCGCGTCGCCGTGGGCCGCAGCGCCAACGCCGCGTTGCTCGTCGCCGTGGACGGCATGGGCGGGCATGCCGATGGCGCCCGTGCGGCTGCCGTGGCGACGGAAACCGTGATCGAGGCCTTCCGCCGCGCGACGCAGCCCCTCTTCGATCCGCAGGGGTTCCTGCACCTGACGATCGGTCGCGCCCACGCCAACCTGGTGCAGCTCGGCGCCGAGGTACGCATGGAGGCCCGCCCGCGGGCCACCTGCGCGCTGTGCCTGGTGCAGGACGGTATCGCCTTCTTCGCCCATGTCGGCGACAGCCGCATCTATCACCTGCGCCAGCGCCAGGTGCTCGATCGCACCCGTGACCACAGCCACGTCGAACTGCTGCTGCAGGAGGGCCTGATCACCGAGGAGGAGATCAGCGACCACCCGATGCGCAATTTCGTCGAGTGCTGCCTGGGCGGCAACTTCGCCCTGCCCGGGATGAGCGTCGGCGGGGCACGCCGCCTGGCGCCCGGCGACGTGCTGCTGGTGTGCACGGACGGGTTCTGGTCGGGCCTCGGAGACGCCGACGTGGCGAGTCTCGGCACGGCCGGCGAGGCGCTCGACCAGGGGCTGCGCCGCCTCGCCGAACTCGCCGTGCGCAACAACGGGCCGCACAGTGACAACACCTCGGCCGCGACCCTGCGCTGGCTCGGACAACGGTGACGGACCATGGAACGACCGAGCGGGCGTCGGCCCGATGAACTGCGCGCCATCGGCTTCGAGCCGGGCTTCACCCGGCATGCCGAGGGCTCGGTGCTGGCCGAGTTCGGCGCCACGCGCGTGCTGTGCACGGCCAGCGTCGAGACCGGCGTGCCATCGTTCCTGCGCGGCCAGGGCCAGGGCTGGATCACCGCCGAGTACGGCATGCTACCGCGCGCGACCCACACCCGCATGGCGCGCGAGGCGGCGCGTGGACGGCAGACGGGGCGCACGCAGGAAATCCAGCGTCTGATCGGGCGGTCCCTGCGCGCCAACGCCGATCTCAAGGCGCTCGGCGAGCGCACGGTGACGCTCGACTGCGACGTGTTGCAGGCGGACGGCGGCACCCGCACCGCGGCGATCTCCGGGGCGTGGCTGGCGCTGGTGCTGGCGGTGGAGTCGCTCGTTGGCGACGGCACGCTCTCGCGCCATCCGCTGCATGGCCAGGTGGCGGCGGTATCGGTCGGCATCTTCCGCGGTACACCGGTGCTCGACCTCGACTACGCCGAGGACGGCCAGGCGGAGACCGACATGAACGTGGTCATGAACGATGCCGGCGCCTTCATCGAGCTGCAGGGCACGGCCGAGGGCCACGCCTTCCGCCGCGAGGAACTGGACCGGATGCTGGCGCTGGCGAGTGCCGGTACCGCAGCCATCATGGCGATCCAGCGCAAGGCGCTGGATGGCTGGCGCGCGACGCGCCGCTGAGACATGCCCCGGCGCCTCGTCCTGGCCACCGGCAATCGCGGCAAGGCCCGCGAGATCAGCGCCCTGCTGGGGCCGGGCTGGCAGGTGCTGCTGCAATCGGAGTGCGGCGTGGCGCCGGTGGCCGAAACCGGCACGACCTTCGCCGAGAACGCGCTGCTCAAGGCACGGCACGCTTCGGCGGCGACCGGGTTGCCGGCGCTTGCCGACGATTCAGGACTCGAAGTCGATGCACTCGATGGCGCACCCGGCGTGCGCTCGGCCCGCTTTGCGGGCGAGTCGGCCGGTGACGCCGACAACGTCGACCGGTTGCTGGCCGACCTGGCCGGCGTGCCTGCCGAGCGGCGAGCGGCACGGTTTCGTTGCGTGCTCGCCTTCGTTCGCCACTCCGGCGATCCGCGGCCGCTCCTCGCCGAGGGTGTCTGGGAGGGCCGCATCACCACGAGCCCGAGAGGAATCAACGGCTTCGGCTACGACCCGGTCTTCGAAGACACGGGCCTCGGCCTGACTGCGGCGGAACTTGCACCGGCCGCCAAGAATGAGCGCAGCCACCGCGGCCGTGCCCTGCGGGCCCTGCGCGATCTGCTCGTGGCTGCCGAGGCGGCCAGCCTGCCCCAGGCCGGTGCGTGATGACCGTCCTTATGCACAGCGGGAGACGTTTCCGTAATTTTCATGCCGATATGCAGGAACTGCTGCGTACCGTTCTCTGGAATAGCATGTAATTACTTGTTTTATCAAAACAAACAGACTTTGGCTATTTCTTGACCATTCCGGCGGATTTGGTGCTGCAGATGCCGTGCGCTGCCCTGCGCCGGCGGCACTCCACAGAGTTATCCACAGTTTTTGTGGATAACGGCCGGGTGGGTCCCGGCTTGCGGTCCCGGGCGCCAATGGCTATTCTCTGCGCCCTTTTTCGGCTCACGCCCGCGCAGGCCCGAGTGACCTCCATGAAGCCCGAGATCCACCCGCAGTACAACGAGATCAAGGTGACCTGCAGCTGCGGCAACGAGTTCGTCACCCGCTCGACGCTGACGGCCGACCTGCACATCGAGGTCTGCTCCTCCTGTCATCCGTTCTACACCGGCAAGCAGAAGCTCGTGGACTCCGGCGGTCGGGTCGACAAGTTCCGCAAGAAGTACAAGCTCGCCTGATCGATCGGCGCGCTCGCGCCGCGCCTGCCACAGTCACGATGATGCGCCTGCCCGCGCGGCAGCGCGGTCCTGCACAGCTTTTGTGCGCGGCTGCATGGTCAGTGCATGCGGGCTTTCCTATAATGGGCCGCCCAGGTTCCGGTGACCCATTGCCAGCGGGCCCCGGGCAGGTTTCCAGCACGCTCGATAGCATCCAGGGCATCCCGCCCGCCGGCGAGGTTGCAGGGTCGTGGCGCGCCGGGAGCGGGTCGTCGGTCGGCGTGAATCCATGAGAGCACAGCAGTCGGGTGGCACATGAGCGCGAAGTCTTACATCCTGTTGGATCCCGAGTCGGGCAAGAAGATCGAGCTCAAGGCTCGTCCCGGCAGCGTCGGTCCCGACGTCATCGACATCCGCTCGCTGTACACCGAGCAGGGTCTGTTCACCTACGACCCGGGCTTCGGCTCAACGGCCTCCTGCGAGAGCAGGATCACCTACATCGACGGTGACCAGGGCATCCTGATGTACCGCGGCTACCCCGTGGAGCAGCTCGCCGAGAAGAGCTCCTTCATGGAGGTGTGCTACCTGCTGCTGCATGGCGACCTGCCCACCGCCTCGCAGCTGGAGGAATTCACGCACACCGTGACGACGCACACGATGATCAACGAGACCATCCTGCGCCTGTTCAACGGCTTTCACTACGACGCGCACCCGATGGCCATGGTGGCGGGCGTGGTCGGCTCGATGTCGGCGTTCTACCACGACACCACCGACATCCTGAACCCGCGTCACCGCGACATCTTCGCGCACCGCATCATCGCCAAGCTGCCGACGATTGCGGCCGCCGCCTACAAGCACACCGTCGGCCAGCCGTTCACCTATCCGCGCAACGACCTCGACTACTGTTCGAACCTGCTGCACATGTTCTTCGCCGTCCCGGCGGAGGACTTCGAGATCGATCCGGTGGCCGCCCAGGCGCTCGACCTGCTGTTCATCCTGCACGCGGACCACGAGCAGAACTGCAGCACGTCGACCGTGCGGCTCGCCGGCAGTTCGCAGGCCAATCCGTACTCGGCCATCGCGGCCGGCATTGCCGCGCTCTGGGGCCCGGCGCACGGCGGTGCGAACGAAGCGGTGCTGGAGATGCTGCAGCAGATCGGTTCCGTCGATCGCATCCCGCAGTTCATTGCCCGCGCCAAGGACAAGAACGACAACTTCCGCCTGATGGGCTTCGGTCACCGCGTCTACAAGAACTACGATCCTCGGGCCAAGATCATCCGGACGATGACCCACAAGGTGCTCCGGCAGCTCGGCAAGGCCGACCCGCTGCTCGATGTGGCCATGCGGCTTGAAGAGATCGCGCTGCAGGACCCGTATTTCATCGAGAAGAAGCTGTACCCGAACGTCGACTTCTACTCGGGCATCATCTACAAGGCGCTCGGCATTCCGACGTCGATGTTCACGGTCATGTTCGCCATTGGCCGCGCGGTCGGCTGGTGCGCGCACTGGCGCGAGATGATCACGGATCCGGAAGGCCGCATCGGCCGTCCGCGCCAGCTCTACACGGGCCCGGCTCGCCGCGACTACGTCGACGTCGGCGGCCGCTGAGCCGCCCGCGCCTCGATCAGGGCCGCGACGTCGCGGCCGGTCGCCCGGCGCATCGGCCGGCCGTCGACGGCCGACAGCGGCGCATTGCCGCGACCCCGCTCGCGGAAGACCAGCGCGCAGAACTCCAGCCCGTCGCGCCGGAAGCGATAACCCGGGAACAGCTCCGAGTCGTCCCGCCGCGTGCGTAGCCGCTGCTCCACGGCGCGGGCCGGCAGCCCCAGCGCGGCCAGCGCCGAGCCCACGGACTCCGGCGCGTCGCTGAACAGGTGCAGGTCGATCGTGCTGTGCTCGGTGGCGCTGCCGGCGAGCACCGGCCCGACCAGGCGCGGGTCGAACTCGGCCAGCGCGTGCATCACCTCGAGCGCCGCCCGGCGCAGGGTATCGACGATCTCCTCGTGCTCGTCGGGACGGAATATCCGGTTGCGTTCGGCGATGGCCTGCTCGATCTCGACGTTGGTGGGCAGTGCGCCGCGGTCCTCCAGGCCGAGCCGTGAGCCTGCCTTCTCCTTGGCACTGCGAAAGTCGCGCAGGCCCTGCTCCTGCATGATGCGGGCGGCCTCGTCGGCGATGGCGGTGCGCCGATGGTCGGGGCGCATGCGGTGGCGTCGGGGCACGGGGCAGGCTCGGGAGCGCGGCGTCAGAAGATGTCGGTTTCGTCGACCTGCAGGGCGCTGCCGGGTGCTGCTGCTGATCCCGCCGCCTGCTCCAGGCCTGCCAGGTCCGAGGGGCGGAAGAACTCGAACACGGCATCGGGGTCGGCGGCAGCAGCGAGCAGGCCCGTGTCGGGCGAGATCCGGGCCGTTGTCAGGGTTGGCGGCTGTTGCAGCGGGGCCTCCGGCGTGCGCCACAGCGCACGGGCCATGAAGTACTTCCACATCGGCAGCGCGGTGCGGCTGCCTTCCTCCCGATTGCCGAGCGAACGTTCCTGGTCGAAGCCCACCCAGGCCGTGCCGACCAGGCGCCCGTTGAAACCGCTGAACCAGGCGTCGCGCCGGTCGTTGGACGTGCCGGTCTTGCCGGCGATGTCGTCGCGGCCGAGGCTGCGTGCGCCGCGTCCCGTGCCACGGCGAATGACGTCGCGCATCATGTCGTAGACCAGGAAGGCGTTCTCGCTGCTGATCACCCGCGGCGCCCAGCGCAAGCCACGGTAGAACAGCGGCGTTTCCTCGATGGTCGGGCGCCAGCTGGAGCCATGGGCGATCATCTCTTCCACGCTGCCGTAGTCGGGCACTTCGTCGCCCCAGACGACACTGGCCGGTGCCCCGGCGCCGAGCGGGGCGCCATCACGCAGCGCCGGGCTCTCCACCGCGAACACGCTGGTTCCGGGAGCGGGCTCGGCAGCGGGTGACGCGACCTCGTTCACCCAGGCGCAGGGCGTGCAGGCCTGCAGCGGGTCGGCCGCATGGACGAGCCGGCCACTGGCGTCGTAGACGCGATCCACGACGTAATGCTCCACGCGGCGCCCGCCATTGGCGAAGATCGCGTAGCCGGCGGCCGCGTCCCAGGGCGCCACCCCGCCGCTGCCGAGCGCCAGCGACAGGTTGCGCGGCAGCGCGGTGTCATCGAAGCCGAAGCCCCGGATGTGGCGTATGGCCTGCTCGATGCCGGTGCCCATGAGGATGCGGACCGACACCAGGTTGAGCGATTTGACCAGCGCCTCGCGCATGCGCGTCGGGCCATGGAATTCCCGCTCGTAGTTTTCCGGCCGCCATTCGTCCTCGAGCTCGCTGTCGCTGAACACCAGCGGTGCATCGTTGATGATGCTCGCCGTGGTGAAGCCGTGTTCGAGACCGGCTGAGTAGATGAACGGCTTGAACGAGGAGCCAGGCTGGCGGCGCGACTGCACGGCGCGGTTGTAGCTGCTCGCGAAGAAATCGAAGCCGCCGGCCAGTGCCACCGTGGCCCCGTCGGCCGGGTCGAGCGCCACGAAGGCACCCTCGACCGCCGGGAGCTGGGCCAGCAGCCAGCCGCGGTTGGACGTATGCAGCAGGTGCACGACGTCGCCCACCGCGAGCAGTTCGCCGACGGCCTTCGGCGGCGGGCCGAGGCTGTCGTCGCCGAGGTAGCGGCGCCACTGCAGGCCCTGCCACGGCACCGTCAGCGTGCCGAGGTCGCGCACGAAAAACTCCGCGCTGTTGTCGGGTCGCAGTGCCAGCACGACGGCGGGGCGCAGGTCGGTATCGCCCGGCTGGCGCTCCAGGATGGCCTGCAGCGCCTGGTCGCGTCCCGGTCCGGGTTCGGCGCTGATGCGCTCGAACACGTCGCGTTCGCGGGGTCCGCGGTAACCGTGGCGCCGGTCGTACTCGTAGAGCGTGGTGGCGAGCGCCAGGTTCGCCGCCTGCTGCAGGTGACTGTCGATGGTGGTCACCACGTTCAGCCCGTCGGTGTAGGCATCCGCTCCGAAGCGCTCGATCATCTCGGCGCGCACCATCTCGGTGACGTAGGGTGCGACGAGTTCCACGCGCGGTCCGTGCACACGCGCCACCATGGGCGTGGCCACGGCGGTGTCGTACGCGGCCTGGTCGATGTAGTCGAGTTCGAGCATGCGCTCGAGCACGTAGCCCCGACGTTGCGTGGCACGCGCCGCCCCGCTCACCGGGTTCAGCTGGGAGGGCGCCTTGGGGATGCCGGCGAGCGTGGCGGCTTCCGCCAGGGTCAGCTCGTCGAGCTGCTTGCCGAAGTAGACCTGGGCGGCTGCCGCGATGCCGTAGGCGCGCTGGCCGAGGAAGATCTTGTTGAGGTAGAGCGACAGGATCTCGCTCTTCTCGAACTCCTGCTCGATGCGCACGGCAAGGATGAGTTCGCGGGCCTTGCGCACGAAGCTGCGTTCGGGCGTCAGGAAGTAGGCGCGTGCCAGCTGCTGGGTGATAGTGCTGCCACCCTGGCTGCGTTCGCCGGTGACGAGGTAGTTGATGCCGGCGCGCGCAATGCCCTGGTAATCGAACCCCGGGTGCTCGAAGAAGCGATCGTCCTCGGCGGCCAGAAACGCCTTCACCACCAGCTCGGGGATTTCATCGAAGCGCACCGGCGAGCGGCGCTGCTCGCCGAGCTGGGCCATGAGGCGACCGTCGCGGCTGTACACGCGCAGCGGGATCTGCAGCTTGACGTCGCGGATGGTTTCCGCCGACGGCAGCCCCGGAGCCAGGTAGTAGTAGCCGGCCGCGACGCCTGCCAGTGCGAGGGCGATGAGGGAAAAAGCCAGGCATGCAGCCGCGGTCAGCAGGCGAAGTACGAACTGCATCGCAAAATTCCGCGGTGGTCCCTTGCCTCGGGGGTGGCGATTATGCATCCTGTCCGCGGATTTTTGGGCAAACCTGCCGAAAGGCAGGGACGCAAAGCCACCGGTCTACGGGTTCGCTGGCGCGCAAGCGCGCCGGGCCTACGATAGCGGGGTTGCCGGACATGCGGCGCGCCTTCATCTCCGCGAAGGCCTCGTGGGTCCGTCTCCTTCCCGCGTTTCTCGTCCGACGGACCCGTCGGCTGGCTGGTTCCTCGCCAGGGTGCCTGGCGAGGGCGTTGCGGTGTGATTCACGCCCGCGTGCTGCCCAGGTTGTGAGGCGCGTCACGACGGTTTGTATCGGCGTTGATATATGGTTAAATTGGGTTTCTGAGGTGGGGCCCGATTTTCCTCGCGCAAGTTGCCGAGCTAGAAGGGAAAAGCCGTGCTGTTTTCGTCACGATCGAAAGCCCTGATCGGACTGGACATAACCACTTCGTCGATCAAGCTGATCGAGCTGTCGGGCTCACTCGGCAATTGCCGGGCGGAATGCTATGCCGCCGAGGCGACGCCGCCGAATTCCATCAACGAAAAGACCATCGTCGATGCCGCGGCTGTCGGCGAGGCCATTCGCCGCGCGGTCAAGCGCGCCGGCACCAAGACACGCGAGGTCGCCATCGGCATCAGCGTCGATGCGGCGATTACCAAGGAAATCCTGCTGCCGAGGAAGCTCGCCCCCAACCAGCTCGAAGAGCAGGTGGAGATCCAGGCCGACCAGTACATCCCCTTCCCGATGGCCGAGGTGAGCTACGACTTCCAGGTGATCGGGCCGTCGGCACAGGATCCCGACATGCTGAGGGTGCTGCTGGTGGCGACGCGTACCGAGAACGTCGACCAGCGGCGCGCCGCGGTCGAGGCCGCCGGCCTGGTGCCGCAGGTCGTCGACATCGATTCCTACGCCCTGGAGAATGCCTGCCAGCTCATGGCGCACCAGATGCCCGACGCCGGCATGGGCCACCTGATTGCCGTCGTCGACTTCGGCGCGAGCAACACCACGTTCAGCGTCCTGCAGGACATGCGGGTCGTCTATACCCGCGACTTCTCCTTCGGTGGCCAGCAGCTCACCGAGGAGATCATGCGTACCTACGGCCTGTCGCTGGAGGATGCCGGCCGCGCCAAGAAGGAAGGCGGCCTGCCGAGCAATTACGGCCCGGAAGTGCTCGACCCGTTCATCGACGACATGACCCAGCAGGTGAGCCGTTCGCTGCAGTTTTTCCTCGCTTCCGGAGAGCACCGTGGCCAGCCGGACCAGATCCTGGTCTGCGGCGGCTGCGCGAACATCCCGGGTGTGGCCGATGTCATTTCCAGCAAGGTCGGCATCCCGACGGAGATCGGCGACCCGCTGGGGCAGATCAAGATCTCCTCGCGGGCCAAGGCACAGAACGTGCGCAAGGATGCGACCGCCCTGCTGACGGCCTGCGGTCTGGCGCTACGGAGTTTCGACTGACATGCCTCGCATAAACCTGCTCCCGTGGCGTGCCGAGCTGCGCAAGCGGCGTCGCAACCAGTTCTTCGTGGGACTGGGTGGCGCGGTGGGCGCTGCGGGCATCGTGGTGCTGCTGGCCAATCTGGTCATGGGAGCGATCATCGACAACCAGGGCTCCCGCAACGGCATGCTGCAGGCCGAGATCCAGGCGCTCGACGTGCGCATCAAGGAGATCATCGACCTCGAGGCGAAGAAGGAGAGCCTGCTCGCCCGCATGGAGATCATCCAGCGGCTGCAGCGCAGCCGGCCGGAGATCGTGCACGTGTTCGACCAGCTGGTCCGCACCCTGCCCGATGGGGTCAACCTCGTGGCCGTGGATCAGAAGGGCGCAAACATCGAGCTGCGCGGTGCAGCGGAATCCAACACCCGCGTGTCCGCCCTCATGCGCAACATCGACAAGTCCGGCTGGCTCAAGGAGCCCGATCTCGAGGTGGTCGAGGTCAAGCCAGCCACGGGCAAGACCGACGCCGCCGCGCCGCGGGCGAGCGAGTTCACCGTGATCGCCAAGCAGGCCTCGGCAGGCACTGAGGAGGAAGACCAGTGAACGACTTCCTCCAGCAGCTGCGCCAGCTCGATTTCAACGACATCGGGCGCTGGCCGTGGGTCTTCCACGCGTTCTTCGTCGGGCTGTTCTTCGTGATCGCCACCGGCCTCGGCTTCTACCTGCTGGTCTACCAGAACCAGATGCCGCGACTGGAAAAGGCCGAGAAGGAGGAGCAGGAGCTGCGTGCTTCCTTCGAGGAGAAACAGCGCAAGGCGGCCAACTTCACCGCCTACAAGGCGCAGCTGGCCGAGATCGAGCGCTCCTTCGGCACGATGCTGCGCCAGCTTCCCGGCAAGACGGAGATTCCGAACCTGCTGGTCGACATCTCGCAGACCGGTCTCGGTGCAGGCCTGCAGGAAGAGCTGTTCCAGCCTACCGACGAAGTGCGCAAGGATTTCTACGCCGAGAAGCCGATCAAGATCCGCCTGCGCGGCTCCTACCACGAGTTCGGGCGCTTCGTGAGTGACATCGCCGCCCTGCCCCGCATCGTGACGTTGCACGACATCTCGATCGCACCGGCCGTCAAGGACGCCCAGCCCGACGACCTGCTGCTCAACGTGACGGCGAAGACCTATCGCTATCTCGAAGAGGGCGAGGCAGGGCCGGAAGCCGAGGAAGCACCGGTCAAGGGCCGTGCACGCGCGGTCAAGAAGCCGTCGGGCGCGGCGGCGAAGGGCAACGCCAAGCGCCCTGCGGCGCGCAAGACATAGCGAGGCCATGATGTCGAGCACTTCCCGATGGCTGACGCGCGGCGCCGCTCTGGCGCTGGTGCTGGCGATTGCCGGCTGCGGCGGCAGCAACGACGACCTGGCCGAGTACATCGACCAGGTCAAGGCCCGCCCGGGCGGCCGCATCGAGCCGCTGCCGCAGATCAAGCCCTACGAGACCTTCAACTACGAAGCGCAGGCGTTGCGCTCGCCGTTCATGCCGGACTCGCCGAAGGGCCGCGCGGCCGCCGGTCCGCGCCCCGAGGCGAACCGTCCGAAGGAATACCTCGAGCAGTTCCCGCTCGACACCCTGAAGATGGTTGGCACGCTGCAACGGGACAACAACCGCTACGCGTTGTTGCAGACCCAGGATGGCCTGGTGCACCGCGTGGTGCCGGGCAACTACGTCGGCCAGAACGACGGGCGCGTGGTCGCCGTCAGCGATGGCGAGGTCCAGGTCGATGAATTGGTGCCCGATGGCATCGGTGGTTTCTACAAGAGGTCGGCGGCCATTGGCCTCTCCGACTGACGCCCCCCCGGGGGAGAGCGTGGGAGTAAGCGACGATGAGCATGGCTAGGCCAGCAGATTGTTTCCCGGCAACCGCAGGCGCGGGTGGGGCCGGCGGATGGCTACGGCGCACGCTGGCGTCGGTTGCCGCCGTCCTCGCAACGCTCGCGGCAGGCAGCGCCGGCGCCCAGGCCCCGGCTCTGCAACTGCAGGACGTGCAGGTGCAGACCCTGCCCGGCAACAAGGTCGAACTGGAGCTGAAGCTCTCGGGCACCGCGCCCGAGCCGCTCGCCTTCACCATCGACAACCCAGCGCGAATCGCGCTCGACCTGCCCAACACGACCATCGCGCTCGATGCGCGCCGCAAGGATGTCGGCGTCGGCGCACTGGCCACGGTGCTTGCTGCCGAGTCCGGCGGGCGCACGCGCGTGGTCCTGAACCTCGACACCATGGTTCCCTACGAAACGCGCGTGGCGGGCAATAGCGTCTTCGTCACCCTCGGCAGCCCAGGATCGGCTTCCACGGGCACCACCTTCGCCGCGGCGCCGGCCGGCGAGTCGAAGGCGGCGGCCAGCACGCCGGCGGCGGCGCCCGCCGGGCGCAGCATCCAGAACGTCGACTTCCGCCGCGGCGAGCGCGGCGGCGGCCGGGTCGTCGTCAGTCTCTCCGATGTCGGCACTCCGGTCGACGTGCGCAAGGAAGGCAACCAGGTGGTGCTCAGCTTCAGCGGCACCCAGCTGCCCGAAGCCCTGATGAAGCGGCTCGACGTGACCGATTTCGCCACCCCCGTCGACAGCATCGACGTGATGCGGGTCGGCGCCAATGCCCGCATCGTCATCGGTACCCACGGGGCGTTCGAGGAACTCGCCTACCAGTCCGACCAGGTCTTCACGGTGGAGGTCCAGCCTGTCGTCAAGCAGGCCGTGGAACAGAAGGCGACCCTCTTCAGCCCGGACAAGCAGTACACCGGCGAGCGGCTCACGCTCAACTTCCAGGACATCGAGACGCGCGCGGTATTGCAGCTTCTCGCCGATGTCAGCGGCCGCAACATCGTGGTCGCCGACACCGTGCAGGGCAACGTCACGCTGCGCCTGCAGAGCGTGCCATGGGACCAGGCGCTCGACATCGTGCTGGCCACCAAGGGCCTCGACAAGCGCCAGAACGGCAATGTCATGATCATCGCGCCGTCCGACGAGATCGCCGCGCGCGAGAAGGCCGACCTCGAATCGCGCAAGGAGATCCAGGAGCTCGAGCCGCTCGTCTCCGAATTCCTGCAGGTCAACTACGCCAAGGCCGAGGATCTCGCCGAACTCATCAAGGGCAAGAACCAGAACTCGCTGCTTTCCGGCCGCGGCTCGGTGGCGCTCGACGAGCGCACCAACACGCTGCTGGTGCAGGATACGGTCGATCGCATCAGTGACATCCGCCGGCTGGTCACCACGCTCGACATCCCGGTGCGGCAGGTCCTGATCGAATCGCGGATCGTCGTGGTGCGCGACGACTTCACGCGCGACCTGGGCGTGCGCTGGGGCGTGACCGCGGTGAGCGACCACAGCGACGGCCTGATCGCGACCACCGGCAGCGCCAGCGGCACCGGCGACATCGTCGACTCGGCCGTCGACAACATCAACAGCAACGGCAGCCCGTTCCCGGTGGACCTGCCGGACCTGGCCGACCGCTTCAACGTCAACCTGCCCGTGGCGAATCCGGCCGGCCGGCTGGCGGTGGCGCTGCTCGACGACGACTTCCTCGTCGACCTCGAACTCTCCGCCCTGCAGGCCGAGGGTCGTGGCGAGGTGATTTCCTCCCCGCGCGTGATCACGGCCAACCAGAAGGAGGCCTCGATCCGCCAGGGCGTGGAGATTCCGTACCAGGAGGCATCGAGCAGCGGCGCCACCACCACGCAGTTCAAGGAGGCGGTGTTGTCCCTGACCGTGACACCGCAGATCACGCCGGACGATCGCATCGTCATGGACCTGCTGGTCACCAAGGACAGCGTCGGCCAGGTCATCACCAACGAGCGCGGCGGCCAGGTGCCGAGCATCGACACGCGTTCCGTCGAGACCCAGGTACTGGTCAACAACGGCCAGACCGTGGTGCTCGGTGGCATCTACGAGACCGAGCAGGGCGAGGACTACCGCAAGGTGCCCTTCCTCGGCGACATCCCGGGCATTGGATACCTGTTCCGCTCCACCACCCGGACCTCCAACAAGTCGGAGCTGCTGATCTTCGTCACGCCGAAAATACTCAAAGAAGGCTCGAGCATTTACTGAGCCGGTGTCCTGCGGGGGCATCGCAGAAGGATCCAGAAGTCATGAAGACAACGCGCTTTCTACTGGTAACGGCGGCAGCACTGGCGCTGGCGGCTTGCGGCGGCGGGGGTGGCACGATCCTCGATCCGGATGGCGGTGGTGGCGGCCAGACGGGTGCCGCCTCGGTGCAGGTCATCGCCAGCTCCCCGCAACTGAACTCCGACGTCACGGGTGCGACGACGGTCACGCTGACGGCGTTGGTACGTGACAGCGGCAACGCCGTGGTGACGGACACGCCGGTGACGTTCACCACCAGTTCTGGTTCGGTCACCGTCACGCAACCGACCACGGACGCGACCGGCCAGGCGCTGGCCACCCTGTCCAACGGCACGGATCCCACCAATCGGGCCATCACCGTCACCGCATCGGTCGGGGCCATCAGCGGCCAGGTGGTCGTCAACGTCGTCGGCAGCACGCTGACGCTGACCGGGCCAACTTCGCTGGCTCTCGGCGATTCCGGTACGTTCACGGCTGTCCTGCGCGATTCAAGCGGCGTCGGCATCTCGGGCCGAACGCTCAACGTGACCTCGGCCAACGGCAATACCCTGTCGGCAGCCAGTCTCACCACCGGCGTCACCGGTCAGGCGCAGTTCAACGTGACGGCTTCCGCTTCCGGCAACGACACTATCTCGGCACAGGGGCTCGGCCTGACGGCAACCGCCCCGCTGGCGGTGTCGAGCGATGCCTTCACCCTGACAGCGCCGGCGAACGCTGCCGAAATCACGCTCGGTGCCGTCCAGAGCGTGACGGCATCGTGGAGCATCGGCGGTGCGCCGCAAAACGGCGAGTTGATCACCTTCTCCAGCACCCGCGGTACGCTCTCTTCCTCCACTGCGACCACGGCTGGGGCAGGTACGGCAACGGTCACGATCAGTTCGACGACCGCCGGCCCCGCCACGATCTCGGCCACCAACGACCAGGGGACGACGACCTCGGTGACGGTGGAGTTCGTGGCGAACGACGCCGAGTCGCTGACGCTGCAGGCCTCGCCATTCACCGTCGCCACGGGCGAGCAGAGCCAGCTCACGGCCATCGTCCGGGACATCAACGGCAACCTGGTCAAGAACAAGGTCGTGCAGTTCATCCTGACGGACACCACCGGTGGTTCGCTGTCCGTCGGCTCGGACGTCACGGACAGCCAGGGTCGCGCCCAGTCCGTCTACACCGGCGGCAGCGTGCCGAGCGCCAACAACGGCGTCAGTATCCGCGCCGTCGTCTCCGGCGACCTCACGGGCGGCGGCCAGCCGGTCGAAGACACCGTGCTGCTGACCGTCGCCCAGCGCGAGGTCGACGTGAACATCGGCACCGGCGACGAGATTTTCACGCCCGTACCGTCGCTCTACTCGAAGGAGTGGGCGATCATCGTCACCGACAGCGTGGGCAACCCGGTGGGTAACACCGACGTGCAGGTGAGCATGCGGTCGGTGCGCTACCACAAGGGCAGCATGGTGCTCCAGGTGGACGCGGGTGGGTCCGATCTCGACTGGGTACCGGTCTATTCGGAGACCGACGGCGTGCTGCCGGATGGCACCGGTTGTCGGGACGAGGACGTGGACCTGGACGGCTTCCTGTCTGTGGCCGAGGATGATCCAGTCGCGGGGACCGGCTTCGGCAACGGCAATGACGTCATGGACGCGGGCAATCGCGCCACGGTGGTCGGCATCCCGGCCAATGCGCCGGCGAATGCATGCGGCCAGATCAGCTACCTCACTGGCCGGAGCCAGAACACCGAGGTCACCACGGATAGCGGTGGCTTCGCACGGGTCTGCGTGGTCTACACTCGCAGCGACAACGTCTGGGTGGACGTGCGGCTCGCAGCGCAACTCAGCGTTTTCGGCAGCGAGTTCTCATCGGCCCAGGAGTTCACGCTCGAGGCGCTGGCGGACGACCTCAACGACCAGAACTCCGCCCCGTCCGGGCAGTTCAGTCCGTTTGGCCAGGCGAATAGCTGTCGCAACCCACTCTGAGCGGCAGCCGTTTCGAGCTTCAGGAGCCGGCCCTCGGGCCGGCTCCTTGCTATCTGCCACCCGCATTGGCGCCGGCCGTTGCGGGCAGCCGCGCTACAATTCGCCCCATGCAAGGCAAGGACAGCATTTTCCTCGTCGGTCCGATGGGAGCGGGCAAGTCCGCCGTGGGCCGCAAGCTTGCCGAGGAGCTGCAGATGGAGTTCGTCGACAGCGACGACTACATCGAGGAGCGTACCGGGGTCGACATCCCCTACATCTTCGAACGCGAGGGCGAGCACGGCTTCCGGACGCGCGAGCGGCTGGCGATCGAGGAGCTGACCCGGCTGCCGCGGGTGGTGCTGGCCACGGGTGGTGGTGCGGTGCAGGATCCCGCCAACCGGGAGCACCTCGGTGAGCGCGGCCGCGTGGTCTACCTGCACGCCACGGTGGATCAGCAGCTCAAGCGTACCCGCAGTGGCCGTGAGCGCCCGATGCTCAAGGGTGGTGACCCACGCGAGATCCTGGAAAGTCTCATGGCGATCCGCGACCCGCAGTACCGCGAAATCGCCGACGTGGTCGTGGAAACCGACGGGCGCCGTGTCACGGCCGTGACACGCGAGATTCGTCGGCGCCTCGCGGAGCTGTCCCAGGCAACCGGCGACTGAGCCCGGGCGACCGCGCCCGGCGGCGCTGCGGTACCATGCCGCCCATGATGACGATCACCGTCGATCTCGGCGCGCGCAGCTACCCGATCCTCATTGGCAGCGGACTCCTCGGCCGGGCAGGGCTGCTCGACCCGCACCTGCGTGGGCGCGACGCACTCATCGTTACCAACACCACGGTGGGGCCGCTCTACCTCGGCCGCCTGCGGGGCATGATCACGAAGGGCCGCGTCAGCTCGATCGAGCTGCCCGACGGGGAAGAGCACAAGACGCTCGCCACCACCGCGCTCATCCTCGATGCGCTGGTCCAGCACCGGCTCGGCCGCGACGGGGTCGTGCTCGCGCTCGGCGGCGGTGTGGTGGGCGACATGGCCGGCTTTGCCGCGGCCATCTATCAGCGCGGCATCGACTTCGTGCAGGTGCCGACCACGCTCCTTGCGCAGGTGGACTCGGCGGTGGGCGGCAAGACGGGCATCAATCACCCCGGCGGCAAGAACCTGGTGGGCGCCTTCCACCAGCCGCTCTGCGTGCTCAGCGACTCCGAGACGCTGCAGACGCTGCCCGACCGCGAACTCTCCGCCGGCCTTGCCGAGGCACTGAAGTGCGCCATCATCGCCGACGCGCATTTCTTCGACTGGTTCGAGGGGCACGCAGCAGCATTGCTGGCGCGCGATGCCGGTGCGCTCAATCAGGTCATCCGCCGCGCCTGCGAGATCAAGGCCGAGGTCGTCGCCGGTGACGAGCGCGAGCACGGCCGTCGTGCACTGCTCAACCTCGGCCATACCTTCGGTCACGCGATCGAGGTCTGTGCCGGTTATGGAACGATGCTGCACGGCGAAGCCGTGGGAGCCGGCATGGCGATGGCCGCACGTTTCTCGCAGCGGCTCGGCTGGTTCGCGCCGGCGGAAGTGGCACGCGTCGGCGCGTTGTTGCAGGCCTTGCGCCTGCCCGTGAAGGCGCCGCGCATCGCCCTGGACGCCTTTCTCGCCGCCATGGCCATCGACAAGAAGGTGCTCGGCGGCCACATCCGGCTGGTCCTGCCGCGCACCATCGGGCACGCGGTGGTCACGGCCGAGTTCCCGGCCGGCGAGTTGCAAGGCTTCCTGCGTGCCGAACTCGCGGGGTAGGCAGGTTCGGGGACAGTTACCTCGAATTCGGGGACAGTTGACTCAACTCCCTGCAGGAGTTGAGTCAACTGTCCCCCAACCCGCCTACGCTGCCAGCGAGTCGACGAGCCGCGGGCGGCGCTACCCGGAACCTGTGCATCCCTACCGTGGCGCTTTCCAGCGCGACCGTGACCGCATCCTGCACTCCAGCGCTTTTCGCCGGCTGGTCTACAAGACGCAGGTGTTCATCAACCACGAGGGCGACCTCTACCGTACGCGGCTGACGCACTCGCTGGAGGTCGCACAGGTCGCCCGCACGGTGGCGGCGCAACTCGGCCTGCACGAGACCCTGACCGAGGCGATCTGCCTCGCTCACGACCTCGGCCACACGCCATTCGGCCACTCGGGCCAGGATGCGCTCGACCGGTGCATGAAACCCTGGGGCGGCTTCGAGCACAACCTGCAGTCGCTGCGGGTCGTCGACGAGCTCGAGGAGCGCTATGCCGACTTTCCCGGCCTGAACCTCACCTACGAGACGCGCGAGGGCATCCTCAAGCACTGCTCGCGCCGCAATGCGCGTGCTCTCGGCGAACTCGGCGAGCGCTTCCTGAAGCGACGCCAGCCAGGCCTCGAGGCGCAGCTCGCCAACGTCGCCGACGAGATCGCCTGGAGTCACCATGACCTCGATGACGGTTTGCGCGCGGGGCTCATCACGCTCGACGAACTCGTCGAGGTGGGGCTGTTCAAGCGGCACCACCGCTCCCTGCGCGGCAGGCGCTCGCCCATGAGCCGGCGCGTCCTCGTCCACGCCACCGTACGGGCCATGATGGATCAGGTGATCACCGACCTCATCGAGGCCACCCGCGGCCGTCTCGCACGGCTGCGACCGGTGTCGATCGAGGCCGTGCGGGCCCATGGCCGTCCGCTGGTTGCGCTGAGTCCTGCGATGGTCGCCGGGCACCGCGAGCTGAAGGTTTTCCTGAATCGGCACCTGTATCGCCACGAGCGGGTGCTGGCGCGCAACCGGCGTGCGCAGGCCCTGCTCGCGGGCCTGTTCGAGTGCTACATGAATGACGTGCGTGCCATGCCCAGGGAGCATGCCGAGCGGGCGTTGGCCTGGGAGCGCGAGCAGGGCGCGCGTGGCCGGGCCCGGGCCGTGGCTGACTACATCGCCGGCATGACCGACCGCTATGCCGCCGCCGCCTACCGGCGGCTGGTGGATCCCGGCCTCGAGTGGTAAGGATGGGGGACAGTTCACTCGATTCATCTGAGGCACTCGCGCAAGCCAAACAGACCCAGACGAATTGAGTGAACTGTCCCCGACGCAGTACAGTAGCGCCCCCGCACGAGGACGTCCCCGATGACTGACGACAGGAACATCGAGCGCCGCGACCGGCTCATCTTCGCGATGGACGTGGCCGAGCCCGCTCAGGCGCGCGCACTGGCCGAGCAACTCGGTGACTCGGTCCGGTTCTACAAGCTCGGCCTGGAAATGATGATGTCGGGCGGCTACTTCGAGCTGGTCGACTGGATGACGGCGCGCGGCAAGAAGGTCTTCGCCGACCTGAAATTCTTCGACGTGCCGGCCACGGTCGGTGCTGCGGTGCGCCAGCTCTCCAGCCGCGGGGTGACCTTCGCCACGGTGCACGGCAACCAGGGGATCATGGAGGCTGCGGCCCGGGCCAAGGGTGACGTCCGGATCCTCGCGGTGACGGTGCTCACCAGCCTCGATCGCGGCGACCTCGACGACCTCGGTTTTGCCTGCGAGGTGGAAAAGCTGGTGATTTCACGCGCCCGCCGCGCCTTCGAGGCCGGTTGCGACGGTGTCGTCGCCTCGGGCCTGGAGCTGCCGGCCTTGCGCCGCGCCGTGGACAACCGGTTGCTGGTGGTCACGCCGGGCATCCGGCCCGTGGAAAATAGGCCCGTGGACGATCAGAAGCGCGTGGTTACGGTCGAGCAGGCCTTTCGCGACGGTGCCGACTACATCGTCGTCGGTCGTCCGATCCGCGACGCTGCCGACCCGCAACGTGCCGCTGAATCGATCCAGGAAACCATCGCCGGCATCTTTCCGGCATGACCCGGCGACCAGGAGATCCGACCATGATTCTGTTGACGGGCGCGACGGGCAAGACCGGCAGCGAAACGGCCAAGGCGCTGGCGAAGCGGGGCGTGAAGGCGCGTGCCCTGGTACGCGATGCGGCAAAGGCGCAGGTGCTGCAGGCGGCAGGCCTGGAACTAGCCGTCGGCGACGTCGCCGATACGGACAGCGTGCGGCGTGCGCTCGCCGGCGTCGAGCGGCTCCTGATCCTGCTGCCCAACAGCCAGCGGCAGGTCGAGCTCGAGCAGCAGCTGGTGGATCTCGCAAAGGCCGCCGGTGTGCGCCACGTCGTCAAGATGTCCTCCATGGAAGCGGTGGCCAGTGCCTCCACGCCGATTCCGCAGGGACATTGGGCCGTCGAGGAATACATCCGCGCTTCCGGCATGGCCTGGACCATGGTCAAGCCCAACTTCTTCATGCAGAACTTCCTCGCCAGCGCGAAGTCCATCAAGGAGAATCACTCGTTCTCGCTGCCGATGGGGGATGGCAGGACTGCAATGGCCGATGCACGCGACATCGGCGCGGTCGCGGCCGAGGTGCTCGCCGGCAGGGGACACGAGGGCCGAAGCTACGAAATCACCGGCCCCGAACTCCTGAGTTTCCACGATGTGGCCGCGCGGTTTTCCGAGGTGCTCGGCGCCCGCATCGCCTACGTGCCGGCCGACCCGGCCGCCTACCTCGGCATCCTGAAGCGCGTGCTGAACGAGTGGCACGCCAACGCAGTATCCCAGCTGTTCCGGGAGATTGCCGAAGGCCCGGCCCCGCACGTCACCGACACCTTCCGACGCCTGCTCGGGCGTGAACCGATCCCGCTCGCGCAGTTCATCCGCGACCACATCGCTGCGTTTCGCTGACGCAACTCGCGGTTACGGGCTGGCTACGGTGGTGACGCTGCGAGGGCTCGGATCTCGCGCTCGATCACCGGCCAGGCGTTGTCGAGCAGCCGGGGCTGTGCGGCCGCGGTCGGGTGGATGCCGTCGGCCTGCATGAGCGTGCGGTCGAGGGCGACGCCATCGAGGATGAAACCGACGAGCGGCACCTTCTGCTCGCGCGCCAGCGCCGGGAACAACGCCGCGAACTCGCTGGTGTAGCGCTGGCCGTAGTTCGGCGGCATCTGCATGCCGGCCAGCACCACGCGTGCTCCGGCGTCACGGGCGAGGCGGATCATCGCCGTGAGGTTGCGCCGGATCACGGCGATCGGCGTGGCGCGCAGGCCATCGTTGCCGCCGAGTTCGATCAGGACGATGGCAGGCCGGTGCAGCTTCAGTGCCCGCGGCAGGCGGCCCAGTCCGCTGGTGGTGGTGTCGCCCGTGATGCTGGCATTCACCACGCGATAACCGTACCCTTTGGCTTCAAGCCGCCCCTGGAGCAGATCGACCCAGCCCTGCCCGGGCTCGAGGTTGAAGGCGGCGCTCAGGCTGTCGCCGACCACCAGCACGGTCCGTGATGAATCCACGGCGTGCGCCGGCTGTGACACGGCCACGAGGATCAGGACGAACAGCTTGGTGATGCAGGATCGCAAGTTCGATGATGTGGTGCTGCGCACGGCGGCGCTCGGCAAGCAGGTTAGCAGCCCCGAAGGGCCGCTGACCATCCTCGACGATGTGACGCTCGAGATTCGCGCCGGCGAAAGCGTGGCGCTCGTCGGCCCCTCGGGTGCGGGCAAGACCACGCTGCTCGCGTTGCTTGCCGGCCTCGACCAGCCAAGCAGCGGCCAGGTGTGGTTGTGCGGCGAGGATCTCACCCGGCTCGACGAAGACGGTCGCGCGCGGCTGCGCGGCAGGCACGTCGGCTTCGTGTTCCAGTCGTTTCACCTGGTGCCTTCCCTCACCGCACTCGAGAACGTGATGCTGCCGCTGGAACTCGCCGGCCGCGACGATGCCGCGGCGCGCGCACGGGAAGCCCTCGACTCGGTCGGGCTCGCGCCGCGCCTGTCGCACTATCCGAAGCAGCTTTCCGGCGGCGAGAAGCAGCGTGTGGCGATCGCCCGCGCCTTCGTCACCCGTCCCGCGGTGTTGTTCGCCGACGAGCCGACGGGCAATCTCGATGCCGCCAGCGGCGAGCGTGTCGCCGGGCTGCTGTTCGGACTCAACCGCCAGGCGCGTACGACGCTCGTGCTCGTCACGCACGAACGCAACCTCGCCAGCCGCTGCGACCGCGTACTCGAGATCGTCGCCGGCCGGCTGGTGACATGAAGACGGTCACCTGGGCGTTGCGCTCGCTCGTGCGCGACCTGCGTGCCGGCGAACTCACCGTGCTGATGGCGGCGATCGTCCTGGCGGTGGCAGCCATCACGGTGGTCGGCTTTTTCACCGATCGGGTTGCCCGTGCCATCCGCCAGCAGGCGAGCGCCGTGCTCGCCGCCGACCTGGTCATCCGCTCGCCCGTGCCGGTGGATGCCGATTTTCTCGGGCAAGCCCGCCTGCTTGGCCTGCGTACCGCGGAGGCGATGGCGTTTCCGAGCGTGGTCCTCGCCGGCGAGGATCTGAGTTCGCTCGCCACCATCGAGGGGGTTTCGACGGGCTACCCGCTGCGCGGCGAGATCCGCACTTCGCTGCAGATGTTCGGGACCGCGGCCGTGGTGAGCGACGTGCCGGCGCCCGGCGAGGCGTGGGCGGAACCCGGCCTGCTCGGCAAGCTCGGCGTCGACGTTGGCACCGAGGTGCTGGTCGGTGCACGCACGCTGCGCATCACACGCGTGCTCGAATACCAGCCGGACCAGAATCCGGGCTTCGCCAACCTTGCCCCGTCGCTGCTGGTGAACATCGCCGACGTCGCCACGATGGACGTGGTGCGTCCGGGCAGCCGCGTGACCTTCCGCCAGTTGTACGCCGGGGACGAGGCTGCGCTGGCGGCATTCCGCGAGTGGGCCGCGCCCCGGCTCGATTCCGAGGCCGTGATCCGCGACCAGGAAGACGCCGGCGAGCAGATCAACGCGGCCATCGAACGTGCGCAGCGCTTCCTGACCCTGGCTTCGCTGGTGACCGTGGTGCTGGCGGCCGTGGCAACGGGGATGGCGGCGCGACTCCATGCGCTGCGCCATCTCGATGCAGTTGCCCTCATGAAGAGCCTCGGCGCCACACAGGCCTTCATCGAGCGCAGTTCGCTGGTGCAACTTGCAGCCATCATCGCCGGCACGTCTCTCGTTGGCTCGATCCTCGGCTTTGGCGCGCAGGGCGTGCTCGCCCGTCTTTCCGCCGGGTTGCTGCAGGTGGACCTTCCTGCGCCGGCATTCGCGCCAGCCTGGCTGGGTGCGCTCACCGCGGCCACCGTCGTACTCGGTTTCGCGCTGCCGCACCTCTGGGTGCTGAAACGCACGACGCCCCTGCGCGTGCTGCGCCACGACCTGCCGCCGCCGGCGCTCGCCTCCGGTCTTACCCACGTCATCGCAGTCGGGGCGCTGGTCGGCATGATCTATGCCATCGTCCGCGACCTGACGCTGGTCGGCATCATCGTCGGCGGGTTGCTGGTGCTGTCGCTGGCAGCCGGTCTCACCGGCTTCGGCCTGGTGCGGCTCGCGGCGCGCTTTCGGGGCGCAGCCGGCGTGGCCTGGCGTTACGGGCTCGCCAACATCTCCCGCCGCGGCGGGGAAAGCGTGGTCCAGATCGTCGGCTTCGGCCTCGGGCTGATGGTCCTGTTGCTGCTGACCGTGGTACGCAACGACCTGCTCACCGCCTGGCGGCGTACCATCCCGCCGGATGCGCCGAACTACTTCCTGATCAACATCGATCCGCCTACCTGGCCGGAGATGCGCCGCTTCATCGAGACGGAGATCGGCGGACGGCCGACCTGGCTGCCGTTCATCCGCGGCCGGCTCGTCGCCATCGGCGGGCGGCCGGTGCAGGATCTCGGCATCACCGACCCGCAGGGCGTGAACTTCATCCGCCGCGAGCAGAACATCACCTGGGCGGCCGATCTGCCGGCGAGCAACGAACTGCGGGCGGGTGCCTGGTGGGGCACCGATTATCGCGGCGCGCCACAGATGTCGCTCGAGGAGGGCGTGGCACGTGGCCTCGGCGTACAGGTCGGCGACACCATGACCTTCAACGTCGGCGGCGAGGAGTTCACCGCCCCGGTCACCAGCATCCGGCACGTCGAGTGGGATTCCTTCGCGCCGAATTTCTATCTCATGCTCTCGCCCGGCCTGGCCGCGGAGCTGCCGCAGACCTACATCGCGAGCTTCCATGTTGCGCCCGAAAAGCGCCGGCTCCTGAACCGGCTGGTGCGCGAGTTCCCCGGTGTCACCGTGTTCGACCTCGAGGCCATCCTCTCGCAGGTGCGCCTGGTCGTGGATCGCGCCTCGGCCGCTGTGCAGTATGTCTTCCTGTTCACGCTTCTCGCCGGTGTCATGGTGCTGCTCGCGGCGGTGCAGGTGACACGCGACGAACGCCGTTTCGAGAGTGCCATCCTGCACGCCCTCGGTGCCGACCGGCGCACGATCCTGAAGGGTGTCGCCGCGGAGTTCGTCACGCTCGGCGGCCTTGCTGGCGTGCTGGCCGCGGTCGGTGCCACGGCGATCGGGCTGGTCCTCGCGGAGCGCGTGTTCGACCTCGACTTCCGCATCAGTCCCTGGCTGTGGCCAGCAGGGCTCCTCGCCGGTTGTGTGCTGGTGGGCCTCACCGGCACCCTCGCCACCCGCAAAGCCGTGAACGAGCCGCCGGTGACGGTGTTACGCGACACCTGAGAGCATTTGGGAAAATTTTCCCAAGTTGCTGATTTATGGAGAAAAACCTTCCGTTCCGGTGAATCCGGTCGCTATACTTGCGGCCCATGGGGCGGAGGCAGCGCAAGGTCCTGTCGTGCGGGGCGGTCGTCGTGCGTGATTCGACGGCCGGGCCGCGCCTGCTCATGCTGCGGTCCTTCGGCCACTGGGATTTCCCCAAGGGGCTGCTCGAGAACGGCGAGGATCCGCGGCAGGCTGCCCTTCGCGAGGTCCAGGAAGAGACCACCCTCGACGACCTGACCTTCCCCTGGGGCGACGAATTTTTCGAGAGCGGCCCCTACAGCCGTGGCAAGACGGCCCGCTATTACCTCGCCCGCACCGCCCGCAGCGATGTCGCCATCCTGCCCAATCCCGAGACCGGTCGTCCCGAGCACGCCGAGATCCGCTGGCTCTCGCTCGCCGAGGCCCGCCGCCTGGCGGCGCCCCGGGTGAAGGCGGTGATCGAGTGGGCGGTGGGCCGGATGGGATAGCGTTTCGCGCTCGAGACCGGGTTGTCAGGAGGTTACCAGGCTCCAAGCCAGTCGATGGCGGTCTTGCAATCGTCTCGTCCGGCTGCATAGCGCCAGCCAGTTACAACCCGCTGCACACGATCGACACGGTAGATCCATCGGCATTCGCCCATGCCAGGTGGTGCGATGGTGTATTCCTCCATCAGCGTGTCGATGGCCTGGCTGTCCACGGCATGGTCCCAGCCGCACCACCAGCTCGCCGGATCGCCAAACGTACGGCCGACGCACCGCTCGCGGTCACGGGCGAAATCTGCGCGACGATACTTGGGGCTGGCGCATCCAGCGAGCAGCGACACTGCCGCCAGTGCGGCGATGATCGCAGTGAACCCGGCAGGTCTCAGCCGGCCATCACTGGACGCAGTAGTACATGCCCCATTCACGATACGTCTCGAATGCCACCGGTCCGGGCTGAAACTCCTCACCGTCGATCATCATCGCCGGGAGCTGGACGGTGAAGCGTGGTACCGCCACGATCGGGGACCGGAAGTCAGAACCTGGTCCGCGAGGCGTGAGTAGTATCGAAAAATAGTTTCGTGCTTCATTAGGTGACCCGGTCATCGTTGCCAGCGCTTCGAGCTCGATCGGCCCACCTGCCGTGATCCGCGTGATCGGGAACTGCTCGGCATGCCCGGTATCGGCGGTTGTCACCGCGAGTGTGTCTGCCAGCAGCCGGACGGCCCTGCCGTTCGGAACGATCAGATAGGTGGTCAGCACGACGACATGCTCGGGCTCGAGCGCCGTCGCCCGCATGTGGATTTCGACACCGCCGGGCGCCGGCATGTTGAGCCAGTCCCGGATACCGGCGATGCAGTAACCGCCCTCCAGCTCACCGGGCCCCGTCGGGCGATAACCCGAAAAGCGCATCGGGACGCAGGCAACCAGTCCAACTGTAGCAATCACGATGAGTAGTAGCGTTCCCTGTGACGAACCGGGGGTTGGAGGGCAACCAGCGTCAGGAGCAGCGCTATGTCTGATCACGTTGTTTCGAGCACCTAGACAATCGATGGCTGTCATGGTGTGCGCGCGTCGGGCAGCATTACACGCACCAAGGCGGTATCACCGTCAGTCCACATGGGCGAACCCATCATAAGCGACGGACGGGATGGTGGAGGCGCCAGCGAATGGCGTCGCGACGATCACGTTGCCCGCGTTGATCAGACCAAAAATGGACGACCGGCCTACGTTATTGCCCACGCTGTCGTAGAAGAACGGACTATTCAGAAAGTCGTGCGGGCCGGCGTAGGTTTCAATCAGGCTGTCGATGAACGAACCGGGGTCATAGCTGAATCCTAGAAACTTGCCTGGTCCGCTTTGCGCCCCGCCAAGCGGGCTCGATTGGCAGGGGAACCGGCACCCACCGAGTTTGAAGCGATCGCCCCTGAACCCAGCACTTTCACCACCCGCGTTTCGACCCTTGGGATCAAGCATCGATTGCTCGATCATCGCCTCGCGCATCTCCACTGCCGCCCAGGTCAGTGACGAGAAGCTGCCGCTCGTGAGGAAACCCTGCCTGAAATCGCCACCGTTCAGTTCCGCCGCAACACCACCGACACTGGCCTCGGCGAGCACGCGTCCCGCACTGTAGCTGCCGCCCCAGTAGCCGGTGATGCCGCCCATGGCCGCCCCCGTGACCGCGCCGACCAGGGCACCGCGCAGTTCACCGGTCGAAATGGCCCCGGCGACAGCGCCACCCGCCATGCCGCCGACGACGTAGCTCGTCAGCTGGGCGCTGCCGATGGTGGCCGCCGTCAGGCTGGACCCCTGCGCAGCATACGCCCAGGAGGATACCGCGCCAGCGGTGTAGTAGGCGGTCACGGCGGCGACGATCGGGCGTCCCCAGCGGCGGATCACACGGCGCCCGAACGAGCCGAGGTGCCGGACTCCGCGTTGGAGGAAATTCCCGATGCGTCCCAGGAAGTAGCCGCTCGGATCGATGTAGGTGACCGGGTTGTTGGCAGCGTAGCCGTAGGCGTTCTGCGTCTGCGGCTGCTCCAGGGCGCCCAGAACCGGGTCGGGCGACAGCATGCGGCCGAGGAGTGGATCCTGCACGCGGCCGTTCATGTGAACGAGGCGTACGGGATCGATGTGCTCGTGGCCGGTGTAACCGCGCTCGGTCCAGTGTCGATCTCCGTAACGGGCACCGGCCGGATCGGCACTCCAGTCGGCATTACGCCGCCGACCCCAGGCGTCGAAGCCGAGCGCGATCTCGTCGGTGCCCGTGCCGGCGGAACGCGCCAGGCGGTCGACGCTGCCCTGGTGGTCGTGGAGCACGTAGTAGGCCTCGATTCCGCCCGCCGAGCTTTCCACCTGGCTGTACAGGGCCCTGCCATAGCCGAACACCGTGCTGCGGTAGCGCCGCACTCCGCCTTCGATCTCCACCTCGAAATGCGGCCCGACATAGTGCGTCGTGCGGGCCACGCCGCCGGCGCGCGACAGCTGGCGGACCCGCTGGCCGGACGGGCCATAGGCGAACTGGGTGAAGTTGCTGCCGGCGCTGATCTGGGTCGGCTGCCCCGACGATGTCCAGGTGATGCCGCTGCCATTGCGGGCGGACATCTGGCCGCTGGCGTCGTAGGCGAAATCGAGCGTGCCCGCCGGGCCGCCGCTGACGCGGGTGACGGCGTGGGGTTGCGTCCCCGTGTAGGCATACGTGCCGACATCCGATCGCGAGAGCAGGTTGCCGTCGATGGTGTAGCGCGCGGTGACGGTGGCGGTGCCGTCGAGCGTGACCTGTGTGAGTCGGTTGTCGGCGTCGTACGTGAATGTCTCCCGGCGATGCGGGCTTGCACCGAGATCCTCGCGCGACAGGAGATTGCCGACGCGGTCCCAGGTGTAGGCGTAGTCCTGCAGGCTGCCCGGGGCGTCGGGGACGCCCGAGCGGATCGAACGCAGCCGGCCGCTGGCCGCGTCGTAGCGCGCTTCTTCCACGATGCCGCCATCGGCAAAGGCGAGCCGCGTCGGGCGTCCGCTGGCGTCGGTTCCCATCAGCAAGGATACGGGAGTGAAGCCGATATCCTGCTGGACGACCGCGGTGAGGTGGCCGGCCGTATAGCCGAAGAGGAAGCGCGGTCGCCACCCGACGGTTGCCGGATAGATCATGCTGCGGACATTGTTCTCCGAGTCGTAGCCGTAGTCGGTCTGGTAGGCGACACCCTCGATCGTGGTCGTGATCTGTTGCAGGCGCGAGTTGGTGTCGTAGACGTAGGCCTCGCGAAAGCCGGAGGCTGCGGTCACCAGGGTCAGCAGGCCACGACCCGAGCCCGCCGCCGGCGAGTAGGTGAAGCTCGTGACACCCTCGGGTTCGGTGCGGCGTGTGAGCCGGCCGAACTGGTCGTACTGCCAGGTCGCGGTGACGGTCGTGGCCTCGCCATCGGTGCGGCTGACCAGGGCACCGAACGCATCGTAGGCGAATCGACGCCGGCCGGAGTCAGGGTCGATGCTTTCCACCAGCAGGCCGCGCTCGTCGTAGTGCAACTCGCGCCGATGGCCGGCCGGATCCGTCACGGTACGCAGCTGCCCGAAGGCCGTATACCCGTAGTTCGTGTCATCCATCAGCGGGCCGCGCACGAATACCAGCCGGCCTTCGGCATCATGCCTCTGGATCGTGAAGTGCTCCTCCGGGTTGCCCCGCACGGTGACGAGGCCGGCGTAGACATAGTTGTAGCTGGCGCCGTTCGGGACTTCCTCGCTCGCCGGTTGGTCGATGGACTTGGGGCGGCCGAGGCGATCGTATTGGTAAGTCGTCCAGTAGACCTGTGCGGCCCCATCCACGAAGGGCGTCGACTGGCGCGCCAGTCGGCCGGTTGCTTCGTATTCGAGCAATTGTCGCGAGATGCGCCCATCCGGGAGCTCGCTGCTGCGCCCGACGATCCGGCCGTGGCTGTCGTGCTGGCTCTCGGTCCAGGACCCGTCGCTGCGAACGAGGCGCACCGCGTAGCGCGCGTTGGGCGCGAAGCAGGGGCCGCAGGCGGTATAGCTGTACTGCGTGCTGCCGGGCGAGCGGGATTCGCGCAGCAGGCGCCCGAAGTCGTCGTAGGTCCAGCTCGAGGGCCGCCCCTGCGGGTTGACGCGTGCCGTCACCAGCCCGAGGCCAGGGTGCCAGGTGTGGGTGACCGTCAGGTCGCTCTCCCCGGTGATGAGTGCCGACTCGGCGATCGGTTGCGGATCGCCGGGTGCGTATTCGTATCGCGTCTGGCGGGGTGGGAGCTGGCCGGCAGCGTCCTGGAGCGTGACAGTGGTGGTGCGTCCCTGGGCATCGTAGGCGTAGGTTGCGCGCAGCTGTTGTGACGCACTGGCCGGCGGGCCATCCACCTGGCTGGCGAGCTGGCAGGTCGCGGTGTTCCAGGAGCGCTGCGTCGTGCGCGACTCGCTGAGGCTTCCGGCGACGTCACGCGTGACAATGACCTGCGTGGGCAGACCGAGGCAGCCGGCCTCCTCGCCTGCGCCGTCGTCGAAACTCGTGGTGCGGGTCGTGCGGTGGGGGATGTCACCTTCCTGGGGTGCCGTGACGACGACCTGCTCGGTCGCCACGGCGCCGTGGGACAGATCCCAGGTCAGGCTGCGTGTGGTGCGACGCACGACATTGCCGGCATAGAGCCCTTCGGCATCGATTTCGTAGCGCTCGTCGACGTCCCCCGTCAGGCGCACGAAATGCACGTCGCGGGCAGCGTCCGGAACGCTCGTCACCGCGGCCGACCAGGTGGGATCGTAGACCGACACGGTCTGGTTGCCGTTGCGCACCGTCACCTGGTCCACGCGGCCGATGTACGGGAAGACCTGGTGGTAGCGGGTCTCGGTGGTGAGGCGGGTCGTACCGTCGCTCACACGCACCGTGGCGAATCCGAGCAGGCCGCGTCCCAGCCGGTCGAACAGGGCGTTGGCATAGGAGAAACCGGTGTAGGTCAGGGTGTCACCGATGCCGCTGCTCTCGCCGTGGATCGAGACCACGGCGAGTGGCCCGCCGCGCACCAGCCGGGTTCCCGCCGGAGCTTGTGCCGTGGCGGAGTAGCCGCTCCACCCGCTCAAGGCGGCATAGGAGAAGTGCGATTCGTTACCGAGGCCGTCGGTGAGGGTGTGCAGGAGGCCCGCCCGCTCGAACAGGTGAGAGAGCCCGTTGCGGGGCTCGTATCGCACCGAGAACCAGGTGCTGGTCTGGGAACCGTCGTCAACGCCGGCAGCCAGGTCGATGTTGCCGTCGCCGTCGACGTCGGTCGGCAGCACCACCTTGAACATGGAACGGACCTGGGATAGCGCGGTGATTTCGTATTGACGTCCCTGGTCCAGGCAGCCGGCCCGCGACGGGTAGACATACCAGTTGGTTCCAGAGAAATCGGTCAGCAGGTCGCTGCGACCATCACCGTCGTAATCCAGCACGACCGGATGGGTGCCTTCCATGGTTGGTGCTGCCGGACAGTTCTGATCCACCAGGCCCGGGTTCGAGCTGGTGCCGGTGCCACGGCTCAGGTAGGAACGCCACACGGATCCGGAGTAACGCAGGACATCGCTCAGACCGTCGCCGTTGAGGTCGGCGACCAGGGCCTTGTGCGGGGAGGGTTGCGTGGTGAAGCTCGCGATGGGATCGGTTGCAAAGCGCGTTCCGGTGGACAGGAACGCCTCCCAGCGGTAGTCGCCGGTCGCTGTCGCTTTGGAGCGTGCAACCAGCAGATCCATGCGGCCGTCGCCGTCGAAGTCTGCAGGCTGGATGTACCCATTGCCGTTCAGGAAGGGCGTGTAAGGTGCGGTCACGCTGCGCAGGCCGCCTGCCTGCTCCGGACCAAGGTCGCCGCCGAGGTTTCGCCGGAAGTACACGGCGCCATTGCGCAGGTAGACGAGATCGTCGAGGTGGTCCCCATCGACGTCCATGGGCTGGATTTCCATCAGGGCCGGTGACAGTCCCGGGAGGTACCGCCACGGGAAGCCAGGGCCGGGAGCAGCCGGCTCGCCCGTCGGCGCGAAGTAGACCAGCCCAACTCCGTTCGGTCCGGCGATCAGCAGGTCCGTCAGGCCGTCGCCGTTGTAGTCGAACGGGACCGCAATATCGGGCTGGGTGGTTTCGCGTCGACCAACCGACACGGGCGATCCATAGCCGCCATTCTGCGGATCGCTTGGCCAGACACTCCAGTAGGCGCCGTTCAGGCCGAACAGATCCAGGGCGCCGTCGCCGTTGTAGTCACCGATCAGTGCGTTGGCGGTGTTCGGGCCGCTGGATTGCTCGACGACGTGCTCGCCCGTGGTCGGGTACCAGTCGAAGGTGGTTGGCGGCAGGCAGTCCTTCGGCCCGCACTGGGTCACGCTGGCGAGCAACTGCCGGTCACCCGCACCGATCCGGACGGCACGATAGGCGAGCGTATAGCGATGCACGAGTTGCAGTCCCGTGCCGCCATTGGCTTCGTAGGCAATGGCGGAAAGGCGTACAGAAGTCTGCCAGGGCGCTCCCCAGACGAATCCCTCGCGCACATCGTCGGCCGGGCGGTCCTCCCACTCGAATGCCAGGCGCAACGGCGCCTGCTGGGGATCCGCGCTGGCGCCGTAGCTCCAGCGGATCTCCGTCGGGTGATGCTCGCCGCGGGCATTGTCTTCGAACCAGGTGACACCGATCCGCTGCCCCGAACGGTCCACGATCTCGTTGATGGCCCAGACGGCCACCTCGCTGCCGCCGGGGACTTCGATGCGCGAGTCGGCATCGTTGCCGAAGCGCTCGATGCGACCGTCGGGATGGCGTACTTCGAACCAGGCCGGGCTGCTGCCCTGACGGCCATAGGAAAAAATCCGCTCGTTGGCGTGGATCTCACGGCGATATTCGGCACCCGATGCGCCCCAGGCACCCGTGACGAGCAGCAGTGGCTGGCCGTCGAGGCAGAAGCGATCCTGGCTCGAGAACCGCACGCCCTGCACGCGGCCATCCAGCGCGAACGTGCGCCCGCAGCGGGTGACGCGCGGAAAGCCGGTCAGGGTCCAGCCATTGCCGGCTGGCCCGTCGCCTGCATGGCTGTTGTAGGCCAGAGCCACATCGGGCCGCAGGCCGCCCAGCCCGGCAGCAACCTGGATCGGCATCGTGTAGGTTGCCGCACCAGCCGCCGTGACGTCGGCAGCACCCTCGATGTGGCCCACGACAGTGTCGGCGCTGGCGCCGGTGACGGCGGCAAGCGCGACCCACAGGACGAGCGCCAGGCGACGGACCGATGGCTGCTGGCGGCGAAGGCTGCCGGTGGAGGCTGCACTCATGTGGATCTCCCCGCGCTGCGGACTGCCCGAGGAGGCTCTGCAAAGGTTTCCGCGCGCATGGCGCCATCTCAGCATCCGCAAACGAATCCGGCGAAGCACGAATCCGGTGCGTTCGACCGCATACGCGGATTACCAGGCAAAGTGCGCGGAAATGCCCACGGGTTGCTGCGTCCGCCGGGTCGCTGCGGCATAATCGCGTCGGGTTTCAGCGGAGTGACACACATGCCCCGACTCCAGGGACGAGGAGTGCCGAGCCGCGCTACACCTACGGGGAGATCGGCTACATCAACGCCGACTACGACGACATCGACGAGGACGGCGACGGCCTGGGCCTCGGCGGCTCCTTCGCCATCCACCGTAATGTCCACCTGGTCGTCGACTACCTCGACGGCGCCATCCGCTATGTCGACGTCTACGACGACGACACCTCGCTCGTCATCGGCGGCTTCTACGATGTGGTGCCGGGACTTGCGCTGGGTGGCGAGATCGGGTTTTCCGACGACTTCAGCGCCTTCTTCCTGAAGGGCCGCTGGTATTTCGGGCAGCGCTGAGCAAGGCGCTGCAATCCTGAAGAGAGGAGCAGACGACATGCGATCATTGACGATGAAACTGGCCGGCGCGCTGCTGGCTACCACGACGCTGGCGATGCCGGCAGCGGCCGACGGGCCGAACTACAACTATGGCCAGCTGAGCTATGTCGACATCGAGTTCGACGACATCGATGGCGTCGGTCTCGACGGTGACGGGTTCGATCTTGCCGGTTCGGTCGCCATTGCCGACATGGTGCACGTGTTCGCCAGCTACACCGACGGCGACATCGACGTCGACGATTTCGGGTACGGCGACATCAATGCCGACTATACCGAACTCACCGCCGGCATCGGCCTCAACTACGCGGTGTCGGAGACGATCGACCTCGTCGGGCGGCTCGGTTACGTGAATGCCGAGGTCGAGATCAGCGGCTTCGACGCCGATGAGACCGGCTATGCGCTCGGTGCCGGCCTGCGCGCCATGGTGACGCCGCAGCTCGAGCTGAACGGCGGCATCACCTACACCGACCTCGGCGGGGAGATCGACAGCGATACCGGACTCGACGTCGGCGCCGTCTACAGCTTCACGGAGATGTTTGCGGTCGCCGCGGGCATCGGCTTCAGCGACGACGTGACCCAGTACGGCCTCGGCCTGCGGGTGTATTTCGGCAGGTAGCCGGTGCGCCGGCGCCACCGCGCCGCAAGCCACAAAAAAAGAGCCCCGCAGTGCGGGGCTCGTCATCGTCGATCGGCTTCAGCGCTCCCGGGCCGTGGGGGGGAGGAGGGGATTTCAGCCCGGTGGGGGATGAACGCCTCGGCCGGTCTTTTCGCGATGATCGTCGTCTCGTCTGGTTCCCGGGCAGTGCCACTGGTCGATGGTGTCACTGTACCCCTGCGTGATTACAGTTTCCTTAACGGTGCGGTAACAGTTTGTAGCAATTTGTAACGCCGGATCCTGTTGCAACTTCAATGGCTTGAATCCATCGATCGGCCGATCAGACTGCTGTCCTGCCGCAACGACAACCCCTGTCGTTCGAGGTGGCGTGCTGCTCCGTTTCATGCCCTTGGAAGCCCGTCATCGGGAAAAGGTTCCCGAAGAAGGCGGCTTTTCGGCAATGAGAGGACGCAGCCTGGCCCGGTCAGGCCTGCGTGGCGAGAAATGTGCCGCGTGCGTGCGGGAAGACGACGCTCAGGAATCGCGCGCCGACCAGCCAGCGGTCCACCTCGGCGTCCATCCGCAGGTTGGCAATTTCCACGACGGCGCGGCAGATGTCACTGTCGAGCTTGACCACGGCACGGGGCTCGATCAGTTCGGTGGTGACGAAGCTGACACCGGCCAGGGAGACGTCGCGTGACAGCGCCGCAAACCCGTTCGACTGGGGCCAGTGTGTGTAAAGAGTCAGCGGATGGTTGCGCGGGAAGCGCTGGACGGTACGCCGGCCATCCGGCCCGATGTCACCGGGTGTGGGGAGGTGCAGCGGGCTGTCGCAGCGCCGGCACACCGCCTGCAGAGAGGCAGTGGGGCGCACCGGATGCGGCTCTGCACAGAAGTGGCACCGCGCGACCGGTGCCGTCGCCGCACCGGGCCCGGTCACCGGATGGTCCGTCTCGTGGCGCGCATCGATGACGCGCATCCGGAACTCGCGATCGTACTCGGCGCGGCGTGCCGCATCGGTCAGCACGGCGTAGGCTTCGTTGATGAGCGCCGCGTTCCAGTGGTCGCCACCGAGGTCGGGATGAGCGCGCAACCGCTGCATCAGCGTGCGGTAGCTCGCGCGGATGATCTCGGGCGGCGCGCCCGGCTGCACGTGCAGGATGCGATAGTAATTGCGCCGGTTCTCCATGGTCCCGGCAGCATAGCGGGCGATCGGGGCTCCGGTCTGTGGCGCGGTTCCCGGTTCGGCGGCGCTTCGCCCGCTCAGGTCTGCTGCGGATCCGGCCGGGCGGCCTGCCCGGCGAGCGTTTCCCGGTAGGCGAAGCGGAACCAGGCCGCGCCGATGGCGCCCGACACCACGTTGGCGGTTGCCGCGGCGACGAAGATGCCGACCAGCCCGAAGAAGTGTGACAGGACCCAGGCGAGCGGCGCGTAGACGGCGATGGTGCGCGAGAGCGACACGTACATGGCCGCCATGGGCCGGCCCATGGCGTTCAGCGTGCCGTTCACGGTCATGGAGACGCCGAGCGCCATGTAGCTCAGCGGGACGATGTGCATCTGGAGCAGCGCCGCTTCGTGCGCTCCGGGCTCGAGGCCGAACAGGGTGGCCAGCAGGCTGCCGCCGGCCAGCAGCAGTACGGCCACGCAGAGGCCGTAGGCCAGGGAGAACCGATACGCAAAGCGCACCCCCTCGTGCACCCGGTCCAGCCGATTGGCGCCGAAATTCTGGCCGGTGTACGGGGTCATCGCCGCCGACAGCGCGATCAGCGGCATCAGCGTGAGGCCCTCCACGCGCGCAGCCATGCCGAAACCTGCCACGGCTTCGTGGCCGTAGCGCGCCACCTGGCTGGTGATGAAGGCCGTCGTGATGGGCGACACGAGACTGCTGGTCATCGACGGCAGGCCCACCTGCAGGATGCGCCGCCAGGAATCGCCGATCAGCTCCGGCATGAAGTGGCGGAAGCTGACGAGGTGCTCGCGATGGATGACAAAGTACGCCGAGGCCAGCAGCATGACGGCATTGGCAATCACGGCGCCGAGAGCTGCACCCTCGATTTCCATGCGCGGGAAGCCGAACAGGCCGAAGATCAGCACGGGATCGATGGCGATGTTCACCGCCGCGGATGTCGCCATCAGGATGGCCGGGCGCTTGGCGTCGCCCGCTGCACGCAGCACCGAGTTGGCGATCATGGGGCCGACCAGGAAGATGCCGCCCCAGTAGTAGATCCGCATGTAACGGTGAATGTCCGGCAGCGTGTTCTCGTCGGCTCCGAGCAGTCGGAAAAGCGGGTCGATCGTCAGCAGGCCGAGCACGGTCATCGCCAGCGAACAGGCGACGGCGAGCAGCATGGCGTGGCCGGTGATGCGGCGGACCTCGTCACGCTTGCCGGCCCCGAACAGGCGCGAGGCCACGGCCGAGGTGCCGATGCCGAGTGCCATGGCGATGGCGCCGACGATGAAGCTCACCGGAAACGTGAAACTGATGGCCGCGAGCTGGTCGGTGCTCACCCGGGCGACGAAGAACGCTCCGGCGAGGTTGTTGACCACGATGGCGATCATGCCGAGGGCCATCGGCAGCATGAGCGAGAGGACGGCCCTGCCGACGGGCCCGTCCGTCAGGCGGGCGCCGCGTTGCGCAGCCGGTTTCACGCGGCTGTCCTGGCGAGCCACGCGCCCGGGTGCGGGTTGGTGCCGGTCACTGGTCGACGCCGGCGATGGCGAGGTACTTGATCTCCAGGTAGTCCTCGATGCCGTACTTCGAGCCTTCGCGGCCCATCCCTGATTCCTTCATGCCGCCGAAAGGCGCCACTTCGGTGGAAATCAGGCCGGTGTTGAGGCCGACGATGCCGTACTCGAGGGCTTCGGATACCCGAAAACTGCACCCCAGGTCGCGGGTGTAGAGATAGGCCGCCAGTCCGAATTCGGTGTCGTTCGCCATGCGGATGGCCTGCGCTTCGTCAGTGAAGCGGAACAGCGGGGCGACCGGCCCGAAGGTCTCCTCGCGCGCCACCCGCATGGCCGGGGTGACATCGGCGAGGATGGTCGGCTCGAAGAAGGTGCCGCCGAGGGCATGGCGGTGTCCTCCGGCCAGCACGCGCGCGCCGTGAGCCACGGCGTCGGCGATGTGGGTCTCGACCTTCTCCACCGCACGCTGGTCGATGAGCGGGCCCTGGTCGGTCTCGCCCTTCAGCCCGTCGCCGACGCGCAGGCGAGCGACGGCCGCAGTGAGGCGCCGCGCGAATTCCTCGTAGACACCGTCCTGGACCAGCAGGCGGTTGGCGCAGACACAGGTCTGACCGCTGTTGCGGTATTTGCTCGCCATGGCGCCTGTCACCGCGGCATCGAGGTCGGCGTCGTCGAAGACGATGAACGGCGCATTGCCGCCGAGCTCCATCGACACTTTCTTCACCGTCGCGGCGCACTGCGCGATGAGGAGCTTGCCCGTTGCCGTCGAGCCCGTGAAGCTCAGCTTGCGCACCAGCGGATTGGCTGTCAGCTCGCCGCCGATCACAGGTCCGGGGCCGGTGACGACGTTCAGCACACCCGGTGGCAGCCCGGCCCGCATGGCGAGTTCGGCCAGCGCGAGTGCCGAGTAGGGCGTTTCCAGCGCCGGTTTGACCACTACCGTGCACCCGGCGGCGAGGGCGGGGCCGATCTTGCGGGCGATCATCGCCGACGGGAAATTCCAGGGCGTGATCGTTGCCACTACCCCGACCGGCTGCTTCAGCACGAGGATGCGCCGGTCCTTCTGGTAACCCGGGATGACGTCGCCGTAGATGCGACGCGCCTCCTCCGCGAACCACTCGATGAAGCCTGCCGCATAGGCGATCTCGCCGCGGGACTCGGCGAGCGGCTTGCCCTGCTCGGCTGTCATGAGCACGGCGAGGTCGTCCTGGTGCTGGAGCATGAGCGCATGCAGGCGCTTGAGAACGGCAGCCCGCTCGCGCGCGGACAGGGCCCGCCAGGGCGGCAGCGCCGCGTGCGCCGCCTCGATGGCAGCGCGGGTGTCGGCGGCGTCCATGTTGGGCACGGTGCCCAGCACGGCACCGGTGGCCGGGTTGCTGACGGGGACCGTACTTCCCGAGGCTGCACCGATCCAGCGCCCGTCCACATGGCAGAGCTGGCGCAGGAGGCTCGGGTCGGCAAGACGCATGATCGCTATGATAACGTGGATCCGCGTGGTACCCGGCGTGTGGCCGGGCTGCAGACCGCATGGTGGTGGAGATTCGTCGCGTGCGATGGGCCAGTTTCAGTGTGGATGGCGTGCCGGGTTATGGCCTGGTGACAGCGACGGGCGTGCAGCCGGTCCCGGCGGTTTTCGCCGCCCGTTACCCGGACCTGCGCTCGGCGCTGGCTGCCGGCGTGCTCGAGGCGGCGGCCGATGCCGCGCGCGCCAACCCGCGCTGCCCGGACCCGGCACGCGTGCGCCTCGCGCCACCAGTTCCGAACGCCGGCAAGATCCTCTGCGTCGGCGTGAATTTCCGTGCGCACATGCGCGAGATGGGCCGTGAGGTACCGGAGCACCCCGTGATCTTCACGCGCTACCCGGATTCGCTGGTCGGCAGCGGTTGCCCCATCGTGCGCACGCGCGCCTCGGAGAAGTTCGACTACGAGGGCGAACTGGCCTGCGTCATCGGGCGGCGCGCCCGCTACGTGTCGAAGACCGAGGCGCTCTCCTGCGTAGCCGGCTACACCTGCTTCATGGATGGCTCGGTCCGCGACTTCCAGATGCACACCTCGCAGTTCCTCGCCGGCAAGAACTTTCCGGCGAGCGGTTCCTGCGGCCCGCATCTCGTCACCAGCGACGAAGTCCCGGATCCGGCCGCGCTCCTGCTGCAGACCCGGCTGAACGGCACGGTGATGCAGTCGGCGCCGATTGCCGACATGTGCTTCGGCGTGGCGGATCTCGTCGCCTACCTGTCCACCTGCATGCAGCTCGAGCCCGGTGACGTCATCACCACGGGTACGCCGAGCGGGGTTGGTTTCGCGCGCCGGCCGCCGGTGTGGCTGCAGCCGGGTGACGTGATCGAGGTCGACCTCGGCATCGTCGGCGTGCTGCGCAATACGGTGGTCGACGAGGCCTGATGCCGGCGCTGCGCGGGCGAACCCGCGATGCTGCTGTGCCATACTGACAATATCGGCCGTCGACATTCGGGAGGCGTTCATGGGGCTGGTCATCGTCGTCCTGCTCGTGGTCCTGGTGGTCTATCTCATCGGCGTCTACAACCGCCTGGTGACGGCGCGCAATGGCGCCAAGAACGCGTTCGCCCAGATCGACGTGCAGCTCACCCGCCGGCACGACCTCGTGCCCAATCTGGTGGAAGTCGCCAGGGGCTACCTGCAGCACGAGCGCGCCACGCTGGAAGCCGTGATCAACGCCCGCGCGCAGGCCGTCTCGGGCCTGAAGGCCGCAGCCGCCAATCCAGCCAGCGCCGCGGCGGTGGAGGCACTGGCTGGTGCCGAGAACCAGCTGAGCAGCGCCCTCGGGCGGCTGTTCGCCCTCGCAGAGGCCTATCCCGACCTCAAGGCCAACCAGACCATGATGCAGTTGTCCGAGGAGCTGACTTCCACGGAGAACAAGGTCGCCTTCGCGCGCCAGGCCTACAACGACGCGGTGATGGCCTACAACAACACGCGTGAAGTGTTCCCGAACAACTTCATTGCCGCGAACTTCGACTTCGCGCCGATGCTGCTGCTGGAGATCGAGGACGCTGCGGTGCGCGAGCCCCCGAAAGTCAGCTTCGGCTGACGCGCGCCCCGGCGCCGGCTCGCGCATGGACTTCTGGGCCCGCCAGGCCGACGCCCGCCGGCGCAGTCGCTGGCTGGTCGTGGTCTTCATCGCTGCCGTGCTGGCGGTGGCGCTCGCCGTCAACGTCGTGGTGCTGGGCATCCTGGCGATGGTGGAGGCAGGAACTCCGGTCGCGCTGGATGGCGACTGGATGACCCGTCATCCGCGGGCGGTCGTCGTCACGACGCTCGTGGTGTTCGCCGTCATCGCCGTTGCCAATCTCTACCGCACCACCTCGCTCGCGGCCGGTGGCGGTGTGGTTGCCCGCTCCCTTGGCGGCATGCGGGTCCAGGCCGACACCACCGATCCGCTGCAGCGCCGGCTGCTCAACGTGGTCGAGGAGATGGCGATTGCCTCGGGCGTGCCAGTCCCGGCGGTGTACGTGCTCGAACAGGAGCAGGGCATCAATGCCTTCGCAGCCGGGCACACGGCGTCGAACGCAGCCATCGCCGTCACGCAAGGCGCGCTGCGTCACCTCGATCGTGCCGAAGTCGCCGGCGTGATCGGCCACGAGTTCAGCCACATCCTCAATGGCGACATGCGCCTGAACATCCGGCTCATGGGGCTCGTATTCGGATTGCTGGTCATCGCGCTCGCCGGCCGAACGGTGTTCGCCTATGCGCCGCGGCGCGGTGACGGCCGCCGTGGCGCCGGGCTGCTGCCGATCGCCGGCCTGGCCGTGATGGCCATCGGCTACATCGGTGTGTTCTTCGCACGCCTGATCCAGGCGGCCGTATCGCGCCAGCGGGAGTTCCTGGCCGACGCTGCTGCCGTGCAGTTCACCCGCGATTCGACGGGTTTGCGCGATGCGCTGGTGAAGATCGGTACCGTGCAGGGCTCGCGCCTGGCGCACCCGCAGGCCGAAGAAGTGGCGCACATGCTGTTTGCGCCGGGGATGACGCGCTGGTTCGCCACGCACCCGCCTCTTGCCGAGCGGATTCGTGTGCTCGATCCCTCTTTCGATCCGTCACAGGCGGCAGCACTGCGCCTGGAGGTCAAGCCGCAGCCGCTCGGCGTGGTGGAAGTCGTGACGGACGATCGCCTGCCGCTGTCCTTCCCGGACCCTGCCGTGCTGGCGAGCCGCTCGGTGCCGCTGAAGCCGGCCGACATGCCAGGCCGCGTCGGCAATCCGGGCATCGTCGACCTGCACCGTGCCGGGGCGTTGCGCGCCGCATTGCCCGGGGATGTCCTGGCCGGCGACGACCCGGCTGCGCAGGCGGTGGCGCTGCTTTTCGCGCTGGTCCTGGACCCTCAGCCCGGCGCGCGTGCCTTGCAGGTCGAGCGGGTTCGTGCGGTATTCGGCGCCAGCCTCGATGAGCGCCTCGCGGTGCAGGGCGGGCGGCTGGCCGCGGTTCCCGTGAACCGGCGCCTGGCACTTCTGGGGCGCCTGGTGCCCGCGCTGCGCCGGCTGCCGCGCGCCACGCGCCGGCAGGTACTCGAGGTACTCGGGACCCTGTGCCGCATGGATGGGGCCATCAGTGCCTTCGAGTATGCGTTGTGCGCGCTCGCGCGGGTCTACGTTGCGGAGTCGCTCGCACCGCAACGCGCGGCCCGCGCTGTCACGCTCTCCGGTGCGGCAGCCGAACTGCAGGCGCTGTTGTCGATTCTCGCGAGCCATGGACATCCCGATGAAGCCGCTGCGGTGCGAGCCTACGAGCGTGGCCTCGGCCCTCTTGGCCTGCCGCGTCCGCTACCCTTCAGACGCCCTCCCGGCTGGCCCGCAGCGCTCGACCGGGCCTTGCGTTGCCTCGATGGTCTCGACGCGGCAGGCAAGGCACGCCTCGTCGAAGCGCTTGCTGCCACGGTCGTCCACGATGGCGAGGTGACGGTCGCCGAGGCCGAACTGCTGCGCGCCATCTGCGCGTCGCTGCATTGCCCGCTGCCGCCGCTGGCGGCCCGCTGACCGAGGTCGTACGGAAGGGGCGTTCAGCCCACGTGTTGCTGCAGGAATGCGAGCGTGCGTTCCAGTGCCAGCCGTGCGCTCGGCGCGTGATATTCGTGGCGGGCATCGCAGTTGAAGCCGTGCCCGGCCTCGTCGTAGGTGTGGAATGTACCGGCCGGGCGCCCCGCCCGGATGGCGGCTACGGTCTCTGGCGGGATCAGTGGGTCGAGTCGGCCGAAATGGTAGAGCACCGGGCACCGCGGTTGCAGGTCGAGCCAGGTCGCGGTGTGGCGTCCGTAGTAGGAAACGGCCGCCTCGATCTCGCACTGGCAGGCAGAAAGGTCGGCGAGTGCCCCGCCCCAGCAGTAACCGATCACCCCGACCCGGCCGGCGCTGCGCACGGCGGCGATGGCTGCCGCCATGTCGCGCACCGTCGCTTCACGATCGAGCGACATCATGAGCTCGCGTGCGGGCGGCAGGTCGTCGTACCCCAGGTCGACGCCGCGGCGGACGCGGTCGAAGAGCGCCGGCGCCAGCGCGAGGTAGCCACAACGGGCGAAGTCATCGGTGATGCGCCGGATGTGTGCGTTGACACCGAAAATTTCCTGCAACACCACCAGCCCGCCTCGCGGTGTTCCGGCCGGTCGCGCAAGGTAGCCATCGAGGACATGACCGTCGGCTGCCGTCAGGCGGATCGTTTCACCCATGTGGTCTCCCGTGATTGTTGTCGCGCCGGTCGCCGCGCCGGCCGGGCAGCGATGGTAGTCGCCCCGGGCGGGCGAGGGGAGTGGTCATGGGTCCTGGCATGACGATCATCTACTGCGATGCGTTACGATATCGGGTCGTTGCAACCAGAATATACTTAAAATACTAATTAAAACAATAAATTGAAATATTTCTCTTGCAGTGAGTAAAATCTCTTGCATTGCAAGAATGCTCCGACTATCATGGCGGCCATTGGTGATATCGGATCCCCCAGGAGAGCAACGATGACGATCCAGACCGAACAGTTCCAGAAGTATGTCGAGTTCCAGCGCGAGGCCTTCGAGCCGTTCCGTGCCTTTGGCGACGTTGCGGCGCAGACCTTCGAGCGGCTGGCCCGCCAGAACTACGCAGTCCTCGGTGACTACGTCGAGTTCGCCGTCGAGCAGGCCCGCCTGCCGGCGCAGGCCGCCGACCTGAACGACTATGTCGGCAAGCAGCTGACCAGCACCCGCGCCTTTGGCGAGAAGCTGGCCAAGCGTACCCAGGAGTACGCGGAGATCGCGCGGACGGCCCAGGATGCCGCCACGAGTGTGGTCGCCGAGAAGCGGGCGCACAAGAAGGCTGCCTGAGCACCTGCATGACCGGTGCCGCCCCTGGGCTCCGGTAGATCCCCCCCCCGAGGGCGGTCGCTGTTCCCCCGGCACCGCCCTTTTTTTTTGCGGTTCGCAGCCGAAGGCACTCCGCGTCACTGTGCCATCAGGTGCAGGGACAGGCAGGGCGCCGGTATTCCAACCGCTTGTCTGGAAATGATTTCCAGGCGACCTGGGGCTCCCGCGACTCGGCGGGGAGTGCTCAGGCCGCACGAGGGTTTCTTGCAGTTGCAACAGCAGGCGCCATCAGTTTCTGCAGTTGCAAAAGGACGAGCTACAATCGTCGAGGGAAATCGGTTTTCACGAGGATCCGGTCATGCCGAGGACGATCAAGAAGTACGCCAACCGCCGCCTGTACGACACGCAGGCGAGCCGGCACGTGACGCTCGATGGCATCCGGCAGCTGGTCGTTGACGGTGAGGAACTCGTCATCGTTGACGACACGACCGGTCAGGACATCACCCGCGCCATCCTGCTGCAGGTGATCGCCGATCAGGAACAGGGTGGCCGCCCGATTCTCAGCGCCGGCATGCTTCGCCACATCATCCGCTTCTACGGCAACCCGCTGCAGGAATTCCTGGCCCAGTATCTGGAAGGCAGCGTCGAGGCCTTCCTGAACCAGCAGAAGGGCATGCAGGACCAGTTCCGCGACCTCATGGCCAGGACCCCCATGGCGACGATGCAGAACCTGACCGCTCACAACCTGGGGCTCTGGTCGGACATGCAGAAGGCCTTCCTCGACGCCATGAATGCCAGCCGGGACAAGAAGCCCTGAACGGTGCCTCGGCGTTCACGCCCTCATCACCCGGACCCATGACCCATGACAAACGCACAGTCTGCCAACCCGCCACCCAATCCGGACCTGGCCCGCATCACCCAGGACCTTCTGGAAATGGCCCGCCGCAACCAGGAGATGTTCACGCAGGCGCTTGCCACCCCCGAGGATGCGATGCGCAAGCTCGATCCCCTGAACATCGGCGGCACCATGGCCGAGGCCGCCCAGCGAATGTACTTCGACCCGACGCGGCTGATGCAGGCGAACCTCGACCTGTGGCAGCAGCACATGGCGCTGTGGCAGAGCGTGGCGCAGAAGATGGCCGGCCAGGCGACGAAGCCGGTGGCGAGCCCCGAACGTGGTGACCGCCGTTTCCGCGACCCGGAGTGGGAGACGAACCCGCTGTTCGACTTCATCAAGCAGTCCTATCTCATTACCTCGCGCTGGCTCGTGAACACCATGGCGGCGGTGCAGGGGCTGGACCCGCGCACCGCCCGCAAGATGGATTTCTACACCCGGCAGTTCGCCGACGCTTTCGCGCCGAGCAACTTCATCTGGACCAATCCCGAGGTGTTGCGGGCAACCCTGGCCAGCCGGGGTGAAAACCTGGCCCGCGGCTACGAGAACTTCCGCCGCGACATGGAACGTGGCCAGGGCAAGCTGCAGCTCACCATGACGGATACGTCCGCCTTCGAGTTCGGGCGCAACATTGCCATGACACCGGGCAAGGTGGTGTTCCAGAACGACCTGATCCAGCTCATCCAGTACGCGCCGACCACGCCGGATGTCTACGCCCGGCCGCTGCTGATCGTCCCGCCATGGATCAACAAGTACTACATCCTCGACCTGACGCCGGACAAGTCCTTCATCGGCTGGGCCGTGGGCCGCGGCTACACCGTGTTCGTCGTCTCCTGGGTCAATCCGGACACGCACCTCGCGGACAAGACCTTTGCGGACTACATGACCGAGGGCATCCTCGCCGCGGTCGATGCGACGATCAGGGCGAGCGGCTCGCCCGACATCAACGCCATCGGCTACTGCATCGGCGGCACGCTTCTCGCGGCCACGCTCGGCTACATGGCCGCGCAGGGCGATGAACGCATCCGCTCGGTGACCTTCTTTGCCACCCAGGTCGATTTCTCGGAACCCGGGGACCTGCAGGTGTTCATCGACGAACGCCAGCTCGCCAACCTCGACAAGCTCATGGAGGACAAGGGCTATCTCGAAGGCGAGGCGATGTACAGCACCTTCAACATGCTGCGCGCCAACGACCTGATCTGGTCGTTCTACGTGCACAACTACCTGCTCGGCAGGGACCCGCCGCCGTTCGACCTGCTGTTCTGGAACAGCGATGCCACGCGCATGCCGCGCCGCACGCACATGTTCTATCTCAGGGAGATGTACCTGAAGAACAACCTGGTGAAACCCGGTGCCATCGAGCTGGCCGGCGTGCCGATCGATCTGACGAAGGTCTCGATCCCGGTCTTCCTCCTCGCCTCGCGGGAGGACCACATCGCACCGTACGCCTCCGTGTTCAAGGCCTGTCACCACTTCTCCGGTCCGGTGCGCTTCGTGCTGGCCGGGTCCGGGCACATCGCCGGCGTCATCAATCCGCCCGACGCCGCCAAGTATCAGTACTGGGACAACCGGGCCCAGGACGGGCAGGTCGGCGAGCTCGCCGACTGGCTGGGCGGGGCCACCGAACACCCCGGGTCCTGGTGGCCGGATTGGGATAGGTGGCTCGCACCGCAGTCCGGTGACCGAGTCCCTGCCCGCGTGCCCGGTACCGGCGCGCTGCCGGCGATCGAGGATGCGCCGGGCAGCTACGTCATGAAACGCAGCTGAGAGGCTGCAGGCCGGGCGACCCACTACCGCTCGACGATCGCCGTGACACCCATGCCGCCGGCGGTGCAGATCGAGATCAGGCCACGACCCGAGCCGCGCTCGGCGAGCTGCCTGGCGAGCGTGGCGAGGATCCGGGCACCGGTGGCCGCGAACGGGTGGCCGATGGCGATGCTGCCACCCTTGCGATTGAGGCGGCTGCGGTCGATGGCACCGAGCGGGCGATCGCGTCCCAGGCGCTCCCGGCAGAATTCGGTACTTTCCCAGGCGGCCAGCGTGGCGAGCGTCTGTGCCGCGAAGGCTTCGTGGATTTCGTAGAGGTCGAAATCCTGCAGGCCGAGGCCGGCCTGTTCGAGCAGGGCGGACACGGCGTAGGCCGGCGCCATCAGCAGGCCCTCCCGCTGCACGAAGTCCACGGCGGCCACCCGGCCGAAACGCAGGTACGCCATCACCGGCAGGTCATGCTTCGCCGCCCAGTCTTCCGAGGCGAGCAGCACGGCGGCGGCACCGTCGGTGAGCGGCGTGCTGTTTCCAGCGGTCATGGTGCCTTGCGGGCCACGGTCGAAGACGGGCTTGAGCCTGCCCAGTTTCTCGATGCTCGTGTCGCGGCGCACGTTATTGTCCTCGCGCGCGCCCTGCCAGGGCATGACGAGGTCGTCGTAGAACCCCTCGTCCCAGGCGCGCGCTGCGTTCTGGTGGCTGGCCAGTGCGAGTGTGTCCTGTGCCTGGCGGGTGACGCCCCAGCGCTTCGCGGTCAGCTCCGTGCTCTCGCCCATCGACAAGCCCGTGCGCGGCTCGACGACACCGGGCAGGGCCGGCCGGAAATGCCGCGGCCGCAGCCCGAGCCACGGCGAGATGCGTTCGAGCGCAGTCCGCCCGCGGTAGCTGCGCAGCAGGATGTGCCGGTACTCCTCCGGATAAACTACCGGCGTGTCGCTGATGCTGTCGGTGCCGCCGGCAATGCCGGCGTCGATCTGGCCGAGGGCGATCTTGTTGCCGATCAGGATTGCTGCCTCGAGACTCGTCCCGCAGGCGCGCTGGATATCGAAGGCCGGCGTCTCGGCGGCCAGGCCACTGCCTAGCACGCTCTCGCGGGCGAGGTTCCAGTCGCGGGAGTGCTTGATGACTGCACCGAGCGATACGTCGCCCAGGCATTTGCCGGCGAGACTGTATCGGTCCACCAGGCCCGCGAGGACCGCGGTCATCATGTCCTGGTTCGACGATCCGGCGTAGTTCGTGTGCGCGCGACAGAAGGGAATGCGCAGGCCGCCGACGATGGCGGCACGGCGGGGGGCGGAGCTGTGCATCGGAGACTCCTCCGTGCGGGGTGGCTACTGGCCGAAGGTAGGACCCTCGGCGGCGAGGAAGGCGTCTTCCTCGGCCGTGTTGGTGCGGCCGAGGTGACGGTTGCGGTGCGGAAAGCGGCCGAAGCGCTCGATGATGTCGCGGTGCAGTTCCGCGAAATGGGCGAAGGTCAGGAACGTTTCCTTCAGGGTGTCCGATACGCCCTCGGCGAGAGCATTGAAGATCCGTACCGACTTTTCCTGAACACCGGGCGATTCGGCATGCTGCAGGGGCATGAAGAAGAACACCCGCTGGACGGGTGACAGGGCCTTGTAGCCGTTGCTCATCGAGCCTTCGATGCAGAGCTTCAGGGCCTGTCGGTCCCCGGCGAAGGCGCGCGCCGTACCACGGTGGATGTTGCGGCAGAACTGGTCGAGCAGCAGGATCAGTGCGAGACGCCCCTCCGCGGTCGCCGCCCATGCGTCCAGCCCTCCCTTCAGGGCGAGTTCCACCAGTTCGCCGAAGTCGCGACGGATGAGGTCATCCTGTTCCGGATCGGTACCGAACCAGCGTTCCATGCGGCTGTCGATCTGGGGCGCATCGAGGTCCTGGCGGGAAAACCAGAACTCCAGGATGCGGTGGATGTCTGCTTCGCGCTCCATGGCCGCAGATCATCTCAGGCCGCGCGGTGGCGCTTCAACCGGTGTCGTGTCGGGACCCCAGCCCCGCATCAGTGCGAGCCTGAGCAGCCCGGCGACGCTCAGACCGTCGGTGATATCCCCGTCCATGGCCATGCGAATGGCCTCTCGTATGGGCAGGCGGCGGATGGCGATGTCCTCGGTGGACTCGAATTCGGGCTTGCCCTGTTCGAGGTCTTCGGCGACGAATACGTAGCCCTCTTCGTCGGTGACGGAGTTGCTGGTGTGCACGAACAGGATCTGCTGCCAGCTGCTGGCCCTGAGGCCGGTCTCCTCGCGCAGTTCGCGCTGAGCGGATTCGAGGACCTGCGCGGGATGCGGGGAGCCGCCCATCGGGATCTCCCAGGAATACTGGTTCAGACAGTAGCGGTACTGGCCGACCAGCCAGGTGTGCTCTTCGCCGTCCAGGGGGATGATGCCGACCGCTTTGCTGCGGAAACTCACCTTGCCGTAGAGTGCCGGCCTGCCCGACGGATCGAGGCAGTTTTCCTCCCACAGCTCGAGCCAGGGGTTGTCGTAAACCTTGCGCACCGAGAGCGTGCGCCAGGGATTGCCCCGGCGGTTCATGTCCGGTGCGAGACGGCGTTCATTCAGTCGTCCTCCACATGATGTCGGCGGCCCGCTCGATCGTCTCGTGCGCGGCCGCGTGGGTCTTCCGATCAGACACGGATCCCGAGGCGCGAGTACAGCCCGCTCAGCACCCAGAGCGGGCCGATCAGCAGGAAGCGCAGGTCTCGGAAGAACGAAGGGCGCCGGCCCTCAATGGCGTGGCCGACGAACTGGCCGATCCACGCCGCTACGAAAAGCATGGCAGAGATGAGCCACAGTGGGGTATCGAGTTCGTCGAGCATGGCGATGGCTGCGAGGGCGGGTATTGCGGCAAGCAGCATGCCGGCGGCCAGTCGCGGCGTCAGGCGCCAGTACCAGAGCAGCGTGGCCGCTACGATGACGACCGCCCAGTTCACGTAAGGCGACAGCCCTGCCGCGGGCGCCGGAACCGGCAGGGACCACAACAGTCCAAGCAGGCTGAACACGATGGTCGGGACGCAGATTGAGTGCAGTCGCCTGTTGACTGGATGGCGGTGATCGGCGGCGTAATCGGCCAGCGATATGCTGACAGGCGTCATGGCGGTGACCCTACGACGTCCGACCGCGAGCAGCAATAGCGCGTTGCGGCGTCGTGCGTTGCCCGACCGGGGATTTTCTGCGATAAGGAGGCCCCGCCGGGGCCAACAGACAGTGCAAGGAGTTCATCGATATGGACATGCGTCGCGGATGGCGAAAGCCCGGACTGGCCGGGATGCTTGGCCTGCTGATGGTGGTCAGCGGCTGTCAATACACCCAGACCACGGACCCGTACACGGGCGAGCAGAAGGTCAACAAGACGACGAAAGGCGCCGCCATCGGCGCGGCGACCGGAGCAGTGATCGGGCTTATCACGGGTGACGATTCGGCCGAACGCAAGAAGCGCGCGCTGATACTCGCTGGCGTGGGCGGACTCGCCGGTGGCGCCGTCGGCAACTACATGGACCGGCAGGATGCGGCATTGCGGGCGCGCCTGCAGGGTACCGGCGTGAGCGTCACACGCACAGGGCCGAACGGCCAGAACATCACGCTGAACATGCCCGGGCACATCACGTTTGCCGTCAACAGCGCCGACATCAGCGCGTCGTTCTACCCGGTGCTCGACTCCGTCGGCCTCGTGCTCAAGGAGTACGACAAGACCATGGTCGAGGTCGCCGGTCACACCGACAGCGATGGCAGCAACGCCTACAACCAGCAGCTCTCGGAGCGGCGCGCCAGCAGCGTCGTCGCTTATCTGATCTCGCGCCAGATCCGCGGCGACCGGTTCCTGACGGTCGGGGCCGGCGAGGATCGTCCGGTTGCGAGCAATGCGACGGCTGAAGGCAAGGCGCAGAACCGCCGGGTGGAGATCACGATCGTTCCGCTGACCAGCTGACCCGGTCTGCGTTCAGGCGGTCAGCGCACCGCGCAGCTGGCGCAGGGCCTGCTGCTCGATCTGGCGCACGCGTTCGGCGGAGATCCCGAAACGGCTCGCCAGCTCCTGCAGCGTGGCCTTCTGCTCGGTGGCCCAGCGTGCCTGGACGATCTCACGACTGCGGGCGTCGAGGTCCTCCAGTGCGGCGTGCAGGCGGTCGGCGGCGCGTTCCTGCCAGTCGTCGGCTTCCAGCGTCGCGGCGGGATCGGCGTCCGGGGCCGGGAGGTAAAGCGCAGGCGAGACGGGACCCTCGTCGTCGGCATCGGGCAGCGGGTCGAAGGCCAGGTCCTGACCAGCGAGACGCTGCTCCATCTCGGTGACATCGCCTGCCGGTACGCCGAGGTCGCGGGCGATGGCTTCGGTCTCGTCACGGCTGAGCCAGCCAAGACCGGTCTTGGCGCGACGCAGGTTGAAGAACAGCTTGCGCTGGGCCTTGGTGGTGGCGACGCGCACGAGGCGCCAGTTGCGCAGCACGAACTCGTGGATTTCAGCGCGGATCCAGTGCACGGCGAATGACACCAGGCGCACGCCCACGCCGGGGTCGAAGCGCTTGACGGCCTTCATGAGGCCGACATTTCCTTCCTGGATCAGGTCGCCAAGCGGCAGGCCATAGCCGGTGTAGCCGCGGGCGATGTGTACGACGAACCGCAGATGGCCGAGCACCAGTTCGCGCGCGGCCTCGAGATCGTGCTGATCGCGAAAGCGGTGCGCCAGAGCACGTTCCTCGGCGGGCTCGAGGACGGGAATCGCGTTGACGGCCTGTACGTAGGCATCGAGGCTGCCCAGCGGCCCGGCCAGAGCGAGATCACGCGGATGAGTCACGACGGCGTTCGTTGCCATGAACTTGACGACCTCCTTGGAATACATCTTAGCACTCAGGTAGTTTGAGTGCTAAATGAGGCATGGGTTCCATCGACGAGTTCGTGGAAACAAACTGACAAATCAGTAACTTATACCCTTGGCTGGACCTCGGCCAGGTGCCGGCCCACAGCCAGCCAGGCACCTGCGGCACCGGCGGTGAGCCCGCCGGCGAGGACGAGCACTGCGGTGGTGGCGGTGATGCCGAGACCCTCGAACTGCACCCCGTAGAGCAGCATCAGTCGCTCCAGAGGGGCCCTCAGCACGAGAACGCCTGCGCCGATCAGCAGCAGCGCGACCAGCGCGCCCAGCAGTCCATACCAGAATCCGACGTAGAGGAACGGGCGACGGACGAAGGCGTCGGTCGCGCCGAGGAGCTTGGAGACCTCGATCTCCTGGCGGCGGTTCTGGATGTCGAGGCGGATCGTATTGCCGACGATCACGATCACTGCGCCGACCAGCAAGGCCGTGCCGATCCACACCGCGCGGCGCACGAGGTCGAGCATGGCAGCCAGCCGTGCCACCCACTGCGTGTCGAGCTGCACGAGGTCGATGTCCGGTCGGCTGGCCAGTTCGGTCTTGAGCTTGCCGAGGTCCTCCGCAGCAGCCTCGGGGGCTGGTCGCACCACCACCGTGTGTGGCAGCGGATTGCGGCCGAGCGAACGCAGGACGTCACCGAAGGCAGGGTCCGCGGTGAATTCCGCGAGGGCCTCCTCGGCCGGGATCACGCGCGCGTCGGCAACCTGGTGGCTCCCTTCCAGTTCGCGCGCCAGCTTGCGCGCCACCTCGAGCGCCGTGCCAGGCTTCAGGTAGATCGAGAAATCCCTGATGTCCTCCCACTGGCCGGCCAGGCGCTGCACCCCCTGCACGGCCGCCAGCAGGCCCGCCGGAAGAGCGAGCGCGATGCCGATCACGGCTACCGTCAGGCCGGTGGCCACCGGCGCACGGCTCAGCTGCCCGAGTGCTCCCAGGGCGTTTCGGACGTGTCGCTCGAACCAGACGCGCATCACCGAACACCCCGCCCCGCCGCCGGTGCGGGAACGGTCACGGTTGCCTCGTCGCTGCGCACCGCGCCCTGGTGCAGCACGACGTGGCGGCCGTTGATGCGCCCGGCGAGGGCGAGGTCGTGGGTGGCGATGACCATCGTCACGCCAACCTCGTTGAAGCGGCGGAACAGCTGCATGATCTCGAGCGACAGGTCGGCGTCGAGGTTGCCGGTCGGTTCGTCGGCGATGAGCAGCCGGGGCCTCCCGACCACTGCGCGCGCGATGCCGACCCGCTGCTGCTCGCCGGCCGAGAGATTGCGGGGGGGCTGGCGCTCCTTGTCGAGCAGGCCGACCTGGTCGAGTGCGGCACGCACGCGCTTGTCGATCTCGCGTCGTGGGAGGCCGGCGATCACCAGCGGCAGCGCCACGTTGTCGAATGCCGAGCGGTCCTCGAGCAGCTTGTGGTCCTGGAAGACCATGCCAACCTGGCGGCGATAGGCCGGAATTTCCGCCGGCGCGAGCCTGCCGACGTTGCGCCCGTCGACGAGCAGTTGCCCGCGGGTCGGCCGCTCCACGAGCGCCAGCAGCTTGAGGATCGTGCTCTTGCCGGCGCCGGAGTGGCCGGTGAGGAAGATCAGCTCGCCGGGCGAGATGTCGAGCGACACCTCGCGCAATGCCTCGCGGCCGCCGGCGTAGAGCTTGGTGATCTTGTCGAGACGGATCATCGCCGCCGTCAGCGTGGGGCAGCGGTTCCCGCGAGGGCCGCCGCAAACTGGTCGGCGTCGAACACATCGAGGTCGGCGGCGTCCTCGCCCACACCAATGTAGCGGAACGGCACATCGAGCCGGTCGGCCAGTGTCAGAAGTACGCCACCCTTGCCGCCACCGTCGAGCTTCGTCATGGTGATGCCGGTGAGGCCGACGGCCTGGTGGAACTGCACGGCCTGGCTGATGGCGTTCTGGCCGAGGCTCGCGTCGAGCACCAGCATTTTTTCGTGCGGTGCCGTCGGGTCGAGGCGGCTGGCGACCCGCACCACCTTGGCGAGTTCCTGCATGAGGCCAGCCTGGTTCTGCAGGCGTCCGGCGGTATCGGCCAGCACCACGTCGATGGCACGGGCCTGAGCGGCCTGGAGGGCGTCGAAGATCACCGCTGCCGAATCGGCCCCCGGCTGTTGCGCCACGACGGGCACGTCGTTGCGCGTGCCCCAGGCCTGGAGTTGCTCGATGGCCGCAGCGCGATAGGTGTCGCCGGCGGCGAGCAGCACCTTCAGGCCCTCGGCCCTGTAGCGGCGCGCGAGCTTGCCGATCGTGGTGGTCTTGCCCGAGCCGTTGACGCCGATCATGAGGATGACGAACGGGCGCCCGTCGCGCGGGATCACGAGCGGCTGCGCACGGGGGCGCAGAATCTCGGCCAGCGTCTGCTGCAGGGCGGTGCGGGCACCGGCAGCGTCGGCCACCGCATCGCGACCGAGGCGGCGGCGCAGCCCGGCGACGATGCGCTCCGTTGTCTCGATGCCGACATCGGCGATCAGCAGCTGGTCTTCGAGTTCCGCAATCACCGACTCGTCGAGCTTGCGTCCGACAAGCCAGTCGAGCGCCACGCCGAGGCCGAGGCCGCGGTTGAGTTTCTGCTTCAGGCGCTCGAAGAACCCGGCGCGAGCCGCGGGCCGGGCGGTGGACAGGTCGGTCATGGCGCGCATGGTAACCGGTCCCGGTCCGCTCATCACCGGCGGCGGCCGGTGGCCGGGGTTTCTGCTACAAAGGCGGCATTCGGGAGGCGACATGGCGAAGGCGGGAGCGACAGCGCGGCGGGTACCGCCAGGCGAGGTGCGCATCATCGGCGGCATCTGGCGCGCACGGCGCCTGCCCGTTGCCGGGGTGCCGGAACTGCGCCCAAGCCCCGACCGCGTGCGCGAGACGCTGTTCAACTGGCTGGCGCCCGTACTGCCCGGCATGCGCTGCCTCGATCTGTTTGCCGGCACCGGCGTTCTCGGGCTGGAAGCACTCTCGCGCGGCGCCGCCACGGCGTGCTTCGTCGAGCGCAATACGCTTGCAGCACGCGAGATCGAGGCGAGCCTGCGCCGCCTCGGCTGCACGGTCGGGCGGGTCGTGGTCGGGGATGCCCGGCGCTTCCTGGCGGGACGGCCCGAACCCTTCGATCTCGTCTTCCTCGACCCGCCGTTCGGCGCGGTGGATCTCGGTGATTTGTGTACACTCCTCGACGATGGCTGGCTCGCCCCCGGCGCGCGGGTGTATCTGGAGATGCCGCGTGACGCGGTGCTGCCGGTCCTGCCGCCACGCTGGAGCGTGCAGCGGGAGAAGACGGCCGGCCAGGTGCGCTTCGCGCTGGCGGGTCGATCGCAAGAGGTGTGAGGAGAATCGCCGTGCCGGCAGGCGCCATGTACCCGGGCACATTCGACCCGATCACCAACGGGCACCACGAACTCGTGCGCCGTGCCGCACGGATTTTCGATCGCGTGGTGGTGGCGGTGGCGGCCAGTCCCCACAAGGCACCCGTGTTCTCGCTCGATGAGCGCATGAACCTCGCCCGCAAGGTGCTGGCGGACCTGCCGAATGTCACCGTGGATGGCTACAGCGGGCTGACGGTGGAATACGCGCACGCCCACCAGCTGGGTGTCGTGATCCGCGGCCTGCGCGCCGTCTCCGACTTCGAGTACGAGTTCCAGCTCGCCAGCATGAATCGCCACCTGCAGACGGACGTGGAGACGATTTTCATGACGCCGACCGAGCAGTACACCTTCATCTCCTCGACGCTGGTACGCGAGGTCGCCGCCCTCGGCGGTGACGTGACGGCGTTCGTCCACCCGCTGGTGGCGCAGGCCCTCGCCAGGCAGTTCAGCCGGCGTTGAGCGGGCTTAATAGGCACAGTTGCCTGGCATGAACCTCATCGAGTCCCGGTTGCGTCCCTGGCGTGCCCTCGTGCTGGCGGTCGTCGTCGCGGCAGCGACGCCTGCCGTCGCGCGCCCGCTGCCGGCCAGTGCCGCCATCGCCTCCGCGCACCCGCTGGCCACGGCTGCCGGCGAGGAAATACTGGCGGCAGGCGGCAACGCCTTCGATGCGGCGGTGGCGGTGAGTGCCGCGCTGGCCGTCGTCGAGCCTTACGCCTCGGGTCTCGGTGGCGGTGGTTTCTGGCTGCTGCATCTGGCGAAGTCGGGGCGGGATGTCTTCGTCGACGGGCGCGAAGTGGCGCCCGCAGCCGCGACTCCGGGCATGTACCTCGACGCCAGCGGCAAGCCTGTGCCCGGCCTCACACTCGATGGCGCGCTCGCCGCGGGCATCCCGGGACAGCCCGCCGGACTCGCGCACATCGCCAGCCGCTATGGGCGCCTGCCGCTCGCCCGCAGTCTGGCGCCGGCCATTCGCCTCGCCGAGCAGGGGGTGCCCGTGCATCGGCGCATGACGACCGGCCTGCGTTTCCGGCGACCGGCAGCCGAGAAGTCACCAGGCTTCATGGCGGTTTTCTATCCGGGCGGCGTCGTCCCGGAGGAAGGTGCGCTCATCCGCCAGCCGGACCTCGCGGCGACACTGCGACGCCTGGCCGAAAACGGGTCCGATGGCTTCTACCGCGGTGAGACGGCCGAGCGGCTGGTGGCCGGGGTACGTGCCGCCGGCGGTATCTGGACGCTCGAAGACCTCGCCGGCTACCGTGTACGCGAGCGCGTGCCGCTGCGCGTGAGTTACCACGGGGCGACGCTGATCTCTGCGCCGCTGCCCTCGGCCGGAGGCATCGGCCTGGCGCAGATGCTGAACATCCTGGCGGCCTACGACCTGCGCGCCATGGACGCCGCCACGCGCAAGCACCTGCTCGTGGAAACCATGCGACGCGCCTATCGCGACCGTGCCATCTACCTCGGCGATCCGGACTTCGTGAGTCCCCCGGTCGAGCAGCTCATGCACCCGTTCTACGCTGCCGGCCTGCGCGCCGGCATACGCCTGGACCGCGCCACGCCGAGCAGTGCGCTGGCCGCCATCGGCACCGACGGCAGCGAAGGGCACGACACGACGCATTTCTCCATCATCGACACGAAGGGCAACCGCGTCGGCGGCACGCTGTCGATCAATACCTGGTATGGCGCGGCCTTCATCGCCCCGGGCACCGGCGTCGTGCTCAACAACGAGATGGACGACTTCACGGTGAAGCCCGGCGTCGCCAACGTGTTCGAGCTGGTCGGGGCCGGCTCCAACGCCATCGCGCCCGGCAAGCGCATGCTGTCCAGCATGAGCCCGACGTTCATCGAGTCGCCACGCGGCGTGGCGGTCGTCGGCACCCCCGGCGGCAGTCGCATCATCACCATGAACCTCCTGGCCACGCTGACCTGGCTGGACGGAGCCGATGCGGCAACCATGGTCTCGCTGAAGCGCTTCCACCACCAGTACGAGCCGGACGTGATCTCCTACGAGGACGGCGCGTTCACGGCCGATGAATTGGCGTCCCTGGAGGCGCGCGGCCACCAGCTCGTGCGCAGCGAGCGGTCCTTCGGCAACATGAACATCGTCACCTGGGACTACGCCACCGGCCGCATCGAGGCGGCCACGGATCCGCGTGGCACGGTGGTCGGCCAGGTCTATTAGCGCTGACAGGTCGGGCAGAAGTAGGTCGAGCGCTGCCCCTGGACCAGATGCCGCACCGGCGTGCCGCAGGCGAGGCAGGGCTTGCCTGCCCGGTCGTAGACGCGCAGCTGCCGGCTGAAATATCCCGGTTCACCCTGGCCATCGTGGAAGTCGCGCAGCGTGGTGCCGCCTAGTGCTACCGCTTCGCCGAGGACCTCGCGCACGGCCTCGGCCAGCTGCTGCATCCGCGCGAGCGAGAGGCGACCGGCGGCGCGCCGCGGATCGATACGGGCGCGGTGCAGCGCTTCGCTGGCATAGATGTTGCCGACCCCGACGACGATGGCGGCGTTCATCAGAAATGCCTTGATGGCGACGCGCCGGCCGCGAGCGCGGCCGTGCAGGCAGGCTCCGTCGAAGCCGGCTTCGAGCGGCTCGGGTCCGAGGCCGGCCAGCAGCCGATGGCAGGCCGGATCACGCGCCGTCCACAGCAGTGCGCCGAAGCGGCGGGGGTCGCGGTAGCGAATGCACCGGCCGCTGTCGAGCACCAGGTCGAAATGGTCGTGCCGGCCCGGCGCCGTCGCTGCCGTCAGGACGCGCATGCTGCCCGACATGCCGAGGTGCATCAGGGCCGTGCCGGCGGCGGTGCGCATGAGCAGGTACTTGCCGCGACGATCGAGGGCGGTGACGGTCTGGCCGGCGAGCCGCCGCGGCAGGTCGCGGGGTATCGGCCAGCGCAGCTGCCGCTGGCGCACCACGACTTTCTCGATGCGCTGTCCCTCGAGCCACGGGGCGAGCCCGCGGCGCGTGGTCTCGACTTCCGGCAGTTCAGGCATGTCGCGGTTGTAGCATGCTTTGCCAGCCGATCCGTTATAGTCGGGATCTCTCACCGCACGGATGGCACGACGCTCCATGATCGATTTCCTCGCCACCCACGTCGATGGCCTGCTCGGCCTCTCGCTGGCGGCCAAGGCCGTCGTCACCTTTGCCTGCATCCAGGTGTCGATGATGGCCGTGACGCTGTACCTGCACCGCGACCAGGCCCATCGCGCCATCGACCTGCATCCTGCTCTGCGGCATTTCTTCCGGCTCTGGATCTGGCTCACCTCGGGCATGGTCACGCGCGAATGGGTGGCAGTGCACCGCAAGCACCATGCCTTCTGCGAGACCCCCGACGACCCGCACAGCCCGGTCGTCCACGGCCTGCGGACCATCCTGCTGCGCGGGGCCGAGGTCTATCGCGCCGAGGTCGCCAATACCGCCACGCTCGAGAAATACGGCCGCGGCACCCCCGACGACTGGCTGGAACGCAACCTCTACCGCCACGGGCTGGTCGGCGTCTACACCACGCTCGCCGTTGACGTGCTGCTCTTCGGGGCGGGCGGCATCACCATGTTTGCCCTGCAGATGATGGCCATGCCGGTCTTCGCAGCCGGCGTCATCAATGGCCTGGGTCACGCGCTCGGCTACCGCAACTTCGAGACGGAGGATGCCTCGACGAACCTCGTGCCGATCGGGTTGCTGGTCGGTGGCGAGGAGTTGCACAACAACCATCACGCGTTCCCGACCTCGGCACGCTTCGCGCTGCGGCCGGGCGAGTTCGACGTGGGCTGGTTCTACATCCGGCTGTTCGCGGCGCTACACCTGTGCCGCATCGCACGGCTCGCGCCGAAGCCGCACTTTGCCGCCGAGCCCCGCCAGGTGGACCTCCAGACCCTGCGCGCCGTGCTGCAGAACCGCCTGCACGTGCTGCGCGACTACAGCCGTCGCGTGATGGTGCCGGTGCTGCGCATGGAGCGGCGCGCGCGGCGCGGCGATGTGCTGCTGCGGCGCGCGACGAGGCTGTTGAACCGCTGGCCCGGGCTGCTGGATCCGGCTTCGCGGGAGCGCCTGGCGAGGATTCTCGAGAGCAGCCAGGTGCTGGCGACGGTGCACGAGTATCGGCGCCAGCTCATGCAGGTCTGGCAGCAGGCGAACGTGTCCAATGAGCGGCTGGTCGCCGACTTGCGCGACTGGTGCGCACGCGCCGAGGCGAGCGGGATCGCAGCGCTGGTGGAGTTCTCGGCGCGGCTGCGCGGTTACCTGCCGCAGCCAGTCATGGCCGCGGCGGCCGCTATTTGATCTTGGCTTCTTTGTACTTGACGTACTTGCGGACGACGGGGTCGAACTTGTTGACCTCCATCTTGTCCGGGTGCAGCCGCTTGTTCTTGGTCGTCGTGTAGTAGTGACCGGTGTCGGCGGTCGAGACGAGCTTGATCTTGTCGCGCTTGCTGGCCATGGACCTGTCCTCAGACCTGCTCGCCGCGGGCGCGCAGGTCGGCGAGGACCTTCTCCAGCCCGAGCTTGTCGATGGTGCGCAGGCCCTTGGTGGAGACCCGCAGTGTCACGAAGCGCTTTTCGCTCTCCAGCCAGAAGCGGCGCGTATGCAGGTTCGGCAGCCAGCGCCGGCGCCGCTTGTTGTTGGCGTGGGAAACGGTGTTCCCGTAGGACGGCTTCTTGCCGGTGACCTGGCAGACGCGCGACATGACGAACCTCTGTCGAATCAGCTGGTTGGCCGTTGCACCGCGCGGGTGCGAACGGCGAAAGGCCGGCTATTAAACCAGCCTGGCGGCGCCAAGGCAACCGCCGGCGGCTGAGAACGGGGCCCGTGGCTCCCTCCCGGCCGCCCCCAAGACCGTCAGAGCAGGCCACGGCTTGCCAGCGAGGTGCAGGCACCGTCGCCGACCACGAAGTGGTCGAGCAGGCGGACGTCGATCAGTTCGAGAGCTGCCGCGATGCGCCGGGTGATGAGCTGGTCGGCCTCGCTCGGCTCGGCGACGCCCGAGGGGTGGTTGTGGGCCAGGATCACGGCGGCCGCGTTGCGGCGCAGGGCCTGGCGCACCACCTCGCGGGGGTAGACCGTGGTGTTGTCGATCGTGCCCTGGAACATCTCGTCGAACGCCAGCACCCGGTGGCGGTTGTCGAGGAACAGGCAGCAGAACACCTCGTGAGGGCGATCGCGCAGCCGGGCGACGAGGAAGTCCCGGCTGTCGGCGGGTGAGCGGATCGCGCGCCCGGGCGTGACCTTCTCCTGCAGGTAGCGGCAGCAGCACTCCCGGGCGGCCACCAGCGCGGCGGCCTTGCCGGGCCCGACGCCGTGCAGGGCCTGCAATTCCTCGAGACTCGCATTGAGCACCCCTCGGACACCCCCGAAGCGCACCAGCAGAGTGCGGGCGAGTTCGAGCGCCGAGTGGCCACGGACGCCGCGGCCGAGCATGACGGCCAGGAGTTCCGCGTCGGAGAGTTGCATGGCGCCGGCACCCATCAGCCGCTCGCGCGGCCGCTCAGGTGCCGGCCAGTCCTTGATCGAGAGCCTGTGCATCGCGTGATTCTGCGTGCTGGCCCGCGTGCGACCCAAGTCACGAATCTGCCGGCAGCATCCACAAAGCGCCCCGGTGCCGGTGGCTTTCTTGTAGGCTATCTCGCGTCCTCCGGGACCTGCCCCCATGAGCCCGCTGCACGGCAAGAACATCCTCCTCGGCATCAGTGGCGGCATTGCCGCCTACAAGAGCCCGGACCTCGTGCGCCGCCTGCGCGAGCGCGGGGCGGCGGTGCGCGTGGTCATGACGGCGAGCGCGCAGCGGTTCGTGTCGGCCACCGTTTTCAAGGCCGTCTCCGGCCAGCCCGTGCGCCAGGAACTGTGGGACGAGCAGGCCGAGGCGGCGATGGGGCACATCGAACTCGCGCGCTGGGCCGATGTGGTGGTCATCGCACCGGCTACGGCGCATGTCATGGCGCAGGTCGCGAGCGGCCTCGCGCCGGACCTGCTGACGACCCTCTGCCTGGTGACGAAGGCACCACTCGTGATCGTGCCGGCGATGAACCATGCCATGTGGTGCCATGCGGCCACGCAGGAGAATCGCGCCACGCTCGCGGCCCGCGGCGTGCGCTTCGTCGGCCCGGCGGACGGTGCCCAGGCCTGCGGCGAGAGCGGGCCAGGACGCATGGCGGAGCCGGCCGATATCGCCACGGCCCTGGAAGGCATCGTCGCCCCGCCCCGCGGAGTCCTGGCCGGGCTCAGCGTGCTGGTGACGGCCGGTCCCACCCGCGAGCCGATCGATCCGGTGCGCTTCATCAGCAACCGCAGCTCCGGAAAGATGGGTTTCGCGGTTGCGCTGGCTGCGGCCGAGGCTGGCGCCCGCGTCACGCTCGTCGCCGGCCCGGTGGCCCTGCCGACACCGCCGGGCGTGGAGCGCGTGGACGTCGAGTCGGCCGCGCAGATGCACGATGCGACGCTGGCGCGCGCCAGCGGGACGGACATCTACATCGGCGCCGCCGCGATTTCCGACTATCGCCCCGACCACGCGCCGGACCAGAAGATCAAGAAGCGCTCCGAAACGCTGGCGCTGAACCTGGTGAAGTGCACCGATGTGCTGGCCGCTGTGTCGGCGCTGCCGCAGGGGCGGCCATTCACCGTCGGCTTCGCGGCCGAAACCGAGAAGCTCGAGGCCCATGCGCTCGAGAAACTGCAGAAGAAAGGCCTCGACATGATCGTTGCCAACCAGGTCGGCACGAACATCGGCTTCGATAGCGACGACAACGGCGCGGTCGTGCTCTGGCCGGGCGGCGGTCGCGAGGATCTCGGCCATGCGTCCAAGGCAGAGCTCGCCCGGCGCCTGGTGGCGCTGATCGCCGCGCGCTACCGCCTCCGGGCGGCGACGCCGCTGCGGCGAACGCAGACGTCGTGAACCCGTTGCCATGAGCCGCCGCAGGGTCCAGATCCGCGTCCTCGATCCGCGCCTCGGCGGGGAGTTTCCGCTGCCCGCCTACGCCACGGACGGCTCGGCCGGCGTGGACCTGCGCGCCTGCGTCGGGGAGAACCAGCTGCTGCGTCCCGGGGAGACGACGCTGGTGCCGACCGGTATCGCCGTGCACATCGCCGACCCCGGCCTCGCCGCGGTCATCCTGCCACGCTCGGGCCTCGGTCATCGCAACGGCATCGTGCTCGGCAACCTGGTCGGACTCATCGACTCGGACTACCAGGGCCAGCTCATGGTCTCGTGCTGGAACCGCGGCAGCGAGGCTTTCATCATCGAGCCGGGCGCACGCCTGGCCCAGATGGTGATCGTGCCTGTCGTGCAGGTGGACTTCGAGATCGTCGACGAATTCACCGCGACGGATCGCGGTGAGGGCGGCTTCGGCCACACGGGTGTCTGAGGACTGCTACTCCGCGGGAATGGCAGCCTTCAGCTCGCGGAACCGGTTGATGTCGTTCGCGAACTGACCGATCACGTCGGCCTTGCGGGCACGGGTGTTCGCCAGGTTCTTCTCGTAGAGCACGATCGAGTCCATGGTGTTCGACAGCTCGCGCGCCAGCCGGTCGTCGATCGGCGGAGCATCCGGCTGCGTGCTGTACGGCTTGAAGGTCGCCGCCTCGTTCTGGAGTTTCTGCAGGATGTCGCGTAGCCCCTGCAGGTAGTTCTCGGTGACCTTGATCTGGGTGTCGATCAGCTCCAGACGACGATCGCGCAGCTGCTCGATCTCGTCGACCGATAGATAGGTGTCGAGCAGGACCTGGTCACGACGTGCGGCGAGGATGGCCTTCTGCCTCTCCTCGGCAACCTTCTTCGCGGCAGCTTTTTCGGCGGCGATCTGCCCGGCCGTCTTGGCACCGTCTTCGGTGCTGACTGGCACGCCGTAGTCGTTGAGCACCTGGCGCTTGGTGTCGGCGTACTCGGGCGGCACGTGGTCGCCGAAGTGCACCACGCCGTCCTTGTCGACCCAGCGGTAGGTCTGCGTGTCGGCGGTGACGTTCTTCGGGCGTCGCGGCTGGGCCGCGAGCGCCTGGCCGGCCAGCGCCACTGCGGCCAGCGCCGCCACCGCGAGCTTCAGCAGGTTACCCGTCATGACTGTGCGCCCGTCCGGGCCCCAACGCCCGGCAGTTAACAGATTATCCCGGCCGGGGGAGGCGCGAAACCGTGACCTGGGTTCAGGATCGGCGTTGTACTGCGCCGCGGCGCTCAGGCGCCCACGCCATGACGCTGCCGATAGTCGGCCACGAGGGGCAGGAACTGGCTGAATTCGCCGTTCCCCTCGAGGTGTTCGACGAGGTCGTCGAGATTGATGATGCTCGCGACGCGCACGCCATAGTTGCGTTCGACTTCCTGCACGGCGGAGGCTTCCCCCGTGCCCTTCTCCTGCCGGTCGAGCGCGATGAGGACTCCGCCCGGTTCGCCGCCCGAGCGCCGGATCACCTCGACCGACTCGCGGATCGCCGTGCCGGCGGTGATCACGTCGTCGACGATCAGCACGCGGCCAGCCATGGGGGCACCGACGATGAGCCCACCCTCGCCGTGGTCCTTGGTCTCCTTGCGGTTGAAGCAGAACGGCAGGTCGATGTCGTGGTGCTCGGCGAGCGCGGCTGCCGTGATCGTCACCAGCGGGATACCCTTGTAGGCCGGCCCGAACAACATGTCGAAGGCGATGCCTTCCTCGCGCGCCTCGCGGGCGGCGGCAGCGTAGTAGCGGCCGAGCTTGGCGAGCGCATAGCCGGTGTTGAACAGTCCGGAGTTGAAGAAATACGGGCTGATGCGCCCTGACTTGAGGCGGAACTGGCCGAACTTCAGCACCCCGATCTCGAGCGCGAGCTCGATGAACTCCGTCTTGTACGCACGCATGTCCGCCAGCCCCGGCGCTCCCGGCGCCTTCTGATAAAGTATCGCACGGCACCCGTGCCGCCGGCACCGGAACATGCGCATCATCACTCTCAACGTCAATGGCATCCGCTCTGCGGCCCGCAAGGGCCTGTTCGAGTGGCTGCGGCGCCAGCGTGCCGACATCGTCTGCCTGCAGGAGATCAAGGCCGGCGCCGAGCACCTCGACCAGGCGCCGTTCACCTCCCGGGCCTTCTATTCCTACTATGAGCCGGCGGTGAAACGCGGTTACAGCGGCGTGGCGCTGCTCACCCGCGAGCATCCCGATGGTCTCGTGCGCGGCTTCGGCACGCCGGAGTTCGACTTCGAGGGTCGTTACATCGAGGTGCGCTTCGGCCGCCTCAGCGTGGTGTCGCTGTACGTGCCCTCGGGTTCGGCGGGCGAACACCGGCAGGCGTCCAAGTACCGCTTCATGGACGTCTTCATGAAGCACCTGCAGAAGATCCGCGCCGACGGGCGTCACTACGTGATCTGCGGCGACTGGAACATCGCCCACCGCGAGATCGACCTGCGCAATGCCCGCGCCAACCAGAAGAACTCCGGCTTCCTGCCAGAGGAACGCGCCTGGCTCGATAGCGTGTTCGTCGAGGTCGGCTTCATCGACGCCTTCCGCCTCGTCGACCCGCGCCCGGAGCAGTACACCTGGTGGTCCAACCGTGGCCAGGCCTGGGCGAAGAACGTCGGCTGGCGCATCGACTACCAGGTCATTTCGCCCGAGCTGCGCCGCGCGGTGCGCGCGGCGAAGATCTACAAGCTGCGGCGCTTCTCCGACCACGCCCCGCTGATCATGGACTACGAGATTGGCGGGCGCTGAGCGGCCCGGCGCGACAGGCGCGCGGCTCGCCGCGATGCGGGTCTACCTGCACCGGCGCGTGCTCGCCATGCTGTTCCTCGGCTTTTCAGCCGGGCTGCCGTTCCCGCTGGTGTTCGCCACCCTCAGTGCCTGGCTTGGCACGGCGGGTGTCAGCAAGGCGAGCATCGGCATGTTCGCCTGGGTCGGCATCACCTATTCGCTCAAGTTCGCCTGGGCACCCCTGGTCGACCGCCTGGCGCTGCCGGTAATCACCGCCTGGCTGGGCCGCCGGCGCAGCTGGATGCTGCTGGCGCAGATCGGCGTGGCCGCGGCCCTGGTTGCGCTCTCCGGCGCGGATCCGGCCGCCGATCTGGCGCAGATGGCCTGGCTCGCGCTCGCGGTCGCCTTCTGCTCGGCCACCCAGGACATCGCACTCGACGCCTGGCGCATCGAGGCGGTGGAACAGAACGTCCAGGGCGCGATGGCCGCAACCTACCAGTTCGGCTACCGGCTGGCGATGCTCGCCGCGGGAGCGGGCGCGCTGGTCGTCGCCGACCTCGTCTCCTGGCAGGCCGCTTACCGGACGATGGCGGCGCTGATGGCGGTCGGCATGGTGACGGTGCTCGTCGTTGGCGAGCCCGAACCGCGCGCGCCGGCCGCGCGGGCGGCCGACGCAGGCGGCAGCGGGCTCGCGCAGTGGTTCGTCACCGCCGTGGCCGGACCGTTCGCGGACTTCTTCCGGCGCAACGGCGCCTGGGCACTGGTCCTGCTCGGCTTCATCGCCTGCTATCGCATCAGCGACCTCATCCTCGGCGTGATGGCCAATCCCTTCTACATCGACATCGGCTTCTCGCTGTCGCAGATCGCCACCATCGCCAAGGTGTTCGGCTTCGTCATGACGCTGGCAGGGGCGGCGCTCGGCGGCGTGGCCGTGGCGCGCTACGGCGTGCTGCGCCCGCTGGTGGCCGGCGCGGTGCTGGTGGCCTGCACCAACATGTTCTTCGCCGGGCTGGCCGCGCACGGTGTGCCGGACCTGCGCTTCCTCATGGTCACGATCTCGGCGGACAACCTCGCCGCGGGCTTCGCCGGCACGGTATTCATCGCCTACCTGTCGAGCCTCACGAGCGTCGCCTACACGGCGACGCAATACGCGCTGTTCTCGGCGCTGATGACGCTGCTCGGCAACTTCATCGGCGGTTTCTCGGGCCGCGTGGTCGAGGCGACCGACTGGGTGACGTTCTTCCTCTACGCCTCGGCCATGGGCCTGCCGGCGATCACCCTCTCGCTCGTGATCGCGCGGCGGGCGCCGCCGGCATGAGCCCGTCCTGGCCGGAGCACGTGGCCTGCCGGCTCGAGGACCTCACCGATCCCGGCACGCGCGAGTTCTTCGTGGGCGAGGGCGACTGGCCGTTCCGCGGTGTCGTCGTTCGCCGTGACGGGAATGTCTACGCCTACGCCAACAGGTGCCCGCACCAGGGCCATCCGCTCAACCTCGCCGAGGATGATTTTCTCGTCACGGTCGCCGGCGGCCAGGTGTTGCGGTGCGCGTCGCACGGTGCCCTGTTCGTGCCGGAGACCGGATTGTGCGTCGCCGGCCCCTGTTCCGGCCGCAGCCTGCGCGCGCTCGCCTGTCGCGTCGAGGGCGGTGCGGTGCTGGTACGGGCGCCGGAGCGGTGGGAATAGGATTGGTCGCGCAAGAGGTCGCGACTGGCGTCGCTCCTACGGGGCTTCGATAAGGATTCGGTCGCGACTGGCGTCGCTCCTACGGGGCCAGCCCACGCCGGATCAGCACCCCGTAGGA
>JADZBS010000022.1 GCA_020851975.1 Gammaproteobacteria bacterium | reverse complement strand
TCCGCGATCTCGGTGTACCAGGTGCGCAGCCAGGCGCGCGTGGTTTCCTGTACGACCCCGTTCGGCTGGGCGCAGACCAGGTGGGCGGCGAGCGCGAGGGATACCGGGCCGGTGCAGTCGTGCGGTGCCACCGGCACCGCGAACGTGTCCGCGAGGTCCGCGATCTTCTTCGCTTCCGTGAGGCCTCCGGTCCAGCCGACGTCCACCGTGACGAAGTCGACGGCATCGCGCTGCAGCAAGGGCAGGAATCCACGCCGACCGCAACAGGTCTCGCCAGTGGCGATGGGCACATCGATGTCAGAGCGCAGGGCGGCGAGCGCGTCGATGGCATCCGGGCGTAGCGGATCTTCGATCCAGTAGGGCCGCAGCGCGCTCAGGGCTTCCGCAATGCGCGTGGCCGAGCGGCGGTTCCAGAGCCCATGAAGTTCAATCATGAGGTCCATGTCCCAGCCGACTTCGGAACGTATTTCCTCCACGATGCGCACGCCGGCGGCGAGCTCGCTGGCGCTCAGGTCCAGGCCGCCGGTGCGCTCCGCCGCGATATCGAACGGCCAGATCTTCATGCCGGTGATGCCTTCATCGGCCAGCTCCCGTGCCAGCTTGCCGGGCCGGGTGAGGAAGCCCTGCAAGTCTTCGTACTGCGCCGGCCGTAGGTCTGCCGGAAGGCCCCAGTTCGTGGAGTTCTGCCTGTTCGTCGAACTGACATACTCCGGACCGGCGCAGGTGTTGTAGATGCGGACTTCGTTGCGCGCAGGGCCACCGAGCAATCGGACGAGCGGCAGGCCGGCCTGATGGCCGAGGAGATCCCACAGCGCCATGTCGATTGCGCCGTTGCCTCGCTGTTCGACACCCCCGCCCTGGTAGCCGACGTAAGGCGTGAGCAACCGGCCGATTGCCTCTGGTGCAGGATTCACCGCCCCGAGCAGCAGCGGGGCGACTTCAGTGTGCAGATAGAGCTCGACGGCGGCGGCGCTGTAGAACGCCTCCCCGAGCCCGGAAAGGCCGGTGTCCGTATGCAGGCGCACCAGACACAGATTCGGCTGGACGCCCGGGCGGATGGTTTCAATTTCAGTGACCTTCATCGACGTGCGCCCCCGTGTGCAGCTCCGATGTCCGAACCTGCGGGGGCACCGGGCGGCAGAATGTGTGCGAGGGGTCGGTCGAGATCCGGCCCGTAATGTGTCTCGGCAACCGACAAATGCTTGATCATCTGACGGCGCGCGGCCCCGCTGTCCCGCCGTCTGATGGCGGCCAGGATCGCGTGATGTATCGGGGCGCCGGTGTCGCGGACGCGCCTGTCTCCGAGGCTACGCAGCATCAGCGCGAAGCTGAGGCTCCGGATGGAGCCGAACATCACCTGCAGCACCGGATTGCGCGCCGCGAGCAGCACTGCCTCGTGAAAGGCCAGATCCTTCTCCGCTTTGGCGATGACATTGTCGGTGGCGTCTAAGGAGTCCAGCAGCGCTTGCATGTGCTTCAGATCGGTGGCGGTGCGCTTTGCCGCCGCGAGTGCCGCCGCCTCACCTTCCAGCATGATGCGCGCTGCGGATAGCTGTCGCGCGGTCACTTGCCCGCGCCGGGTAAGGATCTCCGGGGTGGCCGCCCCTCCGGTCGGGCGCAATTCCCGCACAAAGGTGCCGCGGCCAGGCTGCGCCATGACCAGCCCCCGCTCCTGCAGGATGCGCAATGCCTCGCGCACGACCGGTCGGCTCACCCCATGACGCTCCGCCAGCTTCCGTTCCGATTCGAGGCGCGAGCCTGCTGGCGTGGTGCCGGCCACGATCCCGGCGTCGAGGTGCGCGATCAGTTGGGCAACGGTGGCAGGTATCGCCGCGCCCGTGGTTGGTGTGCTCGGCACCGGAACTCCCTTGCTGCCGTTGATGTGTCGCTGCAATCGCAGGCTATCGCCGCGGATGGCCCCGGGGAGGCATGCCCGCGGCCCGAACGCCGGTTGCACCGCCACGCCACCTCATGACAGACTACCAAGACTGGTATGACCGGTCTAGCCAGTAGCTTCAAAAGAGGTTCGCTGGAGCAACTTCGACTGGCAATCACGGGGAGGAATCTAGAATGACACGGCATGGTAGTTGCTCCTCGAGGACGGGCGCGCTGGTGCTGGCGCTCGTTTCGCCCTTGGCGCCGGTTTCGGCGGCACACGCACAAAGCCGGTCCGAGGCGCAGGACAACGGTCTGGAAGAGATCATCATCACTGCGCAGAAGCGCGCCGAGCGGCTGCAGGATGTGCCGCTAGCGGTCAGTGCCGTGTCGGGCGACGCCTTGCAGACGCTTTCCATCAACAGCCCGGTGGAACTGCGCTATGTCGCGCCGAGCCTGAACTTCCAGGGCTCGGCGAACGTCCGGGGCGAAGGCTTCGCCCTGCGTGGCGTCGGCACCGCCGTCTTCTCAGACGCCGTCGAACAGAGCGTCGGCACCGTCGTCGACGGAGTGCCGCTGGCGCGCCACGGGCAGGCCGTGGCCGACCTGATCGACATCGAGCGGGTGGAGGTACTGCGCGGGCCGCAGGGCATGCTGTTCGGCAAGAACGCGTCCGCCGGCGTGATATCGATCACTACGAAAAAGCCGGAATATGCCAACAGCCTGCAAACGCGCATTTCCTACGCCACGAAGAACGAGGTGAAGGCGAGCGCAATCGGCAACTTAAGGCTCGCTGACACGCTTGCCTTGCGCGTTGCCTATGCGCAGACGACGCGCGACGGCATCATCGACAACATCCGCCGCAATGAAGAGGTGAATGAGCGGGATTCGAAGGGTGTGCGCGCCAGGCTGTTGTGGGAGCCGACCGCCCGGCTCGACGTCAATCTGATCGGCGAGTGGAACGAGAGCAACCAGCTCTGCTGCGCCTGGACCGTGCGCACCGCGCCGCCTTCCACTCCCTATGCGAACCTGACGGCCAGCGCAGGCATCATTCCGGGTCCGCGCAACCTGCGGATCGCCGCCGACAGGATGTTTTTCCAGGACGTCGAGAACCGGGGCGCCTCGCTGCAGCTGGATTACGACGCCGGCTGGGGAACGCTGACCTCGATTTCCGCGTACCGGGACTGGAAATCGAAGGACAACAACGACCCGGACCTCCTCCCGATCAATTTCCTCGAAATCAACCAGGGCATCAGCGAGCTCGAGCAGTATTCGCAGGAGCTACGCGTGACCTCCCCATCCAGCGGACCGTTCCAGTGGGTCGCCGGTGTGTTTCTGAACGAGTCGGAAGTAAGCGGCAACTATGAGCAGACCGGCAAGCTGGGGATCCCGCTGCCGGGCACCATGGTGATCGGCAGTGTCATGGAAGCCACGACCAAGAACACGGGGTCGGCACTGTTCGGACAGGCCTCCTTTGAACCGGTCGAGCATGTGAAGCTGATCCTCGGCGGGCGCTACACCGAAGAAAAAGTGAAGTTCGATGCCAGCATGCATCCGGCACCGCAGGCTATCATCGGCATCCCGGGTCGCTTTGTCGGACCTGTAAGGGCACGCAAGTCCGTTACGAACACCTCGGGCCGCGCCACGCTTCAGTATTCCTTCAACGATGACATGATGGTCTTTGCATCGGCAGCACGTGGCTACAAAGGACCGGGCGTGGATCCCCTGGGTGTCGTGCGGACTGATCTCCATGTGATACGGCCGGAAATACCGACCAGCTATGAAGTCGGCCTGCGCTCGCAGTTCCTCGACCGCACCCTGACCTTCAACATCACCGGCTTCACCACCGATTACAAGGATTACCAGGCCCAGATTTTTGACACCAGCATTTCTCCGGCGCGCTTTGCCCTCGCCAACGCCGGCAAGCTGCGTACACGTGGCTTTGAGATCGACCTGGTGAGCCGGCCGGTGAGTGACCTGACCCTCAGCGGTTCGTTTGCCTATGTCGATGGCACGTATCTCGATTTCAAGAATATCGGGTGTTACTCAGGCCAGCCCGTCTTGCCGCTGGGCACGCCCCGGACCTCGCCCGGCCAGTGCATCCTGATCACGCCCACGCAGGCGGTCACCCATGCTGACGGCAGGCAGCTGCCCAACTCACCGAAGTTTACCTACAGCCTGACCGCGAGCTACCAGCACAAGGTGCACGACCTGCGCATCGATCCCTCGCTCAACTGGTTCTGGCGCAGCAAGGTCAATTTCGATCCGTCGGGTAATCCGCTGTTTGTTGAGAAGGCCTATGGGCTGCTGAACGCCAATGTCAGTGTTGGCCCTGACAGCGACAAGTGGCAGCTGTCGTTTTTTGCCCGCAACATCTTGGACAAGCATTTCGTGAACACGGTGTTCGGCCAGCCGGTGCTCAACAACCCGGGCGTATCGGTGCAGTTCCCGAGCCCCGAAGCCGAGAGGCTGCTGGGAGTCGCTGTGGAAGTGAACTTCGGCGGGCACTAGCGGGATAGTCGGAAAGAAGAAAGCGCCGCGCTCATTCCGTGGGCGCGGCGCAACGGAGTCTCGGCTGCATGAGCGGACGCCGCCCCATTACGGTCGTCGGCAGTATCAACCGCGACATTGTCGTGTACCACGATACCCTTCCGCGGGTTGGGGAAACGGTCTTTGCGCAGCATCTCGCGTTCGGCCATGGCGGCAAGGGCGCGAACCAGGCATTCGCGGCCAGCCGGCTGGGTGGCGATGTCGTCATGGTGGGCCGCGTCGGCCAGGATGACTACGGCGCGCTTGCCCGCCAGGTCCTTGCTACTGAGGGATGTGCCGTCGCGGGAGTCCGTACGCTCGGCGAGCTCTCCGGTCAGGCGCTCGTGCTGGTTGGACGAGATGCAGGTAACCGGATCCTGGTCATCAAGGGAGCGAACGGGCGGTTTACGGCGAGCGAACTGGAGCGCGATGCGGCTCTGCTCGCCAGAGGCGGGTTCGTGCTTCTGCAACTGGAAATCCCGCTGGAAACGGTGGTGCTGGCAGCCGAGAAGGCGCGCGCCTGCGATGCCCGGGTTCTCCTCGATCCAGCTCCGGCCATTGCGCTGCCGCTCGAGCTTCTGCGGGTCACCGATATTCTCACCCCTAACCAGACCGAACTGGCGGCCCTCACCGGAAGCGCACCGGCCAGTCCTGCGGAAGTGATCGAAGCGGCGCAGCAACTGCGTGCCCGGGGGCCGGGTGTGGTGATCGTGAAGATGGGGGCCGAAGGCTGCCTGCTGCTCGACGCGAATGGCCATCGCCGCTTCGCGGCCCCCGGGGTTGCCGCCATCGACACCACTGGTGCGGGCGACTGCTTCAACGCCGCTCTCGCTGTTTCCCTGTCGGAGGATGCGTCGCTGGCGGATGCCTGCCGCTTTGCGGTCGCTGCGGCCTCACTTTCCGTTACGCGGCCGGGAGCGCAGGCCTCCACCCCGCAACGCGTCGAGGTGGAAGACTTTCTTGCCCAGTTGGCGCGGCAGGAGTCCTGCCCGTGAACGTGCGCGTTGCAACGGGATTCGCGCAGATCAGGCGGAGGTAACGGTGCGTCGAGTCGGCTGGATACATTCCGAGGATCTCCTGCGGTACGAGTTGCAGCAGTCCGAACTCGAGGGTGTGGACGTGGCCGCGATTCGTGACCGCTGGTGCGATCCACGGGAGAGGCGAGAGCAGGATCTGGCGCGGGAACTGCTGGCGGACCTCACAGCACTGCCGCGTCCCGCTGCGGCTGGCGAACCGAGCGACTGGCCCGGTATTCGAGCCACCCTCGGGTCGACCGGTGACCAACCGCATCACCACCCGTCGGTCAGCCGGATTCACGGCGCGTGGATGGGGCGCGCCATCGGCTGCGTACTGGGAAAGCCGGTCGAGGGCATCCCGCGGCAGGGTATCGATGAGATTCGGCGTGCTACCGGTCGGGATCCGCTGCGCCACTACTTCACGGCCGAAGGCCTCGATCCAGCGACCGCCGCGCGCTGGCCCTGGAATCCAACTGCGGCGCCCACCAGCCTGGTCGAAACCATCGCAGGGACTCCCGAGGATGATGACATCAACTACACCCTCATTGCCCTGCGAATTCTCGAACAGCATGGGCCGGACTTCTCCGCCGGGGACGTTGCCTGGTGCTGGCTCAACGACATGCCGGCATTGCGGTCATTCACCGCGGAACGGATTGCCTACCGGAACCTGCTGCTCGGGCTCGAGCCACCTGATACGGCCAGCGTCGGCAATCCCTTTCGGGAATGGATCGGGGCGCAGATCCGGGCGGATCTCTACGGCTGGGTGAATCCCGGCGCCCCGCTGCGTGCGGCCGAGTGGGCGTGGCGGGACGCATCAGTGAGTCACACCCGCAACGGCCTTTACGGCGCCATGTTCGTCGCCGCCATGTCCTCGGCCGCGATCACCGGCTGCAGCGTCGACGAACTGCTGGATGCGGGTGCGTCAGTGATACCGCCCGGCAGCCGTATGGCTGATGCCGTCGCCTTCGGCCGGCGTCTCGGCGCTGACGTGGCTGACCCTTGCGCAGCGTACCGGCAGCTGGAGCAGGCGTACGGGCATCTGCACTGGGTGCATGTGCTCAACAATGCGGCCCTGGTCTGTTACGCCCTGACCGCATCGCAGGGTGACTTCGACACTGCAATTGGCCTCGTGGTTGCCGGTGGCTGGGATACGGATTCCAATGGCGCGACGGTCGGGGCGATAACAGGTGCGTTGGCGGGTCACGGCGGTATCGACAGGCGTTGGTCGGACCCGTTGCGCGGGAGGATATCCAGCTCACTGCCCGGCTTCGATGGCGTTCGCTTCGAGGAGCTCGTCGCCCGGACACTATCGGTCGCCCAGAAGGTCTCTGAACCGCGTGCGGTCCAGCGCTGATCCGCGCGGACTCGTACAGCTCCGCAACATGTTCTGCAGCCGCAATGATTTCGCTGCGTGTCAAGAGGAGATCACCAACGCATGAGGTATGACACGAGAGGTTGGCTCGCCGTGGCGCTCGCCATGACCACTGTCGGCTGCGGCGGTGGTGCTGGCGGATCCGCTGAAACGGCGCGCAGGAGCTCAGCCAGGGCAGACACTCTCATCCTGTCGAACATTGTCGCGGCATCCACTCAGCTGGCGTCCGGTTCGGGGTGGGCGAATCAGTCCCCGTACCTGCAAGCCGTGTACGACACCCTGCTGCACGAAGCCCCCGACGGATCGATCGAACCGTGGCTGGCGAGTGCGTGGGCGTACAGCGACGACCACAAGATCCTCACGCTGACGCTGCGCTCCGACGTCGTGTTCACTGACGGCACGCGCTTCACCGCCCATGCCGCTGCGCAGAACCTGCTCCGCTTCCGTGACGGCAGCTCACCCAACAGGGCCCGGTTGGCGAATGTGGCCGACGTGAAGGCCACCGCCGATCACACCGTGCAGATAACCCTGTCGAGACCCGATCCGGGCCTGCTGCCCTCACTTGCGCAGAACCCCGGCCTGCAGGCGAGCCCGGCGCAGTTCGGCGCTCCCGATGCCGAGGCCGTCCCCGTGGGCAGCGGCCCGTACATCCTCGACGCAATGGCCACGGTGCCGGGCTCGCGCTACGTCTATCGCACCAATCCTGGGTACTGGGCGCCGGGAATCCAGCACTACAAGAAGTTGATCATCAATGTCTACGATCAGGAACCGACCATCGTCAACGCAATCTCCACCGGCGAGATCAACGGGGCACAGCTGCCCGGTTCCGGCTCCATCCGGCAGATCGAAGCGGCCGGATTCAAGCTCTATCCGCAGGAGATTTCCTTCAACGGGCTGCTGATTCTCGACCGCGATGGGGTCGTCAACAAGGCGCTCGGCGATGTGCGTGTACGGCAGGCCATAAACCACGCCATCGACAAGAAGGCGATGCTCGAAGCTGCGGCCAATGGTCTCGGAACCGTGACAACCCAGGTGTTCGGACCTTCGTCGCCGGCCTACGAGGCAACCCTCGATGGCCGATACCCCTACGACACGGTGAAGGCCAGGCAGCTGCTGGCTGCTGCCGGCTATCCGAATGGATTCCGGCTGACAATGCCGGCCATCGCCGGCACCGGCAACCTGCCGCTCGCAACCCTGACCGCCGCATTCCTCGAGGATGTGGGCATCAGAGTGGTGTATGAGCAGCAGGCAGACCTCGCGTCGTACGTTGGCGCACTGGCGCAGGGCAAGTTCGGCATCGGATGGATGCAGTTGCAGACGAGCCCGTCGGTTGCCTTCGTCGTGGCGGACCGGATCGCCAAAGGCGGCCCTTTCAATCCGTTCGACACGAATCGGCCGCAGGTCACAGCGTGGCTGGACAGGATCTATGCCGGTACACCGGAGGAGTCGAACGAGGCCGCCAAGGCGTTGAATGCTTACATTGTCGAGCAGGCGTGGTTCGACCCGTGGTATCGCAACAAGACTTTCTTCGCCGCCGACGCGAATACCGTTGTGACCCAGCAGGATACGAATACCTATCCGTACCTGTGGAACATCAGGCCGATGCGATGACGGCGAGCGGCGACTCCGGGCTGCGGTTGGCGGGGTGAGACCGGGTGTTCTGGTACATCCTGCAACGGTTCATGGCCAGTCTCATGCTGATCGCAGTGGTGATCGCAGGGACCTTCCTCATCCTGCACTTGTCAACCGACAAAGTCGCCCGCGGCATACTCGGTCCGGACGCTACGCAGGAAGTGGTCTTGCAGAAAAAGCAGGAGCTGGGCCTGGACCGGCCGATCATCGTCCAGTTCACGGGATGGGCGGTGCGCGCCCTGCACGGTGAGCTGGGAAGGTCATGGTTCAACGGGGAGCCCGTCATCGCGGCGATCGCGACTCGACTCCCGGTAACCCTGGCCATTATAACCGCTGCAACGATCCTCATCGCGGCGGTATCGATGGTCCTCGGCGTGTTCGCCGCGACGCGCGGTGGCCGGGTCGACCAGGCGGTGCAGGTGCTGTCGGTCCTGGGTTTCGCCATTCCAAACTTCATCCTCGCGATCCTGCTGGTCAGCGTGTTCGCCATCCGCCTCGGATGGTTCAGGGCAGTGGGTTATCAGGCGATGTTCGACTCACCCGCAGGTTGGCTCGGCACCGTCACGTTGCCGGTCATCGCGTTGGCGGTTTCGGGCATATCCGGGGTCGCGCCTCAGGTGCGGGGGGCACTGCTCGAGGCGCTGGGCAAGGATTACGTGCGCACGCTCCGCAGCCGCGGCTTGCCCTGGCGTCGGGTTGTGTACAGGCATGTCCTCCGTGGGTCGATGGGACCTGCGCTGTCCATGCTCGGCGTGCATTTCATCGGCATGTTCGGCGGTGCCGTGCTGATCGAGCGCATCTTCGCCATTCCGGGCATCGGCCAGATGAGCGTCAATGCGGCACTCAACAGTGACGTGCCCCTCGTCATGGGTTTCGTTGTCGCGGTTTCATTTTTTGTCGTCCTGCTGAACCTGATTGTCGATCTCATCCAGGCCTGGCTCGACCCGAGGGTCAGGATGACGACGTGACCGACCGCATGCCCCCCGTGCCTGATACGCGCCGTCGTTCCCTGCTGGCGAGAGTGCTGCGAAATCCGTTGGGCGCGATCTGCGTGGGCTATCTCGTTCTGATCGTGCTGGCCGGAGTCATGGCGTCGTCGATCAGCGGCCACCACCCGAACGAGATCTTCCCGCGCGAGATCCGGCTCGGGCCATCTGCGGCGCACTGGATGGGCACGGACTCCTCGGGGCGCGATATTTTCTCCCGCCTGCTGCACGGAACGCTGCCGACTCTGCGGGACGCGTCCATTGCCGTCATCGTTGCGTCGTTGCTGGGTACCCTGTTCGGCCTCGCAGCCGGCTACTTTGGCAAGTGGCTGGAGACGATCGGCACGCGCGTCGCGGACCTGCTGATGGCGCTCCCTGGTCTGGTCGTCCTCCTGGCAGTGCGAACCGTGGTTGGGCCCTCCATGCCATTGATGATGGTCGCACTGGGTATCGTCATGTCCGGCGGATTCTTCCGCGTCGTCTACGCAGCCGTTCTCGGTGTGCGCAATGAGCTCTTCGTGGACGCCGCGCGGGTATTTCGCCTGTCGGATACGCGCATCATCCTGCGCCATATCCTGCCGACCGTGCGCGGCCCTGCCGTGATCCTGGCAGCAAACCTGATGGCGATCTCGATCGCCATCCAGGCCGGATTGGTGTTCCTCGGGCTTGGCGACCTGTTCGCCCCGGGCTGGGGCAATCTGCTGAACGGCGGGTTCGCCAATATCTACACCGTACCCCTGGAATTGCTGTGGCCGAGCGTGGCGATCGGTCTCACCTGCGTTGTCTTCTTCCTGTCTGGCAATGTGGTACGCGACGAATTCGCGCGGATCGGAATCAGCGCTGCAGCGGTTGCGCTCGAGCAAGGCGCCGCCGAAGTCAGCGCACCAGTCGACGACAATACCGGAGCGCCGCGCGGGCGCGCCCCCGTTGCCGCGCATGTGGCGCTGACAGATAACCAGGCCGTACTGGCGGTTCGCGGGTTGGTCGTGGGTTACCCCGGTGCCGGCGGGCAAGTCAATCGGGTGGTCGATGCTGTCGATTTGCAGGTCGACCGCGGCGAGATCCATGGGTTGATCGGCGAATCCGGATCCGGGAAGAGCCAGGTCGTATTGAGCATCATCCGATTGCTGCCGGCAGGCGGCAGGATCCTCGCCGGCTCGGTATTCCTGGGTGGCCGAGACGTCCTGCGGCTGAAGGAAAGGGAGATGGATCGCCTGCGGGGTCGATACGTTGCCTACATCCCCCAGGAACCCATGAGCAACCTCGATCCCGTCTTTACAGTCGGCAGCCAACTCGTCGAGCCGATGCGCATCCAGCTGGGCCTAGGGCGTCGTGCGGCACGAAATCGCGCCATGGAATTGCTGGAGCAGGTGGGGATCGAGGACCCGAAGCGGGTATTCCACTCCTACCCTCACCAGATTTCCGGAGGCATGGCACAGCGCATACTCATTGCCGGTGCGATCAGTTGCGGCCCGAGCCTGCTCATCGCCGATGAGCCCACGACGGCGCTGGACGTGACCATTCAAGCCGAGATCCTCGAGCTGCTGCGTGAACTGCGTCGACAGCTCGATCTCGCGGTGCTGCTCGTGACCCACAATCTCGGTGTCGTGGCGGACATCTGCGACAGGGTTTCAGTGATGCGCTCCGGCGGCATCGTTGAGACAGGCTCTGTCGCCGAGGTTTTCGCTGATCCACAGCATCCCTGCACCCGGGCACTGTTTGCCGCAACCCTGGACGATGTGCCCGCCCGCGCGCCCTATGCGCGGAGAATCATCGAGGCGAACCATGGTTGAGCCACTGCTGTCGATCGATCGGCTCACCGTCACCTATCCGGGGCGTGGGTTTCGTGCAAAGCCCGTCACCGCCGTGCGTGATGTCAGCCTCGACGTCCGTCCGGGTGAGACCGTTGGGCTGGTTGGCGAGTCAGGCTCCGGCAAGAGCACCATCGGCCGCGCAATCCTCGGCCTCGCCCCCGTGACCTCCGGGACCATCAGCTACGCCGGGCACGACATCAGCCATGCCCGGCGAAGCGAGTGGCGCAAGCTCGCCGGTGATCTCCAGGTGGTGTTCCAGGATCCTTATTCATCGCTGAATCCGGCACTCACCATCGAGACGATCCTGATGGAACCGGTAACGGCCGGCGGTGTGCCGAAACATGAGGCGGCACAGCGCATCAGGGGGTTGCTCGATGCCGTGCGCCTGCCGAAGGACTCGCTCGATCGATTGCCACGCGAGTTCAGCGGGGGCCAGCGGCAGCGGATCGCGATCGCCCGCGCCCTGTCCGTGCGGCCGCGGCTGATCATCTGCGATGAACCCGTCTCGGCGCTGGATTTGTCGACTCAGGCGCGAGTGCTGACGCTGTTCCGCGAAATCCAGGAGACCACCGGCGTTGCCTACCTCTTCATCTCGCACGACATTTCGGTCGTGCGATCCCTGTCCCACCGGGTAGGGGTCGTGAATCGGGGCCGGATCGTGGAGTGGGGTGAGTGCGCGCAGGTCACCGAACGTCCGGAACACCCCTATACGCAACGCCTGCTGCTGGCTGCGCCGGTCGCAGATCCGGTTCGGCAGGCACGTCGACGGGATCGCTGGCTCGCTGCCCGTACGAACACCATTCCTCAACCGCGATAGCGGTTCGCAGGCAGTCCCGAGACGGTGGATGGGGCGCAAAAAATGCCACCGGCATTCGGTTGCCCTGCAAGCTGCTCCGCGGTGAGCCCGATCCTGGCGGTCGTGATGTATAGATCGGTCAGATCCGGCCCACCGAACGTACAGCAGGTCGGCTGCGAGGCAGGCACGACCACAGTGCGATCCAGTCGCCCTGCCGGGGTGTAACGACGCACCTCGCCGCCACCGAACATGGCGATCCAGAGGCAGCCCTCGACATCGACTGCCAGCCCGTCCGGCACGGCGCCGTCATCAGGGAAGCGCAGCAGCACCCGGGCGTGATCGATCTCGCCGCGCGCCGCATCGAAATCGAAGACGGTCAGGGTCGGTCCCCCTGGCCTTTGCGAGTCAACCAGGTACATGAGGGTGTCAT
>JADZBS010000021.1 GCA_020851975.1 Gammaproteobacteria bacterium | reverse complement strand
TTCTTCGTCGGCAGCAACATCGTGTGGGTGCTGAGCGGCGCGGCGCGCAGCTCGTGGAAGCGCCTGCTGCCGCTGGCGTTGGTCGGCCTCGCCGCTCGGCTGGCGCTGCTGTGGTGGTTGGCCAAGCAGTTCGAGTCGCAGCTCAACTCGGCGCTGCGCTTCGTCGATCGCTACCAATGGTGGTTCCTCGCCGGGTCGATCATCGTCGTGGTGCTCGCCAACGTGCGCAACCTGCGCGGCCGCTGAGCCGCGGTTCTGTGCGGCCAGTTTGACCGGGCGAATTGATAGGTAGCCTTTACAGCCATGGCAACCACCACCCTCGGCGGCAATCCCGTCAACACCGTCGGCGATCTCCCCGCCGTTGGCTCGCAAGCCCCCGCGTTCAGCCTCGTCTCCGCGGAGATGGCCGACGTCACCCTCGCCGGTCTCGCCGGCAAGCGGGTGATCCTCAACATCTTCCCGTCGATCGACACCGGCGTGTGCGCCACCAGCACCCGCAAGTTCAACGAGTTGGCGGCCGGCCTCGACAACACCGCTGTCGTGTGCGTGTCGGCCGACCTGCCGTTCGCGCTCAAGCGCTTCTGCGGCGCCGAAGGCATCGAGAACGTCACCACCGCCAGCACTTTTCGCAGCAGCTTCGGCGACGACTACGGGGTGAAGATGGCCGAGGGTCGTCTGGCCGCGCTGATGGCTCGCGCGGTGGTAGTGATCGACGAGGCCGGCAAGGTGATCTACACCCACGTCACCGACAGCGTCGGCGACGAGCCCAACTACGAAGCCGCCATCGCCGCCCTCGGCTGATCTTCCCGGCAGCTGATTGCCCGGCACGGCTGCCCCCCGTGCGGGCCAGGCCATCTCCACAGCGCGAACTAGGAAGCCCTGGTCCCGGTATCGGGGAACGATCCTTCCCAGAAGCCGAGTTGGGACGATCTCTTCCCAGAAGCCGAGTAGGCGTCCGGCGCTACAGATCGAGGAAGGGTTCGAGGCCCACGGTGAGGCCGGGGAACTCGTGGATGCGCTTGCAGGCCAGAACCACCCCGGGCATGTAGCTGAGGCGGTCGTAGCTGTCCTGGCGGATGGTGAGCGTCTGGCCATGCGCCCCGAGGATGACCTCCTGGTGGGCCACCATGCCGCGCATGCGCACGGAGTGCACGCGGATGCCGCCCGGGCCTTGTCCGCCACGCGACCCTGAGTACACCTCGTGCTCGGTGCGGTCGGCGGCCCACCCGCTACCGCGGGCCACGGCCATCCGCCCTGCGGTGGTGATCGCGGTGCCCGACGGCGCGTCGATCTTCTGGTCGTGGTGCAACTCGATGATCTCAGCCGTGTCGAACAATGGCGCAGCCATCTCGGCAAAGCGCATCATCAGCACTGCGCTGATCGCGAAGTTGGCGGTGATCAGGCAGTTGCTGCCGCTGAAGTCGCCGCGAAAGCGGGTGATGTCGTCGTCGGTGAATCCGGTGGTGCCCACCACTGCGTGGATGCCGTGCATCGCCAGGAACGGCAGCGTGATGCGCGAGGCGGCCGCTACGGAGAAATCCACGGCCACCGTGCAGGCCGCGTCGACCAGCGCCCGGAGCTCGGCGGCAATGGTGACGCCTTCACGTTCCTGCCCGACGGCGTGCGGGTCGACTGCTGCCGCCAGCTCGAGGTGCGGATCGGCGGCCACCGCCGCGCACACGGCGGAGCCCATCTTCCCCCCTGCGCCGACCACTCCCACACGGATCCCACTCATACGATGAACGTAGCCCCTTCCCGATGGAGTAGAACTACACGCATGAGTAGCTTCCTCGACAAAGCCAAAGAAAAGGCCCAACAACTCAGCGCCGCGGCCAAGGAAAAGGCCGAGGACATCAAGGACAAGCGCAAGGCCGACGACTTGCTCGACGACCTCGGGCGCATCGCCTACGCACGGCACACCGGGCGTGGCGGCAACGACGACGAGGCCAAGGTCGGCGAGATCGTCGCCCAGCTGCAGGAGCTGGAGGCAAACGGCACGCCGATCCTCGGCGCCAAGCCAAGCGCACCCGAAGCCCCGCCGGCCTGATCAGCGGGTCGGGCCGACGGTCACCGTCAGCGGGTCGCCGGCCAGCACATCCTCGATCACGGCGGCGACGGCCGCCTGATCGACCGCTGTCCAGCGGGCCACCTGCTCGTCGATCGAGCGCACCTCGCCCGTGGTGATCAGCGACGCGCCGGTGCGCGCCGCCCGTGCCCCGGTGTCCTCCAGGGCCAGTTCGAACGCGCCGGTGAGGTAACCCTGGGCGATGTCGAGTTCGTCGTCGGTGATCCCCTCTGCAACAAGTCTCGCTAGCTCCGCGAGCAACAGGCTGCGAACCTCCTCGGCGTGGCGCGGCAGGGTACCTGCGTACATCTGGAACGATCCGGTGTCGTCGAACGCCGACACCCCGGAGTAGACCGCATAGGCGAGGCCGCGCTGTTCGCGGATCTGCTCGAACAGCCGGCTCGACAGCCCACCACCGAAGACGTGGTTCACCACCTCCAACGCCTCCCGCCGGTCATCCCCACGGGCGACCGCGCGCGATCCCATCACCATGTGCACCTGCTCGGTGTCGTCATCGATCGCCACGTCGCCGCCGACCCGTTGCGGCGTCGATCGGGCCGGGCGCCCACCTCCGGCGCGCAGGTCGGCGAACGCGCCCGCCACTGCGGCGAGCATCTCGTCGTGCGCCAGCGCCCCGGCCACTGCCACTGCCATCGCCCCGGCGCGGTAGTGCTGCTCGAAGAAGCCGCGCACGTCGTCGGGCGTGATGCGTTGCACGTGCTCGCGGTCGCCCGCCGGATCACGCCCGAGC
>JADZBS010000020.1 GCA_020851975.1 Gammaproteobacteria bacterium | reverse complement strand
CAAGGACCTGATCGGCGAAGGCAAGGTGCGTGCGTTCGGCATGTCGGAGCCTGGACTGGAAACCCTGCGCCGAGCCCATGCCGTGCAGCCGGTGGCGGCCGTGCAGAACGAATATTCTGTGCTGGAACGCGGACCCGAGCGCGACACCCTGGCGGTGTGCCGGGAACTGGGCATCGGCCTGGTGCCATGGGCCCCGCTGGCACGCGGCTTCTTGAGCGGGCGCTTCGGCATCGGCACCCGATTCCTTCCCGGTGACTTCCGTGGCGGCCTGCCACGCATGTTCCCCGATGCGATGCCCGCGAACCTGCTCGTCATCGCCCTGCTCGAGCGCTGGGGCGCGGCGAAGCAGGCGACACCGGCGCAGATCTCGCTGGCCTGGTTGCTTGCACAGGGAACCGACATCGTGCCCATCCCCGGCAGTACCGATCCATGGCACATGGTCGAGAACCTGGGGGGAACCGAGGTCAGCTTCACCCCGGAGGAACTGGTGCGATTTCGCGGGGAACTCGAAGCTATCCCGACCGTGGGGCCCAGAGGGTCACCACAGAGCATGGCCCAGAACGGCGTGGAAGCGCCGCCGAAGTGATGAGGGGCCATCGCGTCATCAAGGCGTTGCTGCGTGTGAACTGATTGCCGCCGTAAATGAAGAGAACCATGAGCCAAGCATTCGTGCTTCAAAGAGCGATCACTACCCGTGTCCTGGTGGCGCTGGTGTCGGTGTGTTCCCTGTGCGCAGCACCACTTCGATCGGAGGCCGGAGAGGTGAGTCAGGCTCATGAGGAAACCCGATCCGTTGCTGGCACAGGCGCCATGTACCCGGGCGGCAAGTGGGTACCCGGACCTGCGCGGTTCGGTGTCGAAGTAGTCGAAGACGTGCCGGTCACCATGGATGACGGCGTGGTCTTGAACGCCAGCATCGCCTATCCCACCGATCTCGCCAGCGGGCGTCGCGCCCGTGGAACGTTCCCGGTGGTGATCGAGCACATGCCGTACGTGCAATTCGCGGTTTCGGTCAAGGTCAATCCCTTCTTCGCCGAACACGGCGATATCTCCGTGCAGGTCCGCGCACGCGGGCTGGGCAAGTCGGGTGGCGACATGCAGTTCCTGTCGCCGCGTGAAGGGCTCGATGGCAAGGCCATCATCGACTGGGCCGCTCATCGGCTGGACGGATCCGACGGCAGAGTCGGACTGATCGGGTGCTCATGGCCCGGCGCCATCGCCATGACAGGCGCTGCCGCCGTTGGTCCCGACTCGCCGCTGAAGGCGGCAGTTGCGGCTTGCTCGGGCATGGAAAACATGCACCGGCAATCGTGGTTGAACGCCGGCCTGCCCACCATGAGCTTCTGGCAGTTCGTCGAGCGCGGCGCGCCATTGACCGGCAACTCGGCCGCTGGCCAGCGCTACTTCAAGCGCTTCGCCGACTCGGTACTGAGTGGCGGCGACATGGCCTACGACGCCGACTACTGGCGTGACCGTGGGCGCGCGACGCTCGCCCGCAGGATCGTGGACAACGGTGTGCCGATGCTGCTATGGGCCGGCTGGGGCGACATGGTGGAAACCGGCACGGTCCCCTGGCCGTGGCCCTTGCTGGCACGCGACGAATACCTCACGCCCAACCGCGACTATCGTTTCGATCTGGCGCTCGCCCCGCGGCAGTGGGGCCTGCGCCCAGGCCACCGCCTGCGTCTGGAACTCACCACGCAAACGCCCGCCGACCGCTGTCCCCCAACCGGCCCCACGCCGCTCGCTGACTCCGACCCCTGCCGGCTGACCGGCCCGCAGGAGCGGACCGTGCATGGCGGGGTATATGCCATCGGGCTGGGCGGCGCGATGCCGTCCACGCTGAACCTGCCGATGTTGCCCTATCAGCACTTCCCGGCCGTGCGTGCCGCAGTGCTGTCGCATCCCTGGAATGAGGGTCAGCGCGCCATCGGTGGGCCGGACGCCGAGCCGTTCGCCCTGCCGCTGGAGTGGGGCGGGGAAGGACGAGATGCCGGTGCGACCGACGCGGTTCATGCAACCGCCACGACGACAGCCGACCGCACCGCGTATCCCGGCGGCCGCTGGCAGCCGCCGCCGGCCAGTTACGCGGCCGGCGCGGCGAATGACACGACCATTGCGCTCGCGGACGGCACGCGGCTGGCCGCGACGGTGGCTTACCCGGTCGACACTGCGAGCGGCGCGCGTGCGACAGGACCGTTTCCGGTCATCGTCGAGTTCACGCCCTACCTGCGCCTGGGCCAGCCGGTGGGCGTCATTCCCTACTTTGTCGAGCGCGGCTACATCCATGCCGTGGTGCGGCCGCGTGGGACCGGCGGCTCGACCGGGCAGATGCAGCAGTTCACGTCGCAGGATGGCCGCGACGGCGCCGCGGTGGTGGATTGGGCTGCCGCGCTGGAGGACGCGGATGGTCGCGTGGCGATGGCTGGCTGTTCCTATCCGGCCGCCACCGCGCTGGCCACCGCCGCAGCGGCACGCAAGGACTCGCCCTTGAAGGTCGTCGTCGCCGCGTGCATCGGGCTGGACATGCAGCATCGGCAGGTCTGGACCAGCAACGGCCTGCCCAACGCCGCACTGAGCGCCT
>JADZBS010000019.1 GCA_020851975.1 Gammaproteobacteria bacterium | reverse complement strand
TCGAAAACTTCGAAACTTCGACCCGGCACCTGTCACGGCACCCGTCACTCAGTCAGTCGGCTACCAGGCGGCGGCTCTTCTTCAGCACGCGCAAGCTGACGTAGAACGTACCGAGTACGGCCACGACGGCACCCAGGGCGGGCGTAACCGTAGCGAGCGCCGCGGTACCACCGTCCCGCCACAGACTCCAGAGCAAGACGAAGCACCAGCGCAACGGCCAGCCGACCAGGGTGCCATACTCCTTGGAGAGTACACGCCGCCAATGAAATCGTGAAGCGCGGAACGTGGCGTAAAGACCGTCGAGCCGTGGCACGAAGCGCGGCACGTCACGGCAGTATCTGGCATAGGCCGGACCGAATCGACCGGCGAGGAAATCCTCCTCCGCGCGGGTGATGGCGAGATAAGCGAGCACGAAGAGCGGTACGGCCAGGGCGACACAACCCCAGGAGTTGGACGTCAGGCACACCCCGGTGACGATGAGCAGATTGCCCACGTACATGGGGTTTCGCGAATGGGCATAGACGCCATCGGTGACGAGCTTCTCGGCGTATACTCGCCGCTCCCGGCCGCCGCGGATGATGTACTCCAGGCCGATGGTACCGATCCGGATCCCCTGCCCCAGCAGCGCCAGAACGAGCCCCACCAGTGCCGCGACTCCCGGCGTCGCCGCCACCGGCGGCCCCGGCACAACCACAAGGACGAGGGCCAGCGGGAACAGGTAGTTGCGGAACCGAAACAGGAACCGGCCCAGGCGAATCATCACTTGACCGCCACGATTCCGCAGAAGTTGTACCACTTGAAGAAGACATCCACGTGCCGGAATCCCGTATCGAGCAGCAGCTCACGGTTCTCGATCAGCTTGTACGGCACCAGTACATTCTCCAGGGCCTCCCGCTTCTGCGCGATCTCGAGTTCACTGTAGCCATGGCGCCGTTTCATGTCGTAGTAGTACTTGATGAACAGGCGGTTGAACATCGAATTCTCACCGAGAACCTTTTCAACGAGGATCAGCGCACCCTGATCATTGAGCCCACGATGCAGGTCCGCCATCAGACGCGCGCGTCGCAGCGGCCGGATGAACTGCAGCGTCAGCACCAGTAGTGCCACGCTCGCGTCCTCGAGCGCGATGCCCTCGTTGAGATCGGTGGCGCGCAGTTCCACGGCGCGTTCTGTCGCGACCGGGGCGAGCCGCGCCCGGGTGCGCTCGAGCATGTCCTCGCTGTCATCCACGCCGAGGAACTTCACACTTCGCGGCAAAGCCCGGTCGAGCGCGGCGAGCGTTGCACCGGTGGAACAGCCAAGATCGGCGACCCAGGTACCTGGAACGGCGAAATCCGCACACAGCTCGAGCGTCATCCGCTGGATCTCGGCGTAGAACGGCACCGAGCGTTGCAGCATGTCGTCGAACACCGCCGCCACCTCGCCCCCGAAGGCGAAATCGGCGATGGCCGGTCGGGTCGTGGCGTAGACCCGATCCCGGGGCTCCTCGTCCACGCAGTGCGTATCCGATGGCAACGGGCCATCGAGACCATCCGAAACCGCCATGGGCATCAGGTTGGGCTCCTTGAAAACACGGCGGATGACATCGTCGCACCAACCGCCGCAGGATCCCGTCAGCCGATCGTTGGCTTTTCGTTGGAACGTGCGATGACCGTCGCCGCGACGCCGCCGCGTGTACGGCTCTTTTCCCGGCTCAGAAGGTGACCCGGACGCGGGTACCGGCGCCTTCCCGCGACTCGATGTCGACCACCCAGCCCAGGTGGTCACAGATGCGGCGGACGAGCGCGAGGCCGAGGCCGGAACCACGGCTATCTGGGCCACGACAGCCACGCTCGAAGACGCGCGCCATCGGCTGCACCTGAATGCCGGGGCCCTCGTCGGCCACCGTCAAGGTGTGGCCTTGCAGGCGCACGTCCACGATGCCGTGACTCGCATGCTCGACCGCATTGCCAACGAGGTTGCCGACCACGGATGCCACCATGCCGCAGGGCGCATGCACTGCCTGCGGCGCGACGACGGCCAGGCGAAGCTCGAGCGCCCGCCGCTCGGCGGTGCCGCGATGGGCCTCCACCACGTCTTCCAGGATCTGCCCGAGATCGCAGGCCTGCCACTGCGCACCATCAGGCCGGCGCGCCAGGAACAGCATGGCGATGACCAGCTCGTGCATGTGCCCGGCGGCGCGCTCGATGCGCTGCAGCCGCAACCGCAGGTCGTCCGCCAAGGCAGGATCGCTCAGCATGAGCTGCACGGCGCTGAGTATCGTGGCGAGTGGCGTGCGCAGCTCGTGGCTGACATCACCCGTAAAGGCCTGTTCCCGCGCGACGAACGCGTCGAGCTGCTCGAGGTAGGCATCGAACGCGCTGGCGATCCGGGCCACCTCGCGATCGCCCTCCACGGCTCCGACACGCACGCCGCGCTGGCCGGGATCGAGCCTGGCAATCCTCGCGGCGAGATCCAGGACCGGCCCCAGGACGAAACCGGCCATCGCCCAGGCGACGACACCGGCAATCACCACCGCCAGCACGAGTCCCGCCAGGAAGGTCCCGACGACCGCCACCTCCAGTCGTCGCAGGGCCGCGATGTCCTGGACGAGGTACAACCGGGTGGCGCCGACATCGTGCCGTAACACGTAGTACGTCCGGCCATCGCCGGCTACATCCTCGTGCATCCCGGGGCCGATTCCATCGAGCCAGGCGGGAATGGCTGCCGGGCCGGTACGCGCTGCCACGAATCCCTGCAGTGCGGGCGACCGGGGCACCTGGGCCTCGGGATCGAGCTGGTAGGCGGCAGCAAACTCCGCCATGCGATCGTTCAACGCTCCCTCGATCACGGCGACTTCCAGCGCCTCGATGAACTGCCAGACGGCAAACGCCGCTGCACTCATGGCAATCAGGAGCACGACCGCCATCCCGCCGAACAGCCGGGCTCGCATGCCGGCTGGTTTACCCATCGTCGGTAGCGAGTCGATAGCCGATGCCGTGGACGGTGTGCAGCAGCCTGCGCGTCTCACCCCGGTCGAGTTCGCTGCGCAGGGCATGGATGTGCCCTCGCAGTGCCGCATCACTGTCGGGCGGATGTTCGCCCCAGAGCAGGTGCTCCAGGTCCGCCCTGGACACCAGTGCGGGCGCCGCACGCATCAGTTTCTCGAGGATGCGCGCGCCCGATGGCGTGACCTGCAGCTGCCGGCCTGCGCGCCTGGCGACCATGCTGCGCGGGTCGTACTCGATCTCACCCACGCGCAGCACGGAGACCGCCTGCCCCTGATGGCGGCGGACGATTGCCCTGAGCCGCGCGTGCAGCTCGGCGAGTGAAAACGGCTTGGTCACGTAGTCGTCCGCACCGCAATCGAAGCCACGCAGGCGATCCTGCTCGGTGTCGCGCGCGGTGAGAATAAGAACCGGCGTCGGATTCAGCGCCTTCTGGCGCAACCTCGCCAGGAGATCGAGACCACCCATGCCGGGCAGGTTCAGGTCGAGGACGATGGCGTCATAGCGTCCGGTGACCGCCAGGTGCAGGCCGTTCAGCCCGTTGGCCGCATGGTCCGTGACGCAGCCGAGCCGATCCAGGTAGTCGGCGACGTTGGCAGCCAGGTCGCGGCTGTCCTCGATCAGCAGGATCTTCATACCGTCCTCCACCCGGCTGCGCCCAGGTCGGGCGCGCGGCTGCAGATCGACACGGACCATGGACGCTGGCCTCGACATCACGTCGTTAGACGGATGCCGGAAGGCAAATCAATCGCCCGCCAACGAAATCCGCACGACCGGCCCACGCCAGCCAACGGGGACGGTCCCAGCATCGCTGTCCGGGCCATTTGTCGTCGAGAGGCGCCGCATGCCGGCCACGATGCGCATCCCCAGCCGGGACATCACCCCGGAAAGCCTGGCTTTCCTGGCCGCCGCCTACATGGTTCTGTTCTGCAACTCCAGGTTCTGGAGCGAGACCCTGCATCTCATCCGGCCCGGCACGCCTGAGGAAGTCGCCTTCGCGGCCAGCCTGCCCCTGTTGCTGACGGCGCTCTATTTCCTGGTCCTGCTGCCGGTCCTGTCACACCGGACACTGAAGCCCCTGCTCGTCACGCTGTTCTTTGCCAACGCCCTGGCGCTGTACTTCATCGACACCTACCACGCGTACATCGACCGCGGCATGGTGCGCAACGTCCTGCAGACGGACTGGCGGGAGTCGACCGAACTCCTCGATGTCCGGATGGCCGCCTACCTGGTCCTGTTTGGTGCCCTGCCGACGCTCGCATTGCGCCACTTCCGGTTGCGCACCGATGCTCCGCGGCGAGTCCTGGCACGGCGGCTCGGACTGCTCACCGGCACGATCGCCGTCATGGCCACCGTCATGGCGACGCTGTCGCAGCAGTTCATGTTCTTCGGGCGAGAACATCGTGAGCTGCAGTACCTGCTGGTGCCGGCCAACTACATCACCGCCGGGCTGACGCTGTTGCGCGGCCCCGGCACGCCCGCGGGCGCCCGCATCCCGATCGGCCCCGATGCCACGCCCGGCGCATCGTGGCAGGCGACCGACAGGCCCCTGCTGCTGATCCTCGTCGTCGGGGAAACGGCACGCGCCGAAGCCTTCTCCCTGAACGGCTACGCCCGCGACACGAATCCCGAGCTGCGACGACGCCAGGTGATCAACTTCCCGGATGTGCATTCCTGCGGGACCAGCACGGCCGAGTCGCTGCCCTGCATGTTCAGGCCTTTCGGTCACGACGGCCCGGACACGGAGGACCTCAAGCAGTACGAATCGCTGCTCGACGTCGTCGAGCGTGCGGGCGTCGACGTGCTCTGGCTCGACAACAACGCCGGGTGCAAGGGTGTCTGCGCCGGCGTGGAAGCCCGGTCGCTCGCCGGCAGTCACGATGCGGGGCTTTGCAGCGCCGACGGCTGTCATGACGAGATCCTGCTGCGCCACCTGCGACAGGTACTGTCGGGTCCTGCGAAGAGCCGGGTGGTCGTGCTGCACCAGCAGGGCAGTCACGGGCCGGCCTACTTCCGGCGCTATCCGGCCGCATTCCGGCGATTCCGACCCGACTGCAACCATGAGACGCTCCTCGGCTGTACCAGCCAGGAGATCCGCAACGCCTACGACAACACGATCCTCTACACCGACCACGTGCTGGGACAGTTGATCGACCTGCTTCACTCGACGTCAGACGTCTATGACACGGCCATGCTCTACGTCTCGGACCATGGCGAGTCCCTCGGCGAGAATGGCGTGTACCTGCACGGACTGCCTTATTTCATCGCGCCGGAGACGCAGACGCGCGTGCCCATGATCTTCTGGATGTCGGATGAGTTCGCTGCGCGTTCAGGCATCGGCCGCTCGTGCCTGAAACACGCCGCCACCGCGGCCTATTCCCACGACAACCTGTTTGCCTCCACACTGGGCCTCCTCGACATCGAGACCACCTCTCATGATCCACGGCGGGACATCTTTGCCGCCTGCAGGCAAGCAGGCCATCCGGTCACCTGAACCATCTGCCATCCTGCGGCTCACGCGTGGCTGAGGCCACCCGACAGGGGCTGGCCCGCCTCATCGCCGCCACGCGCTATTCGCTCGCCGGGCTCCGGGCGGCCTGGCGGCACGAGGCGGCCTTTCGCCAGGAGGTCTTCGTCCTCGTGCTCCTGCTGCCGCTGGCCTGGTGGCTCGGCGAGTCGATGGTGCAGCGCATCCTGCTGGTCGGATCCTGGCTGCTCGTGCTCGTCGTGGAACTGCTGAACTCGGCCATCGAGGCCACGGTGGATCGCATCGGCCAGGATCGGCACGATCTCTCCGCGCGAGCCAAGGACCTCGGCTCGGCCGCGGTGATGACCAGCCTGATCCTCGCCGCCGCCTGCTGGCTCGCCGTCGCCTGGGACCGGTTTTGATCGGTGCCGTTGACCGGTGCCGGGTCGAAGTTTCGAAGTTTTCGTGATCGGTGCCGGGTCGAAGTTTCGAAGTTTTCGACAAGCG
>JADZBS010000018.1 GCA_020851975.1 Gammaproteobacteria bacterium | reverse complement strand
GAAAGGGGCGCACCCACGACGGCGTGCCCCTCTTGTATCAGTGCAAGACCCGTTGGTGCGTCGGGGGCAACACCGACCAGGTACAACAGCGGCACCGCTGCAGTGGCAACGCAGACTTTGAGGTGCCGGGTCCTGTACATGTCCATCACCTCCGGGTCAGCGAGCCACGAAGTCGATTTGCTTCACGTCGGCTTGCGGCGTGAACGCGAACATCTTCGCGTCGAAGACCGGCTTCAGGTTCCACTTCGTCACCGTGACCGAAAACTGGGGCGAGCTCGGCAGATCGAGCGTCGTGATCACGAGCTTGCGCGGCAGTGGCTGCGCCCCTTCCTGTATCCAGATCTGCCAATCGACGTGCGGGGCCCGGAATGCGAGGTGGTCGCATCGCACGCCTTCGATCATCGCCTTGCCGATCACCGTGCCCTCGGTGACACCGTCCATCAGGATATCGTATGCATTCTTGTAGATCAGGTCGCCCGCCGGCGCAATGATGTCGAGCTTGTTGCGCGCGAGGTCGAGCATGTCCTCGATCGTCTCCGGGGCCGCCATCCTGGCGTACACCTTCGACAGCGGCTCGTAGAGAAACACCGACTGGCCGTCGTAGACGAACGTCTGCTCGACGAGATCGCCTGTGCGCTCGGCACGCAGCTTGTTCGGCCGCTGCACGGACTGCCGGGCCGTGCTGTTGAATTCGATCTTCTGGCCCGACTTGAGCACGATTTCGAGCGCATTGCGTGTCTCGGTGCTGAAGCTCTGCTGGCTGGCGAGGAAGTCGGTTGAAGCCTCGAGGAGCTGCGTTGCCATTGGCGCGATCGCCGGGGACTCGGCCGATGCCACCAACGGGATTGTGGCCAGGGCCACGAGGGCTGCGCAGCGGAACGGTGTCGACGTCCGTGGCCTGGAAAGGTTCGATGTCATGGAATGTTCTCCTGTGACCCGTTTGGAGCAGAAGGGCTACTCACCCTTCAGCCGCTTGGAGCCCTCGATGATCGGGTGCCACCCGGACACCAGCGAGATCATGAACACGTCCAGCTGCAGGTCGTCCGGCGCCTGATCGCTGGCGGTCGACTTGTAGCTGAACGTGAGGCCCAGGTTGTCGTTGATCTGGTAGCCGAGCGTGAGACCGAAGCCGTAGTTGTCCAGTTCCTCGCCCTTGCCGCCGTCGACGGTCGCTTCGGCCCCGTTGTACCAGGCCGCATCAAGCGATCCCCAGAAATGCTGGGTGAAGTCACGCGTGAGGTGTGCGTCGATCTGGAACAGCGGGTCGGTTTCGAGCGTCTTGCCGACGTAATCGGTGTTGTCGCCGAACAGCCAGACGGCAGGCAGGAACTCGAGCGTGGTCCGGCGACCCGGCACCCACGCGCCCAGTTGCCACACGACGGGGAATCCGATTCGCCCGTACCACCGGTTCTGGCCGACATTCAGCGGCTGACTGCTGTCGTATTCGCCGATCGGGATGGCCAGGTCAGCGATCACGTCGAGCGAGAAGCCCGGCTCGTACCGGAGGACGTCCGGAATGCTCTTCTGCGGCTTAGGGCCGATCAGGTTGAGATTGAACTCGACGGTCGGGTCGCCGAAGCCGCTCACCGACTGCGAGACCGGCTCGCCGAGCGGCGTGATGACGTCGCCCGAGATCCGTCCCATCGGCAGCAGGACGGCTGCCATGGCCGAGCGGTCGAACAACGTGAAGGTGCGTGCATACCCAGCCAGGGCGAGCGTGCCTTCGAATTCGGCACCGGGAGTGATCGTGTGCGCGGCGTCGAACGGATTGGTGTTGCCAGTCATGGACGTGACGATCAGCGGCACCGCGTTCGCGCCGGAGAGGGTCTTCCAGTAGAACCGCGGCGGCACCTGCGACATGGCCTGCAACGGACAAAGGACGCCGACGACGAGCAGCGTCAGCGCGATGGAGCGCAAGCCGGCGAACGGATTCATCAAGCCTCGCACGATGTTCATGGAGTGGCCGTCCTCATTTGTCTCGTTGATTCGCCAACCGGCGCCGTTCACGGCTTGGGCTCCGCCAGCATGTCTTTCGGCGGCACGTACTGGCGCTTCAGGTTGAGCGGTGGGTAGCCGGCCTGGACCGGGACGCGCTGCGGGAGCGCCTTCTCGAGGGCCTCGTGAGGCGAGCGGTTGGGCAGGACCACGTTGTTCGTGCGGACGTAGTCGTCCCAGAGCGCCACCATCTCCTTCAGCTTGTCGGGTCGCTCCGCGGCCAGATCCTTCAGCTCGCCGGGATCCGCCGCGAGGTCGAAGAGCTCCCAGTCACCCTTTCCGAGGGGCCTCCACTGCCAGCGCAACTTCCAGCTCCCCTGCCGGACGGCGCGGTTGCCGAAGATCTCCCAGGCGAGGACGTCCTGGTCCGTTCGCGGCGACTCGGCCCGGCCTTCCAGCACCGGCACCCAGGACTTGCCCAGGGCCGGCGGCAGGTCCTTCCCCTTGTACGTCTTCGGATAGCTCGTGCCGGCCACCTCGAGGAGCGTCGGCATGATATCGGCCACGTGCATGGTCCCCTGGGTGTTGATGCTCCCCGCGGGACGCTTGACCCCGGGTCCACTCACGATGAGCGCGTTCCGGATACCGCCTTCCGCGAGCCAGGCCTTGTACTGGCTGAAGGGCGTCATGGAGACCTGGGCCCAGGCGGGCCCGTAGGCGAGCCAGGAGCCCGGGTCGCCCCACGCGTTGGGATGGTTCCGCGACCAGTGCATGGCGGCAAAGAGGAAGTCGCGTGAGCCGGGCGAGCCGGCGATCAATTCGTAGAGGTCGTTGCCCTCGGCGCCGTTGTCGCCGAACACGATGAAGATGGTGTTGTCGTACTCGCCGATCTTTTTGAGGTGGTCGATGAGCCGTCCGACGTGGTGGTCCAGGTTCTCGACCATCCCGGCGTAGATCTCCATCTTCTTCCCCATGAGCGCGCGGGCGGCCGGGGCCAACAGGGTGGAGTCGGGCACGAACCACATCCGCTCGGCGAGCTCGGTGCCGGCCGGCACGATGCCCATCTCGATCTGCCGCTTCAGCCGTTCCTGACGCAGGGCGTCCCAGCCCTTGTCGTATGCCCCGACGTGCCGGCTGCGCCACTCCTTCGGCAGGTGGTACGGCTCGTGCGGCGCCTGGTGGGAGACGAACGCGAAGAACGGCTTGCCGGTGCCGCGGTTGGCATCGATGTAGCCGATCAGCTTGTCGGTGTAGGTCTTCGTCGCGTAGAAGTCCTTCGGCAGGCTCCTCAGGTAGCGCCCGTCCTCGGTGTAGAGCGACCTGGGGTTGGCGGCCGAGAAGTTCCAGTCGTCCCAGTAGCTGCCCATCCCGTCGAGCAGCGTGAAGTCGCGCTCGAAGCCGCGCGCGGCCGGGATCTGGTTGGGCTCCTTCCCCAGATGCCACTTGCCGACCATGTAGGTGTGGTAGCCGGCGTCCTTGAGGAGCTGCGGCAGCGTGGCGACGCGGTCGTTGAGGTTGCCCTCGTAGCCGTCCAGGCCCATCTGGTTCGGCGCCGTAAACTCGCTCATGTTGCCGAGGCCGTTGAGGTGCGTGTCCACGCCCGAGAGGAACATCGACCGGGTGGGGGAGCAGCTCGCGTGGGTGTAGAAGTTCGCGAATCGCACGCCCTCCTTGGCCAGGGAGTCGAGGTTGGGCGTGTTGATCTCGCCGCCGAACGCGCCCATGTCGGAGAAACCCATGTCGTCGCCGAGGATCACGACGATGTTCGGGCGCTTGGGCGGTGCCGCGCTCTGGGCGAGGGCGAGGGCGGGTGCCGCGAGTGCCGCGACGGCCCCGACGATGCCGAGGCCCTTGCAGAAGCGGCCGAAACGATCCGGCCGACCATCCAACTGGTGCGTCAAGCGCTGCATCCCACCCTCCGTCGCTGCATCAATAGCCACAGGCCCGCGTACGTTACCCCAGCTCCCCACGCGGCGCCATTACGCAGAACGAAGGGCCCGGCGGATTGGGCGCAGGGAAAACTTTTATCATCTGAACCCTCGTCAGGGTCGTCTATCGGAATTCCGCAAGAAGCAGCAATGACGAAACCACCCGCCGCCAGCGAACAATCGGTGGTCACGGTCGTCGACATCAGCGACCCCACGGACGCCAATGCCGGTGTCGAGTTGCTCGACCTGGACGCGGTGCAGCTCCAGTCGACGCCGATGCGCGTGCGGCGGGTGGTGGTTCGGCTCGAATCCGCTGCGGTCGTTTACCACTCGGCGAACCTCCGGGTCCGCACCCGCACCAGCGTACGCAAGGGCTTGCTCGGCTACGTCGCCTTCGGTCCGCAGGCCAGTGGCACGTCCAATGGGTTGCCGGTGCGCCCCGGCATGATGCTGGCCGTGGCGCCGGAGGCGGAGAACACCTTCGTCACGAACCCGGGCTGGGAGACGATCACTTTCCTGCTGCCTTCCGAGGACATTCTTGCGCACCTGACGGCCCGCCAGCGCGAGAGCGAGTTCCACCTCCCAAGGGGTGTAGAAGCCTTGCAGGTCGACACCGGGCGTGTCGGCGAACTGTTCGACTGGGGCAAGCGGCTGGTCGACATGGCTCTGCAACAGCCCTCCATTTTCGACGGGCAGGCCCGGGAGCGCCTCGCCGCCCAGGACGAATTGCTCGAGATACTGCTCGCGACGCTCCGCGTGGCGGACGACTTCGAGTCCACGCGCAGCGACCGTACCCGGCAGGCCCAGAACCAGATCGTCAAGGTCGCGGAGCAGTACGCGCTCGCGCATACCGGGGAGCGTCTCTATGTCACCGACTTGTGCCGGGTTGCAGCGGTGAGCGAGCGCACCCTGGAGTACGCGTTCAAGGAGATCGCGGGCCTGACGCCGATGAACTACCTGATCCGGACCCGGCTGCACCGGGTCAGGCAGGCATTGCTGGCCGCCACACCGGAATCGACGACCGTCTCGATCGAGGCGCTCAACTGGGGCTTCTGGCACTTCGGCGAGTTCTCGCGTGCATACAAGGAGTGTTTCGGCGAATTGCCGTCGGATACGTTGCGCAGGAAATCCTGACCGGGCGTTGCTCGCCAACTCTGCGGAATTCCGATAGGCAACCGTCGCGCGTGACACGACACTGCGCCCCACATCATTGCGGCATCGCGCCGCAGGGGGAGCAACATGACCATGACCACGCAGAGTGGCGGCCGTACGCACGTCGTCGGCCAAGCGAAAGTTCGTCACGAGTCCAAGCGCATCGCGCGCGAGGTGAAGTCAATCCTGTTCGCGGCCCTCGCCGTCGCTGGCGGCACAGCCGGCGCACAGGAGGCCGCTGACCCCGGGATCGAAGAGGTCGTCGTGACGGCCACGCGCCGCGAGCAGTCATTCCGCGACGTGCCGATGGCCGTCAGCGCGCTCGATTCACAGCGCCTGCTCGATACCGGCGTCACCGAGTTCAACGACATCCAGTCGCAGGTGCCGTCGTTCGAGATCGAGGCCAACACCAACCCGTTCACGACCTCGCTGCGCATCCGCGGCATGGGCAACCTGGCCAACATCGCGAATTTCGAACCGGCCGTGGGTCTGTTCGTCGACGGCGCCTATCGGTCGCGCTCCGGCGTCGCCATGGGTGACCTGCTCGATGTCGAGCGCATCGAGATACTGCGCGGGCCGCAAAGCGTGCTGTATCCGAAGAACGTCACCGCCGGCCTGATCAACGTGATCACCCAGCGCCCGACGGACGCGTTTAGCGCCTGGGGCGGGGCCAGCTTCGGCAACCTCAATTACTGGCAGCTGCAGGGCGGCATCAACGGTGCGCTGGCGGACGGCGTGCGTGGCCGTCTTGCAGTGGTGACGAGCGACCGCGACGGCAGCTTCAGCGACGTCGTGAACGGCACCCAGAGTGGTGGCTTCGCACGTACGGCCGCCCGTGGCCAGCTCGAGTTCGATCTCGGCGATCGCGCCAACCTGCGGCTGATCGCCGGCTACTCCGACAAGGACGGTGACTGCTGTTCGCCGGACGTGCTGCCCGGCCCCACCTCGACCCTCTTCCTCGGCCTGCTCGGCAGGCCGGTGGACAGCGACCCGCTCAATCGGCGCACGACCTACAGCGACCCGTACCACTTCGAGGGTAGCCAGTACGACCTGCTGGCCGAGTTCAACTACGAATTCGACTGGGCCGTGTTGACCTCGACCACGAGCCACGACCATTTCGACGTCGAGTCGCAGATCGATTCCGAGCAGTCGGCGTTCACCGCCGCCGTGTTCCTCGATCGCCAGGACTCCGACGCCTTCGGGCAGGAGTTCCGCCTGACCTCCCAGGGCGACGGACCCGTCAGCTGGATGACCGGCGCCTACTACTACGACAACGATTTCACCCGCGGGTCGCTCTCCCCGAACGAGCCGTTCCTGGTGCTGGGCCCGGATGTCGTGCCGCTGCCGCCGCCGTTCAACGGCGCTGCCGGCGACCAGTCCAGCTTCCGGTCGCTGAACGACACGCGCCACTGGAGTTTGTTCGGTCAGCTGGACTGGCAGGCGACCGAGCGCACGAAGCTGTCGGCGGGCCTGCGTTACATCGACGAGAAGAAGTCCATCGACGTGCGTTCCAGCTACCAGGTCGCAGCCCTGCCGAGCCTGGCGCTGAACACCACGGTGCCGACCCCCATCGTGGCCGATCGCAGCACCGACGGCCTGGCCTGGAACCTGAGTGCGCTGTTCGACGTCGCGGACGACACGACGGTCTACGCCACCGTTTCGGAAGGCTACAAGGCGGGCGGCTACAACGGCGACTGGGACGCCAGCGGGGCACTGACGGCAGCGAAGCGCGAGTTCGACGACGAGTCGGTGCTCAACCTCGAGGCCGGCCTCAAGAGCCGATTCTGGGACGGCCAGGCCACGCTGAACCTGAGCGTGTTCCGCTCCGAGTTCGACGATTTCCAGAACGCATCGTTCCTCGGCCTGAACTTCCTGGTTCGCAACGCCGAATCGGTCGTCACGCAGGGCATCGAACTCGACGGCAGCGTGCGTCCGGTCACTGGGCTGACCATCGATTACGCCGTCACGTACCTGGATGCCGAGTACGATGAGTTCACCCAGGGCGCCTGCTACTACGGCCGCACGCCGACCAATGCCGCCGAGCGCACCTGCGACCTGAGCGGCGAGACGCTGCCGAACGCCCCGACGTGGCGCTCGAACCTCGGCGCGCAGTTCGAACAGCCGCTGGCGGCCGGCACCGGATTCCTCCGGGCGGACTGGTCCTACAGCTCGGACCAGAACGTCGATACGGCACTCGACCCCCGCGCCGAACAGGAATCCGTCAGTCTCCTGTCCGCACGAATGGGCTGGCGAAACGACCGTTACAGCGTCAGCGTGTGGGGCGACAACCTGACGGACGAGACCGTCATGACGGCCGTCGGCCCGCAGACCATCTTCGGCGGCCTCGACGGCGGCCTGCAGATCTACCTGAACGAGTCGCGTACGTACGGCGTGACGCTGGACGTGCGTTTCTGAGCGCAGGAAGAGGAAGCCCACGTGCGCTACACACCTGCCCTGCTGCAAAAGAAGCCGTTCGTGTTTCCGGAGGCGCCGCGCTGGTTCCACGACTCGTTCTATTTCTGCGACATCGACGCTGGGACCCTCTACCGGATCGGCGCGGACGGCACCGCCCGGTCCATTTACGTCCATGGCAGCCCGGTGTCGGGTTGGGTGCGACTCGATGACGGATCGCTGCTGGTCGTCGCCGGGCTCGAGCGTCGCATCGTCTCGGTGCGCGATGGCGTGGCAACGACTTTCGCCGATGCCACCGGCCTCGTTGGCTGGGCGCTGAACGACTTCCTGCGCGCACCCGACGGCCACTGCTATGTGGGCGCCGTGGACTTCAACCTCTTTGCAGACCCTAGCAAGGCCGGGCAGCCCAGTCCGCTGGTGCGCGTCACGCCGGATGGCCACGCGTCCATCGCGACGCGCGAGATTTCATTCCCCAATGGCATGACCATCCTGCCGAGCGGCGAGCTGCTGGTGGCCGACTCACTCACCGGCGACCTGCTGGCGTTCACCCGCAACGCCGACGGATCGCTGGCGAAGCGACGGGTCTGGGCGGCCATGCCCGGTGAGATGCCGGATGGCATCAGCCTCGATGCCGAAGGCGCGGTGTGGGTCGCCAGCCATCACCAGGTGTTGCGTGTGCGCGAGGGCGGCGAGGTCACCGACGTGGTCGACATGGGCACCACCCGTGCGACCGCCTGCATGCTCGGTGGCACCGACGGCCGGACGTTGCTGATCACTGCATCCGATACGCATGATCGCGCGCAGATTCGCGCCAATGGCCCGAGCGGCGCAGTGTTCACGGTGCGCGTGCCAGTTGCCGGTGCCGGCCTGCCCTCTCTGTACGGAGCTGCGGCATGAATGCGCGGCAAGCAGGCGAAGCCAGCGCCGGGATGCCAGGACGACTCGACGGTCGGGTCGCGCTGATCACTGGCGGCACCGGCGGCATCGGCGCCGCCACCGTGCGCCGGTTCGTCGCCGAGGGCGCCTGGGTCGTGGCGTCCGGACGGTCGCAGGAGCGTGGCGCCGAACTCGTGAAGGAGTTGGGTGATCGCGTTCGATTCATCGCTGCGGACGTCACGCGCGCGGAGCAGATCGACGCTTTGATCGACGAGACGGTGGCGTGGCGAGGCCGGCTCGACATCCTGTTCAACAATGCCGGCGAGACGCAGGCACCGGCGTCGCTGCTCGCGGTCGATCCGACAACACTGCGCACCGAGACCGACACGCTGTTTACCAGCGTCGTGCTGGCCACGCGCAAGGCAGCGCTCGCCATGCGCGAGCACGGCGGCGTCATCCTCAACTGCAGCAGCACCGCCGCGCACCGCGCCGGCTCGCAGTCCGCGGTGTACAGCGCGCTCAAGGCGGCCGTCAGTCACTTCACCCGCTGCGCGGCGCTGGAACTGGCGGAGCACCGGATCCGCGTCAATGCGATCTCGCCCGGCGCGATTGTGACGCCGATTTTCCTGAAGGCGCTCGCCGTGCCGGCAGGCCGCGAGTCCGAAGCGCTGGACCTGCTGCGACAGGTGTTCGCCAGCGCACTGCCGGCCGGTCGCGCCGGCGAACCTGCCGACATCGCGGCCGCGGCGGCATATCTCGCGAGCGACGAAGGCCACTACGTCACCGGCCAGGACTGGGTCGTCGACGGCGGACTCACCGCGGGACTGTCGGCTGCGCAGCGCCGCCAGCAGGAGGCGATGATCGTCGGCCATCTCAAGTCGAAACTCGCGACCTGAAGGGACGCCGACCATGGCGATCATCGATTTCTTCGACCGCGGCTGGCGGATCAACCCGAAGGGCGCCGCCTACCTGCAGGACGAGCGCGCTTTCAGCTTCGATGAGGTTGGCGAGCTGTCGTGCCGGATCGCCAACGCACTGCTCGCGGCCGGTTTCGGCCGGGAAGCGAAAGGCGCGGTGTGGGCCGGCAACGACGCGACGGCGTGGACCTGCACCTTGGGGCTGTGGCGCGCCGGGATGTGCTGGATTCCAGTCGGCGCGCGCAACCCAGCTGCCGAGAACCACTTCATACTCGACGCCTTCGATTGCGAGATCCTGTTCTTCCAGCAGGAGTTCGCGCCCGTGGTAGCCGGCCTCTGCGCCACGCTGCCGAAAGTGAAGGCCTGGATCTGCATCGACGGTGACGCGCCGCAGGTGCCGCAGGCGCGCTCGCTGCAGGCGTGGATCGCGGGCCAGCCGGCCACGCGCCCGCGGGTGGAAGTGGATCTGAACGATGTCGTGGTCTTGTCGGCCACCGGCGGCACGACCGGTGCGCCGAAGGGCGTGATGAACACGCATCGCAGCACGCAGACTTTCTGTGCGCACTTCATGATCGGCTGCCCGTACCCGGCGGACGTCACGCCGGTGAACCTCGCGGCAGCCCCGATCACGCACACGGCCGGCCTGCTCTCCCTGCCGTGCACGGCGCGCGGCGGCACCGTGGTGGTATTGACCAAGCCCGATCCCGCTCAGCTGCTGGGGGCGATCCAGAAGCACCGCGTGACCGAGTTCTTCCTGCCGCCGACGGTGATCTACCGGCTGCTCGACATCCCGGACCTGAACAGGAAAGTGGACTTCTCGTCGCTCAGGTACTTCCTGTATGGGGCGGCGCCCATGTCGGTGGAGAAACTCAAGCGCGCGATCGAAGTGTTCGGGCCGGTGATGATGGGCGGCTACGGCCAGACCGAGGCACCGACGTCGATCTCCTTCCTGACGCCCGGCGAGCACTTCGCCGCGGGCCAGCTCGCGCCGGATGAGCGCCTCGCGTCGGTCGGCCGACCCAATCCGCTGGTCCGCGTCGAGATCATGAACGACGCCAACGAGATCCTGCCGCCCGGCGCGACGGGCGAGATCTGCGTCCGCGGTGACCTCGTGATGAAGGGTTACTACAAGGCGCCGGAAAAGACTGCCGAGACCATCATCGAAGGTTGGCTGCACACCGGCGACATCGGCCACCTCGATGCCGAAGGCTACCTGCACATCACCGACCGCAAGAAAGACATGATCATCACCGGCGGGTTCAACGTGTACCCGAGCGAAGTCGAGCAGGTGATCTGGAGTCATCCGGCGGTGCAGGATTGCGCCGTGATCGGCGTGCCCGACGCGCAGTGGGGTGAAGCGGTGAAGGCCGTCGTCGAGCTCAACGCCGGGCAGCAAGTCAGCGCGGACGACATCATCGCGCTGTGCAAGGACAGGCTGGGCTCGGTGAAGGCGCCGAAGTCCGTCGAGTTCGTGGACGCTTTGCCGCGCAGCCCGGTCGGCAAGGTGCTCAAGAAGGACCTGCGGGCGAAGTACTGGCAGGACGCAGGCCGCAAGATCTGAGTGCCGCCATCCAGCGGCCATCAAGGCACTCGCGAGGCAATACCATGACCGAGATCTACGTCGCCGGCATCGCCATGACGGTGTTCGGCCGCCACCTCGAGCGCAGCCTGCACGACCTTGCGGGCGAAGCGCTCACCCGCGCGCTCGCCGACGCCGGCTGTACCGCGCCGCAAATCGGTGTCGCCTACTACGCGGGCATCACCAACGGCCCGCTGCAGGGCCAGATCTCGATCCCCGGCCAGGTGGTGTTCAGCAAGATCGGCATCGAGGGCATTCCCGTCTACAACGTCGAGAACGCCTGCGCGTCGGGCAGCTCGGCATTCAACCTCGCGGTGCAGAGCCTCAAGGCCGGCACCACCGACGTGGCGCTCGCCTTCGGCGCCGAGAAGATGAACATCCCGGACAAGGCGAAGTCGTTTGCGATCTTCGAGGGCGGCTGGGACGTCTCGCGCGTCGACGAGACCTACGCCACGCTGGTGAAGATGGGCGAAGGCATCACTCCCCCACCCGGGTCGGAATCCGACCGGCCCTACAGCAAGTTCATGGCCGTCTACGCGGCGTTCTGCCGCTGGCACATGAAGACCTACGGCACCACGCAACGGCAGATCGCCGCGGTGTGTGCCAAGAACCACCAGCACTCCGTGCACAATCCGTGGTCGCAGTTCCGCAAGCCCTTCACGATCGAGGAAGTGCTCGCGGCGGCGCCCATCACCTATCCGCTCACGTTGCCGATGTGCGCACCGCTCTCCGACGGCGCGGCGGCCGCCATCCTCTGCACCGAGGAAGGGCTGCAGCGCATCGGCGCCGACCGCAAGCGCTGCATAAAGGTGGCGGCCAGCGTCGTGCGAAGCTTCACGCACCGACGCATGGACGAACCGGAGAAGCACGTGAGCCGCCTGGCCGCGCTGCAGGCTTATGAGATTGCGGGTCTCGGCCCGGAGGACATGGACGTGGCCGAGGTGCACGACGCCTCCGCGATGGGCGAGATCCTCCAGTCAGAGAACCTGGGGCTCGTTCCCCTCGGCGGCGGCGGCCCGGCCGCGGAACGTGGCGAGTTCACGCTCGGCGGGCGCATCCCAATCAACCCGTCGGGCGGCCTCGAGTCCAAGGGCCATCCGCTCGGTGCAACTGGAATCGGCCAGATTTACGAACTCGTCACGCAGCTGCGCGGCGAGGCCGGCGCACGCCAGGTCGAAGGGGCGCGGCACGCCATCCAGGAGAACGGCGGTGGCATGCAGGGTGTCGAGGAGGCCGCGGTCGCGGTTCACATCCTGAGCCGGTGAGTGCCACCGCGCCATAAACGAAAGGGCCCGCTGTCGCGCTAGCCGTTCTAGCAAAGTGTTGAATAGACTGCGTCTGGGCCCCTTCCGATGGAAGGGGCCTTTTCCTGGTCTCAATCCGGCAAAGCGTTGGTCCGACGAGCGAAGTGAGTTAAAAAGCGGACACTGGCCAATGCGTTAAACCGGCCACGAGCCGCCCCTTTGCACGCGAGCGTGATGACGCCCGGAATGGCCGCTATCTGGTGACGAGCGGCCATAGCCAGTGTCCCGAGGTGACACGGCTCGCGGGAGAGTCTTCTACGGCAATGGAAGCGTCACAACCTACTCCGATGCAAGGATCGGTAAGCTCGTTGGCACCGGTGAGATCGAACTGCCCCTGCCCCGGCGGCCCGCGGGCGCGGTGGGCCGTGTCGGCATCAGCCGGCGTGCGGCCCGCCCCCTCCCGCTCCTGCAGGG
>JADZBS010000017.1 GCA_020851975.1 Gammaproteobacteria bacterium | reverse complement strand
CGAGCCGTGCGGTGGCGCTGTTCGACATCGTCGGCTTCAGCCTGTTGCGGCCCTTCGAGCAGATGACCCAGCTCAACAGCCTGGCGCACTCGCTGAATTCCGCCCACAGCAAGATGATCGGCAGCCGCGTCAACGTCAACTTCGCCCGCTCGGGCACCGGTGATGGCTTCTACATCTGGAATCGCGACCTCGGCGTCGAGGCGAACACCAACCTCTATCACCTCATGCACCTGGTGCTGGCCGACAACGCCATCGCCCGGCGCAAGGCGACAGGGCGCACCGTTCCGCTGCTGCGCGCCGCTTTCCACCTCGGCAGCTGTTACGAGTTCCATCACGCCGAGGGGCTGAGTCCCACGGTATCCACCCAGATCGTCGGCGACGTGACGATCGAGCTCGCCCGCATGATCGAGCGTGCCATGCCGGGCCAGATTCTCCTCGGTGATTTCCAGACCGATCTGCCCTGCGACGACAACCTGCAGGCCGGCACGGTGCATGTCGACGCCGTCAGCTTCATGGAACGCGCCCGCGATGGCCTCGACCGCCTCAACGGCCTGGAACTCGCCGGCGACGCGGTCGAGGCCATCAAGTGCTACCTGACCGGCCGGGCCCGTGCCGACGGTTCCTTCACCATCCGGCGGCTCGCCATCAGCGACAAGCACGGCCTCACGCATGGCGTATTCAACGCCAAGGTGAACATCTACCGACGCTGTGGTGAGCCGATCCTGCTCGGCATCGAGGACCGGCTGCTGCGGGGCGACGACCTGGCGGTCACCACCGCCGGGCACATCGTGCGGCCGGGTCCGGCGCACTGACATCACGCGGGAAATGGTCGGGGCGAGAGGATTCGAACCTCCGACCCCCTGCACCCCATGCAGGTGCGCTACCAGGCTGCGCCACGCCCCGAGTCGGAAAAGCTTCGGTACTGCGAAGAAGGCGACGGCGGCGCCGGCGGCTGGCTTCCCCGGCCACGTCGGCAGGGGAGCGTCCAGGCGGGGGTCCGGGATCCGCGTCGGGGCGGCATCATAACGCAGGCTGCCGCCGCGGCAAACCGGCGGATCGCCTCAGCGGCGCAGGATCTTCAGGATTTCCTCGAGTTCGACCCGCAGCTGTCGCACGATCTGCTGGCTCTGCGAGACATCCGTGCGGGCTTCCTCGCCCGTGAGCCGCTGGCGGGCGCCACCGATGGTGAAGCCCTCGTCGTACAGCAGGCTGCGGATCTGGCGGATGACGAGCACGTCCTGGCGCTGGTAGTAACGGCGGTTGCCGCGGCGCTTGACCGGCTTGAGTTGCGGAAACTCCTGCTCCCAGTAACGCAGGACGTGCGGCTTGACCGCACACAGTTCGCTTACTTCGCCGATGGTGAAATACCGCTTCCCTGGGATGGGCGGTAGTTCGTCGTTATTTCCCGGTTCCAGCATAGGCTTCCACTCGGGCTTTTAGTTTTTGTCCCGGACGGAAAGTCACCACTCGCCGCGCCGTTATCGGTATCTCCTCGCCCGTCTTCGGATTGCGCCCCGGACGCGTGTTCTTGTCGCGCAGGTCGAAGTTGCCGAAGCCGGAGAGCTTCACCTGTTCACCGCTCGACAGCGCCGTACGCAGGTCCTCGAAGAACAGGTCGACGAGTTCGCGGGCCTCGCGCTTGTTGAGGCCGAGCTCGTTGAAGAGCGATTCTGCCATATCGGCTTTTGTCAGGGCCATGGTGATTCGCGTGGTCCGATGGTTATTGCACGCAGCCTATTGTCTGATTCTGGCCTGCAGGCGGTGACCGAGCGCCGCGCGCGCGGCGTCGAGTGCAGCGCTGGCGTCGTCGTCCGTAAGCGTGCGGGATGTGTCCTGCAAAATCAAGCCTATAGCCACGCTTTTTTCGTCGGAACCGACCTGTGGTCCGGTGTATATGTCAAACACGAAGGCGTCGCGCAGGATCGCCGGTGCCGCCTCGCGGACCACGGCGAGGAGCGTCGCCGCCGGCACCTCGCGCGCCACCACGACAGCGAGATCGCGACGTACCGAGGGAAACACGGACGCCGCACGGTACGCACCGGCGCCATGGGCCGATACCACGTCGGCCTGCAGTTCGAACAGCACCATGACCGGCATTCCCAGCCGTGCGGCCAGCGCCGGGTGCAACTCGCCGAGCCAGCCGGCAGCCTGCCCGTCGACGCTCACGCGTGCCGCACGCCCGGGGTGCAGCGCCGGATGCACGGCGGGCTCGAAGATCGTCGCAGCGAGTGCACCGGCCCGGGCGAGCAGCGCCTCGACATCCGCCTTGACGTCGTAGAAGTCGACCGGTTTGGCGCTGCCGCCCCACTGCTCCGGCCAGCGGCTGCCGGCCGCGACGCCGGCGACGCAGCGCTCCTCCCGGTGCGTGCTGTCCGCCGCAGGTACAAACCGGGTGCCGATCTCGAACAGGCGCACGCGCGTCTGCTGCCGGTTGAGGTTACCCGCCACCGCTGCAGCCAGCCCGGGCCAGAGCGACTGGCGCATGACGGCGAGGTCAGCCGAGATCGGATTGCTCAACGCGAGTCCGGCGCAGCCGACAGCACCGAACAACGCATCGCGTTCGGCCGGAATGAAGCTGTAGGTGATGGCTTCCTGGTACCCGCGCGCGATGAGCGTCGCGGCGACGGTGGTGAGCGGTGCCGCCGCCTCGCCGGCAGCCGCCGGTCGCGCAGTGGCGCCGCCCCGTGTCTCGGGCACGCGGTCGTACCCGTGGATGCGCACCACCTCCTCGATGAGGTCTTCCTCGCGCTCGATGTCGAACCGCGCTGGCGGCGGCGTGACCATCCAGCCATCAGCACCGGCGACGGGCGCCATGCGCAGATCGCCCAGGATCCGCGTCACCTCGCCGTCCGGGATGGCGAGCCCGAGTACCCGCGCCAGGCGCTGGCGCCGCAAATGCACCGGCTGGCGCACCGGCAGCGCTGCAGCGTCTCCGGCGTCGATCAACGGACCTGCTTCGCCACCGGCGATGTCGAGGATCAGCTGCGTGGCGCGTTCGATGGCGGCCTGCTGCAGGCTCGGGTCGACGCCCCGCTCGAAACGCACCGAGGCGTCCGTGTGCAGGCCAAAGCGCCGCGCCCGTCCGGCGATGGCATCTGGCGCGAACCAGGCGCATTCGAGGAACAGGTCCTGCGTGCCTTCGCCGACCGCCGTGCCTGCCCCGCCCATGATCCCCGCCAGTCCGATGGCTCCTGAGCCGTCGGCGATCACGAGCACCTCGGGATCGGCTTCGACGGCGCGCCCGTCGAGCAAGGCGACCGGTTCGCGGGCGCGGGCCCGTCGAACCTCGATGCCGTCGCGCAACTGCGCGAGGTCGTAGGCGTGCATCGGCTGGCCCAGTTCGACCAGGACGTAGTTCGTGACATCCACGGCCGCGCCGATCGAGCGGATGCCAGCCCGACGCAGCCGCTCCCGCAGCCACAGCGGGGATCGCGCCTGCGGATCGATGCCGCGGATGACGCGGCCGATGAAACGCGGGCAATCGCCCGTCGCCTGCACGGTCACCGGGAAGACCACCGCGTGCGCCGCCCGGATGCCGGTCCCGCCGGGTTCCCGCGCCCGCCCGATGCCGGCAGCCGCCAGTTCGCGGGCCAGGCCGAGCACGCTCAGGCAGTCGGCGCGGTTGGGGGTGACGTTCACGTCGAGCACCGTGTCGCCGAGGCCGAGCAGGGCGCTCGCGTCGGCACCCGGCGCGATGCCGGCGTCGAGTCCGAGCAGGCCGTCTGCGCCGTCGTCGATGCCGAGTTCCCGCCCTGAGCACAGCATGCCGGCCGACGGTTCACCGCGGATTCGAGCGGCCTTGATGGCGAGCCCGCCCGGGAGCGTCGCTCCCGGCAGCGCCACCGGATACATGCCGCCGGCACGCACGTTGCGTGCCCCGCAGACGATGCCGACGGGCTCGCCGCCGCCGACATCGACCCGGCAGAGGGACAAGCGGTCGGCGTTCGGATGCGGCCGGACCTCGAGCACGCGGCCGGCGACCAGCGGGGTCACCGCGGCACCGACCGGCGTGGCCGCCTCGACTTCCAGGCCGAGCATGGTCAGGCGCTGTGCGATCACGCCGGGATCGAGGTTGCCGTCGTTCCAGTCGGCGAGCCAGGACAGGGGAAGCTTCATGGTGGCCGCCTCAGCTGAACTGACGCAGGAACTGCAGGTCGTTCTCGAAGAACAACCGCAGGTCGTCGACGCCGTAGCGAAGCATCGTCAATCGTTCCACGCCCATGCCGAAGGCGTAGCCGGTGTATTCCTCCGGATCGACGCCCGCCGTACGCAGCACCTCGGGATGCACCATGCCGCAACCGAGGATCTCCAGCCAGCGGCCGGATTCGGCGAGCACGTCCACCTCGGCGGACGGCTCGGTGAACGGGAAGTACGACGGGCGGAAACGCAGCGTGGCGCGGCGTTCGAAGAAGCGCTCGACGAAATCGTGCAGCACCGCCTTGAGGTGCGCAAAGCTGACGTTGCGGTCGACGACCAGGCCCTCGACCTGATGGAACATCGGCGTGTGCGTCATGTCCGAATCGCAGCGGTACACACGGCCCGGGGCGATCAGCCGGATGGGCACGCCCTCGCGCATCATGGCGCGGATCTGCACCGGCGAGGTATGCGTGCGCAGCAACCGCCCGTCCGGGACATAGAAAGTGTCGTGCATCGCTCGGGCCGGATGGTTGGCCGGGATGTTCAGTGCCGTGAAGTTGTGGAAGTCGTCTTCGATCTCAGGGCCTTCGTGCACGGCGAACCCGGCGCCGCGAAAGATGGCTTCGATGCGTTCGAGGGAGCGACTCACGGGGTGCTGGCCACCGGCGCGTTCACCGCGACCTGGCAGCGTGACGTCGATGCGTTCGGCAGCGAGCGCCTGATCCAGCGCCGCCTGGTCGATCGCGGCGCGCCGCGCCTCGATGGCGGCGACCACCGCGTCCCTGGCCCGGTTGATGGCCTGCCCGGCCGCCGGCCGCTCGGCCGCCGGCAGCCCGCCCAGGTCCTTCAGCAGCGCGGTGACTTCACCCTTCCTGCCCAGATAGTGGACACGGACGGCCTCGAGCGCAGCGGCATCGGCGGCGCCGGCGACCGCCTCACGCGCACGGCTCACCAGCGCTTCGAGTGCGTCCATGGATCGACGTGAAGTGACGTGCGCCGGCCCCGGGCAGCCGGGCTCGCCGACGGCGACCCGGCGGCCTGTCAGGCCGCCAGCTGGCCCTTGACCTGCTCGGCCAGGGCGGCGAACGCGTCGGCGTCGTGGACCGCCAGGTCCGCCAGCACCTTGCGATCGACCTCGATGCCGGCCAGCTTCAGACCGTTGATGAAGCGGCTGTAGGACAACCCGTGAGGACGGATCGCCGCGTTGATGCGGGCGATCCACAGGGCACGGAACTCGCGCTTCTTGACGCGCCGGTCACGCAGGGCGTATTGCCCGGCCTTGATGACCGCCTGCTTGGCAGCACGGTAGACCTTGCGACGGCCGTTGTAGTAGCCCTTCGCCTTCTTCAGGACCTTCTTGTGGCGTGCACCTGCGGTGACGCCGCGCTTGACTCTCGCCATGGCCTCGATCTCCCGTTATGCGTAGGGCAGCTGCTTGCGGATGCTGGGCACGTCGCATTCCTCGACCTGCTGCATCGGTCCGAGGTGCCGCTTACGCTTGGCGCTTTTCTTGGTCAGGATGTGATTGAGGTGGGACTGGGCACACTTGAAGCCGCCCTTTCCCGTGGCGCGGAAACGCTTGGCGGCGCCGCGCTTGGTCTTCATCTTCGGCATTGCTCACTCCTTGGGGCCTGATCCGAACCGCTGGCGGCCGGAGCAGGCGGGTTTCGGTCGCGGCTTCGGGACGGGATGTCCCGGGCCGGCTGGCCGACACTCACTTTCTCTTTGGCGAAATGACCATCACGAGCTGGCGTCCCTCGAGCTTTGGCATCTGCTCGACCGCACCGTACTCCTGAAGGTCCTGCTGCACACGTTGCAAGAGCTTGAACCCGAGGTCCTGGTGGACCATCTCGCGACCGCGGTACCGCAGCGTGATCTTCGCCTTGTCGCCTTCGGTGAGGAAGCGGACGAGGTTCCGCAGCTTCACCTGGTAGTCGCCCTCCTCGGTGCCGGGCCGGAACTTCACTTCCTTGACCTGAATCTGCTTCTGCTTGCGCGTGGCAGCGTGGGCCTTCTTGCTCT
>JADZBS010000016.1 GCA_020851975.1 Gammaproteobacteria bacterium | reverse complement strand
CGCCTCGTGAACCTCGGCTGCGCCACCGGGCACCCATCCTTCGTGATGTCCAACTCCTTCACGAACCAGGTCCTCGCCCAGATCGACCTGTGGAACAACGCCGCCAGGTACGAGCGCCGCGTCTACGTGCTGCCCAAGCACCTCGACGAGAAGGTGGCGCGGCTGCACCTGCGCAAGATCGGCGCCGAGCTGACGACGCTCACCCAGGCCCAGGCCGACTACATCGGTGTCCCCGTCGAAGGCCCGTACAAGCCCGATCACTACCGGTACTGACGGCCATGGCCCGGGCCGCGACCGCGCGCACACTCGCGCCCGGCCCGGTTGAGACCTGCGCCGCGCCGGCCGCGGCGCGGCGCGGCTATAGTGGCGCCACGACCCCAAGCCCGAGCACGCCGTCGAAGGCCGGCGCCACCGAAGTCCCGTGACCAAGCCCCCACTGCGCCTGCTGCACCTGACCGACACTCACCTGTTCGAGGCAGCCGGTGCGCGGCTGCGCGGGGTCGATACCGCCGGCACCCTGCAGCGTGTGCTGGCCCGGGTGCTCGATGACGAGCGCCGGCCGGATGCCATCCTGGTCACCGGTGACATCAGCCAGGACGAGACAGCCGCCGCCTACGACCGCTTCCGGCAGCTGATCGAGGCGACCGACCTGCCGGTGTGGTGCATCGCCGGGAATCACGACTCGCCGCCGGCGATGGCCGCGAGGCTCGCCGGGCCGCCGTTCCGCCTGGGCGGGACGCTCGTTCAGGGCGGCTGGGCCGTGCTGCTGCTAGACAGCCACCTGCCGGGTGAACATGGCGGACGTCTCACGGCCAGCACGCTTGCCTGGCTCGCGGACGCGCTGCAGGAACACCGCAGCCGGCACGTGTTGCTCGCCGTCCATCATCACGTGCTGCCCGTCGGCAGCCGCTGGCTCGACGAACTCGGCCTGCAGGATGCCGCAAACCTCCTGACACTGATCGACGGTGCACCGCAGGTGCGAGCCGTGCTCTCGGGCCACGTGCACCAGGCCAGCGACCAGGAGCATCACGGCGTGCGTTTCCTGACGACGCCCTCGACGTGTTTCCAGTTTCTGCCGCACGCAGAGCATTTCGCCGTCGACACGCGACCGCCCGGCCTGCGCTGGCTCGACCTGTTGCCCGACGGTCGCATCCTCTCGGAGGTCACATGGGTCGAACCCGAGTGAGCCGTGCCTGGCTCAGCTGCACCGTCGGACTTGCCCTGGCACTGCTGCCGGCGCTGGCGCCGGGTGGCGCGCTGCCGATGTGGCTGGTCCGCGGCGCGACGAACGAAGTCCACGTCCTCGGCTCGATCCACTTCCTGAAACCTGGTCGCGACACCTTGCCGCCGGCGGTGCTCGCCACCTATGCCGGTGCCGATGCCGTCGTGATGGAGCTCGATCTCGACGACCTCGACCCGATTGCATCCCAGGCGGCCATCCAGAGCCTGGGCATCGACCCGCAAGGACGTACGCTCGATGCCCTGCTTGGCCCGCGGGCCTATGCCACTGCCAGGGAGCGCGCCGCCAGGGCCGGATTCGACCTGGCGCCGTTCGGCAGCATGGAGCCCTGGCTGGCAGCGCTCATGGTGAGCCAGCTGCAACTCGCCAGGCTCGGCTACGACGCCAGCTCTGGTGTGGAGCAGCAACTGGTCGTGCTGGCCAGGCGTGACGACAAGGAAATCACGGGGCTCGAGACGATCGAGCAGCAGTTCGAGGCCCTCGATGCCCTGCCCGCCAAGGTCCAGGCGGACTTCCTGCTCCAGACCCTCGACGACGCCAGCACGATGGCCGAGGACGTAGATGCCATCGTCGCGTCGTGGAAACTGGGGGACAGCCGTGCGCTCGAAACCGAATTCCTCGACAACCTGCGCAGTCAACCCGAGCTCTACCGGCGCCTCGTCGTCGATCGTAACCGCGACTGGGCACGACAGATCGAGCGGCTGCTCGACGACCGCGACGATTACCTCGTGGTAGTCGGCACGCTGCACCTCGTCGGTCCCGACAGCCTGCTGACCATGCTGCAGCGGGCCGGATATACGGTGCGCCAGGTCCGCGACGACTGAGCCGCGCCGGGCGCACCGCTCGGGCGCGGGTTCAGTCCGGCGCCACCAGTTCGTAGTCGTCCTTGCCGGCACCGCAATCCGGGCAGCGCCAGGACAACGGCAGGTCCTCGAAACGCGTCCCCGGCGGGAAGCCATTGACGGGATCGCCGACCGCCTCGTCGTAGACGTGGCCACAGGTCAGACACATCCACTGGCGCAGCGACCGGCTCATTGCGTGGTCTCCCAGCGTACCGTGCGCAACATCGGGCGCACGAACTCGAGCCGGGCGATCGGGTCGGTCAGTTCCAGGCAGTGTTGCTTCCGTTCGAGCGGCATCGGCAGAACCTCCGCGAAACGACAGCCGACCCAGGTTGCATCATCGTAGCGCCGCGGCAGGTCGTCGTAGAGCTTGCCGAGGTCGGCCAGCACCGCCTGGAGCAGCTGCGCGAGCGGCTCGAAGCCCTGCGGCAGGCGGATCGCCGGCTCGGCCCCGAATGGCCCGATCCGGCCGACGTAGAGGCCATCGTCCTGCCGGCGGACTTCCCCCAGCCGGAAACGTTCGGTACCGAGTGCGGTGATGCCGAGGAGGCCATCGCTGCCCTGATACCAGTCGGTGACGCGTGCGAGCGTTCCGACGGCTGCCGTGCGCTGCGCTTCGCCCGCCTCGCTGCCCTCGCTCAGCAACAGCACACCGAAGGGACGGTCATCGCGCAGGCAGCGGCTCACCATGTCGAGATAGCGGGCTTCGAAGACGCGCAGCGGCAATGGCCCGTCCGGGAACAGGACGGTGCGCAGCGGAAACAGCGGTGTCCACGCCTCGCTCATCGACCCCTACTCGGTGTCGTCACGGTAACGGAATCGCCGGCGGTGATCCACCGGCCCGTCGGCCCACGTGTCAGGCGCGGGCGTTGGCGCGTGCAGCCAGTGCCGCGGCGAGGTCGGCGCGGATATTGGCGAAGCCGCCGTTGCTCATCACGACCACCGCGTCCCCGCTGCGGCATTCCTGCACCACGCCGGCAATGATCGCCGCGGTGTCCGGGCAGACCACCGCCGAGCGCACGCCGGCCAGCGTTGAGGCGAGATCCCAGGCGAGCCCGGGCTGGTCCAGCACCCAGCTGGCATCGGCACCGGCCAGCGCCGTGGCGAGAGCCTCCCGGTGCGCCCCGAGCTTCATGGTGTTGGAGCGCGGCTCGGTGACGACCAGGACCCGCCGTGGGCGCAGCGTCGCGCGCACGGCTGCCAGCGTGCGTGCGATGGCCGTCGGGTGATGCGCGAAATCGTCGTACAGGCTGACACCGCCCCAGGCACCGAGCAGTTCCAGGCGGCGCTTCACGCCCCGGAAGCGGGCCACGGCCGCGAGCGCCACCGGGACCTCGACACCGGCAGCGCGTGCCGCGAGCAGCGCCGCCGTCACGTTCTCGGCGTTGTGCTCGCCGGCCATCTGCCACGCCGTGGCGCCAGCCGCGCGCTCGCCCTCGAGCAGCCGGTAACCCGAATCCGTGGCAAGTCCGGTCCAGTCGGCGCGCGCCGCCGTGCGGCTGGCGAACGTGGTCACGGGCGTCCAGCAGCCGCGCGCGAGCACCTCGGCGATGCTCGCCTCGCCGGCGCGGTGGATGATCAGGCCACTGCCCGGCACGGTGCGGACCAGCTGGTGGAACTGGCGCTGGATCGACGCGAGGTCGGGGTAGATGTCGGCGTGGTCGTACTCGAGGTTGTTGATGACGAGCGTGCGCGGGCGGTAGTGCAGGAACTTCGCGCCCTTGTCGAAGAACGCCGTGTCGTACTCGTCCGCCTCGATGACGAAGGCCGCCCCGCTTCCGAGCCGCGCGGAGACACCGAGATCAGGCGTCACCCCGCCGATGAGGAACCCGGGATCCTGCCCCGCGTGCATCAGCATCCAGGCCGCGAGACTGGTGGTGGTCGTCTTGCCATGCGTGCCGGCCACCGCAATCACATGGCGATCGCGCAGCACCTCGCGCGCCAGCCACGCGGGCCCGGACTCGTACCGGATGCCGCGATCGAGCAGCGCCTCCACCACGGGCATCCCGCGCGACATGACGTTGCCGACCACGACGACGTCCGGTCGCGGCTCGAGCTGCGCGGACTCGTAGCCTTCGGTGACGGCGATGCCGAGCGCCGCGAGCTGGTCGCTCATCGGCGGATACACACCGCGATCCGAACCGGTGACGCGATGGCCCGCCTCGCGGGCGATCGCCGCGATCCCCGCCATGAAGGTGCCGCAGATGCCGAGTATGTGGACGTGCATCAGCCGGCCACCGGCCCGAACTGCCCGGATACCGCGAAGCTCAGCAGGAAGTAGGCGAGCGCCACGGCCAGTCCGGCCACGAATCCGCTCGACAGCGCCCGCGAGACGATGTGCGCCTGCACCACCACGCTCCACAGCAGCAGGGCGAGCAGCCCCACCGTGGCCCCCACCGGGGTCTCACCGGCAGCCGACGCCGCCCTGGAAAGATACACGAGCGGCGCCTGCGGCAGCGCGAGCAAGGCGCCGGTACCGAGCAACGCCGTCAGCGTGCGCCGGAAACGTGGCATCAGGCTGGTCACGGTCAGGAGGACCCAGCAGCACAAGGCCAGCAATGCCGTGTCGGCCACGATGGCGAGGAACGCCGCCACGGCGCCACCATAGATCAATGCCGCGGCCGGGACCTGGGCGGCCATGTAGGCGCCGAGCACCAGGCTCAGGAGAAACTGGGAGTCGGGCAGGTCCTCCGGGCCAAGCCGCCGCGTCAGGATCCGGAAGAAGGCATCGAGCAGCGCGAGCATGGGTAGAGGGGCGGCGATGCGTGGAGATCAGCCGACATGATCCTCTACACTCACGCCCATGCCAACCCCTGCACACGGCCGGTTGCTCGATCGACAGGACGCGCTCGACGCGGCCAGCGCGCTCATGAACGGGCCGCCGGCGCTGCCGATCGACACGGAGTTCGCACGCACCGACACCTACCGGCCGAAGCTCTGTCTCGTGCAGGTCGCTGTCCCCGGGCAGGTCTTCTGCGCCGACATGCTCGCCCCGCTCGACTTCGGCTCGCTCTGGAACGGCCTGGCGGCACCGGGCGTTACCAAGATCATGCATGCCGCCAAGCAGGACCTCGAGGTGCTGCTGCTCAGCTTCGGCTCACTGCCCGCACCGCTGTTCGACACGCAGATCGCCGCCGGACTCCTCGGTTTCCCGCCACAGGCCGGATACGCGACGCTGGTCGCCGCCGAGCTCGGCGTGCAGCTCGACAAGAGCCAGACACGCACCGACTGGTCGCGGCGACCGCTGACCAGCGCGCAGATCGATTACGCCGCCAACGATGTCGCCCACCTCGGAGAACTCGCCCTGCGGCTGCGTGAACGGCTCGTGGCACGCGGCCGGGAGTCATGGGCACTGGAAGACTGCGCCGCCTTGCTCGATCCGGCGCTGTATGGCGTGCGTGCGGAACGCGCCTGGGAGCGGCTGCCTGGAGTCGCCTGGCAGAGCTCCGTCGTGCAGGCGCGTGCACGCCGGCTGGCTGCCTGGCGCGAACGTCGCGCGGACCAGGCCAACCGCCCGCGGCAGTGGATCCTCGCCGACCAGGCGCTGATGGCACTCGCCGGTTCCGGCCCGGCAGACGTCGCCGGCATCGAAACGCTCGATGTCATGCCGCGCGCAGCGGTGCGCCATTCAGCACCGGCCATTCTCGCCGAACTGCGCCAGGCCGAAGCGGATCTCGCGAGCGGTGCCTTGCAGATCACGCCTGGCGAGCCGCCGGCAACCACGGACAACGGCAGGCTCAGGAAGCTCGGTACGCTGGTCCAGAAACTGGCCGGTGAACTCGGCATCGCCGCGGAGATCCTCGCGACGCGCGCCGACCTCGTAGCCCTGCTGCGTGGCGCCAGCGATGTGCGACCGCTGCGCGGCTGGCGGCGCGACGTCGTGGGTGAACGCCTGCTCGCCGCCCTGTAGGTCCGCCCGGCGGTGATCAGGCCGGACGCGCCAGGCCGAGCGCCGCCACCAGCCGCCGGTAGATGTCGTCGATCCCGCCCTCGCCGTCGACCACCCGCAGGAGCCCGGTCGCGCGGTAGTGCGTGATCAGCGGCTCGGTCTGCTCGCGATAGACGCGCAGCCGGTTGCCGATCGTCTGCTCGTTGTCGTCGGCGCGCTGGATCAGCTGACCACCGGCCTTCAGGCAGGCGTCGATCTCGGCCTGCGGCGAAAAATGGATGTTGAGCAGCTTGCCGGTGACCGAGCAGGTCCGCCGGCCGGTGAGCCGCTTCATGAGGATGTCGAGGTCCACCTCGAGCAGGACCACGGCGTCGAGCGCCTGTCCGGCCGCGGCGAGTACGGGCTCGAGGGCGCGCGCCTGCGCGACGTTGCGCGGGAAACCGTCGAGGATGAAGCCGGGGCGCATGTCGGGCGCCTGCAGGCGCTCGCGGATCAGGTCCAGCACGATGTCGTCGGACACCAGCTCGCCGGCATCCATCTTCGCCCTGGCCCGCAGTCCGAGCGGCGTGCCCGCCCGGACCGCCTCGCGCAGCAGGTCGCCCGTGGAAACCTGCACCATGCCGTGCTCGGCCATCAGCCGCTGGGCCTGGGTGCCTTTGCCGGAGCCCGGGGCCCCGAGGAATACGATGCGCATGGTGCGTGAACCCTCTGTCGCGAGCGATGTGGCGACGGACTGGCCAGGGCGCTGCATGGCGCCCGACGTGGCAGTACCGCGGCCGAACCGTACAGCGCCGGCCCACGGCGGTCAAACGGCACGGGCCCTGTGCTATGTTTTCGCGTCGTCGACAGACCCCGGACACCAGCCATGCCCAAGCGCAACGCCTTCTACGCCCAGTCGGGCGGCGTCACCGCCGTCATCAATGCCAGCGCCTGCGGCGTGATCGAGACCGCGCGGCGGCACAAGGCGCACATCGGCAAGCTGTATGCCGGGCGCAACGGGATCCTCGGGGCACTCGACGAGGAGCTGATCGATACCAGCCGCGAGAGCGCGCAGGCGATCGCGGCCCTGAAGCACACGCCGGGCGGCGCTTTCGGCTCGGCCCGGTACAAGCTCAAGGGCCTCGACCAGAACCGGGCCGAGTACGAGCGGCTGATCGAGGTGTTCCGGGCCCACGACATCGGCTACTTCTTCTACAACGGCGGCGGCGACTCCGCCGACACCTGCCTCAAGGTGTCGCAGCTCGGCGCCGCGCTGGGTTATCCGCTCACCGCCATCCACGTGCCGAAGACGGTGGACAACGACCTGCCGATCACCGATACCTGCCCGGGGTTCGGCTCGGTGGCCAAGTACATCGCCGTGTCCACGCGCGAGGCGGCGCTCGACGTCGTGTCGATGTCCCGGACCTCGACCAAGGTCTTCATCCTCGAAGTCATGGGTCGCCACGCCGGCTGGATCGCCGCGGCGGCCGGCCTCGCGGGTCGCAGGGCCGGCGAGGCGCCGCACATCATCCTGTTCCCGGAAATCACCTTCGACCGGGCTGCCTTCCTCGCCCGCATCCAGGACTGCGTCCGGCGTCATGGCTACTGCGTGATCGTGGTCAGCGAGGGTGTACGCAATCCCGATGGCAGGTTCCTCGCCGATGCCGGCACCACGGACGCGTTCGGCCACGCGCAACTCGGTGGTGTCGCCACCGTGATCGCGTCCATGGTCAGGCAGGAACTGAAGCTCAAGTACCATTTCGCCATCGCCGACTACCTGCAGCGCTCGGCGCGGCACATCGCCTCGAAGGTCGATGTCGAGCAGGCCTACGCGGTGGGCAAGGCGGCCGTGGAGCTGGCCGTGAAAGGCCGCAATGCCGTCATGCCGACGATCGTGCGCCACCGCGACCGCCCCTATCGCTGGACCATCGGCGAGGCGCCGCTCGCCAAGGTGGCAAACCGGGAAAAGATGATGCCCCGGCGCTTCATCACCCCGGACGGCTTCGGCATCACGGTGGCGGCCCGCCGCTATCTCGAGCCCCTGATCCAGGGGGAGGCCTATCCGCCCTATCGCGCCGGGCTGCCCGATTACGTCACCCTGCGCAACGTCGGCGTGAGGCGCAAGTTGCCGCCCAGGGGCTGACGGGCTCCCCTCCGGGGCGGGCCAGGTGCTATCATGCGCGGCCTTTTTCCCGCCCCGGTGAGGCCGCCCCAGAAGTGGACCCCGGGCTCTTGCTGGAGTACTGACTGATGTCTACTGACCTGGCTCTCTGGCTGGCCATCGGTGCCGGCGTCCTCGCCATTCTCTACGGCGTGTTCTCGGTACGCTGGATCCTGGCCCAGTCGCCGGGCTCGGAGCGGATGCAGGAGATCGCCGCGGCAGTCCAGGCCGGCGCTGCCGCCTCCCTCAACCGCCAATACACGACCATCGGCATCGTGGGCGTGGTGCTCGCCGTGGTGCTCGGCATCGCGCTCGACGCGGCGACCGCCATCGGCTTCGTGGTCGGCGCGGTACTCTCGGGCGCCGCCGGCTACATCGGCATGAACATCTCGGTGCGCGCCAACGTCCGCACCGCGCAGGCCGCGAGCGTCGGCCTCAACCCCGCGCTGCAGATCGCCTTCCGCGGCGGCGCGATCACCGGCATGCTCGTGGTCGGACTCGGCCTCCTCGGCGTCGCCGGTTACTTCGCCGTGCTGCGCGGCATGGTCGGTGACGAGCACGCACTGCACGCGCTCGTCGGCCTCGCCTTCGGCGGTTCGCTGATTTCGATCTTCGCCCGCCTCGGCGGCGGCATCTTCACGAAGGGCGCCGATGTCGGCGCCGATCTCGTCGGCAAGGTCGAGGCGGGCATTCCCGAAGACGACCCGCGCAATCCGGCAGTGATCGCCGACAACGTCGGCGACAACGTCGGCGACTGCGCCGGCATGGCCGCGGACCTCTTCGAGACCTACGCCGTGACACTCGTCGCCACGATGCTGCTCGGCGGGTTGCTCTTCCGCACGGCCGACGGCGCGCTCGACCTCGCCTACATCGCCTACCCGCTCGTGCTCGGCGCGGTGTCGATCGTCGCCTCCATCGTCGGCACCTTCTTCGTGAAGGCTGCCGAAGGTGGCAAGATCATGAACGCACTCTACCGCGGCGTGATCGTCTCGGGCGTGATCGCGCTCCTCGCCTTCTATCCGGTCACGAACGCGATGATGGGCGAACAAGCCGGTGCGCTCTTCGGCTGCGCGGTCATCGGCCTCGCGCTCACCGGTGTCCTGATCTGGATCACGGAGTACTACACCGCCACCGAGTACGGCCCGGTGCGCTACGTCGCCGGTGCCTCGCAGACCGGCCACGCCACCAACATCATCGCGGGTCTCGCCGTCTCGATGAAGTCCACCGCGTTGCCGGTCCTTGCCGTCTGCGCCGCCATCTGGGGCGCCTACGAGCTCGATGGCCTCTATGGCATCGCCATCGCCGCCACGTCCATGCTGTCGATGACCGGCATGATCGTGGCGCTCGACGCCTACGGCCCGATCACCGACAACGGCGGCGGCATCGCCGAGATGTCGGGCCTGCCGAAGAACGTCCGCACCATCACCGACGCGCTCGATGCGGTGGGCAACACCACGAAGGCAGTCACCAAGGGCTACGCCATCGGGTCGGCGGGCCTAGCCGCACTGGTGCTGTTCGCCGACTACACCCACAACCTCGAGACCCACCTCGCGGCAACGGGACGCGAGATGGTCAGCTTCTCGCTCTCCGACCCGGCGGTCATCATCGGCCTGTTCATCGGCGGCCTGGTGCCCTACCTGTTCGGCGCCATGGCCATGGAGGCGGTGGGCCGCGCAGCCGGGTCGGTGGTCACCGAGGTGCGCCGCCAGTTCCGCGAAATCAAAGGGATCATGGAGGGCAAGGCGAAGCCGGACTACTCCAAGGCTGTCGACCTGCTGACGAGGGCGGCAATCAAGGAGATGATCGTGCCCTCGTTGCTGCCCATCCTCGTGCCGGTGGTGCTCGCCGTCGCTCTCAACGCCGCGATGGGTGCCGGCGCCGGCGTGCGCGCACTTGGCGGACTGCTGATCGGCACCATCGTCACGGGTCTCTTCGTGGCGATCTCGATGTGCACGGGTGGTGGCGCCTGGGACAACGCCAAGAAGTACATCGAGGAAGGCAACTTCGGCGGCAAGGGCTCCGACACCCACAAGGCCGCCGTGACCGGCGATACCGTCGGCGATCCCTACAAGGACACCGCCGGCCCGGCCATCAACCCGCTGATCAAGATCATCAACATCGTGGCACTGCTGCTGGTGCCGCTGCTCTGAGCCCCGGCCGGCCCTGGCGGCGCGTCCGCCGGGGCCGAACCGCCGGCAATCGCCCCGGGCTTCAGCAGGCCCACCGGCCCGCCGGTGTGGCGAGGTGCGAGTGACCTGCCTTCAGGTGCTGCTCGAGCCAGGACAGCAGGCACTTCCCGAGCGCCTGGTCGCAGGCGCCGCAGCGGCCTTCGTAGAAGGCATCCATCATGGCCCCGACCCGTTCCAGCAGGTCGTGATACCTGGCTTTGCGGGAACGGTAGACCTCCGGGCTGCGCTCGCGTGTCAGGCGTTCCTCGAGCGCAAAGTGGGCGTTCACCCGCACGTAAAGTACCCCGAGCTGGTCGAGCACGGCGTCGCGTGCGGCGCCGCGTTCGAGTTCGGCGCAGGTCTCGTTGATCGCCTCGACGAGCTGCCGGTGCTCCAGGTCGAGCGGCGTGATGCCCGTGGGATCCGCGACTGGTGACTGATCGTTGTTCATAAACGGCCTGCGCTGGTTCATGACACGGTTCGACGCTAGCACCGGCCCGCGCAGCCCCACAATGCGGCTTTCCCGTACGGCGGTTTCGCAGTCGCGCAGCGGCGCCATGCATCCACCGTCTCTTGCGGCGCAAGAAGACGCCGCGCCATGCGCCGCCGATGGGGCGCCTGCCGATCAGTGCACGGAGGCCGTCGCGGTCGCTGGTTCACCGATGCGACGCGGCCGATCGACGTAGTGACCCTGGATGTAGTCGACTCCCATCCCGCGCAGGGCGTCGAAATCAGCCTGCGCCTCGACCTGTTCGGCGACGACCTTGAATCCCACCGTCTTCGCGAGGCGCGTGATCGCGGCGACCACCTGGCTGTTGAGCGTATCGGCCTCCAGATCGCGCGTGTAGGCGCCGTCGATCTTGAGGTAATCGATGTCGAGGTTGCGCAGGCTGGCGAGCGCACCCACGCCGCTGCCGAAGTCGTCGAGGCCGAACTGGCAGCCCATGCCGTGCAGCACGCTGGCGAAACGCTCGGCACGCTCGAGGTCCGCCATGAGCGTCGTCTCCGTGACCTCGAAACACACCTGCGAAGGGGCCACCTGGCTCTGGTCGAGACACTCGACGACGAACTCCAGGAAGTCGTCCTCGCCGAGACTCTGGCCCGACAGGTTGATGGTGCAGCTGCGCCCTTCGGGCAGACGGATGGCGCCCTGGCCGAGCGCGCCGAGCGTGGCCCGCACCACCCAGCGATCGAGGCTGCCCATGAGGTGATAGCGCTCGGCAGCCTGCAGGAACTGCGCCGGCGGGACGAGCTTGCCGTGCTCGTCGGCAAGGCGCAGGTAGACCTCCATGGCCGGCCCGCCCTGTCCCTGTCTGCCGGCTACGGCGAGGATGGGCTGGACGACGAGATCCAGGCGGTTCTCCTTCAGTGCGGCCTGCAACTGGCGCAGCCAGTAGATCTCGCCGCGCTGGCGCGCGGTGACTTCGTCGCGGGCCGAGTAGACGTGCACCTGCCCGCGGCCTTCCTGCTTGGCGACGTAGCAGGCGGAGTCCGCGGCGCCGAGCACGTCCTCGATCGTGGCGCTCTCGCGCCCGATCTCCACCATGCCGATGCTCACCCCGATCGAGAACACCTTGTCCTGCCACACGAAGCGGTAATCGCGCACGGCGGTACAGATGTCGTCGGCGATCTGACGGGCCTTGTCGAGCGGACAGCCGAGCAGCAGGACGCCGAACTCGTCGCCACCGAGCCGCGCCACGGCGTCGGACTCACGCACCTTCTCGCGGATCAGGCCCGCAAGGCTGCGCAGCAGGCTGTCACCGGCGATGTGCCCGCAGGTGTCGTTGACGGGTTTGAACCGGTCGAGGTCGAGGTAGCAGAGCACGTGACTCACGTTCTGCTCGCGCGCCGACTGCAGGGCCTCCTCCAGCCGGCGCTCGAACTCGCGCCGGTTGATGAGGCCGGTGAGGGGATCGTGCGTGGCCTGGTAGCTCATCCGCTTGGTCAGGCCCCGTATCTCGGACACGTCGTGCATGATCACCACCGCCCCGGCGATGACGTCACCCGGGCCGCGGATCGGCGAGGCGGTCAGCTCGATCGACAGTTCCTTGCCGCCCGCCTGCGACAGCAGCATGGCCCGGCGGCCCATGTTCACCCGCCGCCGGTCGCCGAGGCAGCGCTGGATGGGGTCGCCGAGATCGCGCCGGTCCGTCTCGTCGATGAGCCGCGCAACCTCGGCCATCCGCTTGCCGACTGCATGCTCGCGCCCGATACCGGTGAGCTTCTCGGCGGCAGCATTCATGTAGTCGATGACCCCCTCCTGGTCGGCCGTGATCACGCCCTCGCCGATCGACTCCAGGGTGATCTGCGCCTGCTGCTTGCCGCGCCCGAGGGAGGTCTCGATGTCCTTGCGGTAGCTGATGTCGCGCGCGATGGTGAGGATCGCCCGCTGCCCGCGGTAGTCGATGATCGCACCGCTGGCTTCGGCCCACTGGCCCGACTCCTGGCCATTGACGAGTTGTACCTCCATGCGGTCGGGCAGGATCTCCCCGGCCAGCCGCTTCGTGACTGCGTTGCGGGTCATGGCGCGGTAGGCCGGCCGGACGAGGTCGGTGACCGGACGTCCTACGAGCGCCTCCGGCGCCAGTCCGAGCAGCGCCGCTGCCGCACGGTTGGCGAAAATGATGCGCTCGCGATGCACCAGTACCGGCTCGGGCATGGTGTTGGCCAGGTCGGCGAACAGCGCTTCACGTTCGCGGACCTGCCGGTCTCGCGCCTGCAGGGTCTCGAACAGGCGATTGATGCTGGCGCCGAGCCCGGCGAGTTCCGGAAAATCGCGCGGGTAGTCGAGGCGAGCGCCGAAAGCATCACCCTCGGCGGCAGCGGATACGTCCTTCTGCAGGGCGTCGATCCGGACCGACTGGCGGCGCAGCGCGAGCCAGAGCACCAGGCAGATGGCGGCCAGCGCCGCACAGCCGAGCGCTAGCGAGCCGGTCAACCAGAGCTGGGTCGTGGCCGTCACGGGGATCATCGCTCGCCGGTGCCCGGCCTCGTCATGATGTCGTCGTCCATGTCGGTCGGGACGCCAGCGCATGCGCAGCACACGGTGCGCGGCAATGGCCCCAGGGACGGCCCGCCCGGACATCCCGGTCCGGTTACGGGATTTTTCGGTAGCATAGCCGATGGGCTTGCGGCAGGACCTCGGCTTTTCACCATAATGGCCGCAGCCGGGTCTCTTGTCCGGCTGTACCGGAATCCTTACCCTTGCCGCCCCTTGGAGGAGTCGTCCCCGATGTCGTCGAACACCGAAGCCGCCCGCATCCAGATGGTGACGCAGCAGATCCGCGCCTGGGAAGTTCTCGACCCGGCCGTGCTGAGGGTCCTCCACGACGTGCCGCGCGAGCGTTTCGTGCCACCGGCCTACCGGTCGCTCGCCTTCGCCGATACGGCCATTCCTTTGCCCGGCGGCCAACGCATGCTCACGCCCCAGCTGGTCGGACGAATCCTGCAGGCACTCGACGTCGGCAGCGGCGACCGCGTCCTGGAGGTCGGCACCGGCAGCGGATTCCTGACGGCCTGCCTCGGCCGGCTCGGTGCACAGGTCACCAGCCTGGAGATCGATCCGGCACTCGCCGAGACGGCCCGGCTCAACCTGCACGACGCAGGCGCGGTGAATTGCGAAGTCCTGACCCAGGACGTCTTCGCCTGGCAACCGCCCGGCACCTTCGACTGCATTGCGGTCACCGGCTCCGTACCTCTGTTCGAGCCGCGCTTCCAGGACTGGCTGGAGAAAGACGGGCGCCTGTTCGTCACGGTCGGCGAGGCCCCGGCCATGGACGCCCTTCTCGTGCGGCGTACCGCGGCGGGATTCACGCAGGAGACGCTGTTCGAGACAGTATTGCCGGCACTGTCCCACGCGCCTCAACCCGAGCGCTTCACGTTCTGAACAGCAGGCGCGTGCACGGGGCGGCAGGGGCGTTACAAATCGTTACAGTATGCGCCTGCGCCTCCATCGGGCTTTCCAGTAGTCTGTAGGCTTGGCCGGCCAGACCCGCCCGATGCGGGATCTGGGAACCGGCCGTCACCGGGAACCAGGAACATGGTCAGAACCATCAGGATTGCCAGTCTCGCCGCCTGCCTGCTCGCCGCCGGCGCCGCCCGCGCCGACAGCCTCTGGGACATCTACCAGATGGCACGTCAGAATGACCCGCAGCTGCGTGAGGCCGAGGCGACCCGGATGGCAACCCGTGAAGCCAAGCCGCAGGCGCGCGGCGCGCTGCTGCCCCAGCTGAGCGGCACGACGAACCTCGCCAACGACGAAGTCGATTCCAGGTCGACATCGTCCTTCCCGTTCGGGCCGGGCATCATCAGCAGCGTCAGTGGATCGCGTGCGGACAAGTTCGACTGGCAGGTGCAGCTGCGCCAGACCGTGTTTCGCTGGGACCAGTGGGTACGGCTGGGACAGGCGGACAAGGAAGTGCTGCAGGCGGACATCGACTATCGGGTCGCTGAATTGGCGCTGTTTACCCGCGTCGCGGATGCCTACTTCCAGGTACTTGCCGCCGAAGACACGCTGGCGTCGAACGTGGCCGCGCGCGAAGCGATCGGCAGGCAGCTCGAGCAGGCGCAGAAGCGCTTCGAGGTCGGCCTGATCGCCATCACCGACGTTCAGGAGGCCCAGTCGGGCTTCGACCAGGCCGTTGCGGCCGAGATCGTGGCGAAGCGTTCCCTGGCCAACAGGAAGGAAGTGCTGCGCGAGATCGTCGGCGACTACCCGGGTGAACTCGCCAAGCCCAGGGCCGAAATCCCGCTTCTCCCGCCAGACCCGATCGACGAGGACGCCTGGGTCGAGGTCGCTCTGCAACAGAACCTGAGCCTGCAGTCCGCGCAACTCGGCGCGGAGATCGCGCGTGATGACATCAGCATCGCCCGCTCCGGGCACCTGCCGACCATCGATTTCGTGGGCAGTCACACCGACAACCGCCAGCGTGGTCAGCAATCCTCATTCTCGGCACTCAGCACCTCGCAGGGACCAAGCGACATCGACCGCGAGACCGACAGCATCGCCCTGCAGATTGCCCTGCCGATCTACAGCGGCGGTGCAACGAGTTCCCGCGTACAGCAGGCCGTCTACCAGCATCGCGCCGCCAAGGAGCGCCTGGAACGTACCGCCCGCCAGACCGAGCGCGCCACACGCGACGCCTACCTGGCTGTCACGTCAGAGATCTCGCGGGTAAAGGCCCTGCAGCAGGCGCTGAAGTCCGCGCAGACGGCCCTGCAGGCCACGGAGGCCGGATTCGAGGTGGGAACGCGCACGACCGTCGATGTCCTTGATGCCCGCCGGCAGCTCTACCAGGCCGAGACCAACTACGCCCGCAGCCGCTACGACTACATCGTCAACGTCCTGCGTCTCAAGGAAGCCGCCGGTTCCCTGGAGGAGCCGGACCTGCAGGAGGTCGACGGCTGGCTCGAACGGCAGGCGCCTGCCGGCAACGTGGCAACACCGCCGGCACCCTAGCCGCGCGACGTCAGGTCGTTTTCCCGATCCGCGACCACCAGCGGTTCGACCAGCGCCAGCAGCCTGCTGAGCGCGCCGCGATTGCGCTCCAGCACGCGGCGGGCACACTCGCCGCGCCGGGCCCGCTCCTCGGGGTCCTCCAGGAGGCGCACGACCTCGGCGGCAATGCTGTCGGCATCGCCAGCGATAACGGTGGCCCCATCGGCCACCAGCAACGCGGCGATGTCGGGTGCATTGAAGATAAATGGCCCGGTCAGCGACGGCAGGCCGAGCGCGGCGGGCTCGAGCAGGTTGTGGCCGCCGATGGCGACCAGGCTGCCCCCGACAAAAGCGACATCCGCGGCGGCGTAGAACAGGGTCAGCTCGCCCATGGTGTCACCGAGAAATACCTGGGTCGCCGGCGTACAGGCCGCGTCGCTGCTGCGCGTGACGACGTGAAATCCCGCACGAGTGACCAGACCCGCAACGGCCGCGAATCTCTCCGGGTGCCGCGGCACCAGGATAAGCAGGCAGTCAGGATGGCGGGCCAGCACCTGGCGATGCGCGTCGAGCAGCACCTGCTCCTCGTCCTGATGCGTGCTGGCGGCGATCCACACGGGCCGACTCGCGGCCTGGGTGGCGCGCAGGGCGCGACCAGCGGTCTCGATGCCGGCCGGCAGGTCGAAGTCGAACTTGATGTTGCCGGTGACATGGGTACGCAACGGGTTGGCGCCGAGCGCACGGAAGCGGTCCGCATCGGCCTCGCTCTGGGCACCGATGACGATGCCATGCGCGAGGCTGTCGCGGATGAGCCCGAACAGGATGCGGTAGCGCCGCGCCGATTTCACCGAGAGCCGCGCGCTCGCCATGACCAGCGGCACGCCGCGTCGCCCGCACTCGTGGTAGAGGTTTGGCCAGATCTCGGTTTCGAGGATCACGGCGAGGCCGGGCCGGGCCCAGTCGAAAAACCGGCGTACGGAACCCGGATCGTCGTAGGGCACGTAGCTGTGCGTCACGCTCGTCCCGAACAGGTCGCGCGCACGCTGTGAGCCGGTTGGCGTCATGGTCGTGACCACCACTGGCGTACCGGTGAAACGCCGGCCGAGAGCCCGCACCAGCGGCGCAGCCGCCGTGACCTCGCCGACAGATACCGCATGGATCCAGATGCTCCGGCGCGACAACCGCGCGCAACCGAAGCCGAAGCGTTCCGCCAACCGCTGGCGGTAGCGCGGCTCGCTGCGACTGCGCCACAGCAGGTGCCCGGCGAAGACGGGCAGCATCACCCAGGACAGGACGACGTAGAGGAACCGCACGAGCCGGCGGATCAGGAACGGCCGCGGATGGCGGCCAGGATACGCGAGGTGGAGCGACCCTCCCTGAAGCTCAGCACCTCGACCCGCCCTCCGTTGGCGATCACCGCAGCCCCGCCGGCGATGTCTTCCGGCCGGTAGTCACCACCCTTCACGAGCACGTCAGGCAGGATCTCGGCGACCAGCGCGGCCGGCGTGTCCTCGACAAAGGGCACCACCCAGTCGACTGCAGCCAGCCCGGCGAGTACCGCCATGCGGTCCTCGAGGCCATTGATCGGGCGATCCTCTCCCTTCAGGCGACGAACCGAGTCGTCGTCGTTGACGGCCACGATCAGGCGGTCGCCACGGGCCTTCGCTTCCTCGAGGTAGGCAACGTGCCCGGCGTGCAGGATGTCGAAGCAGCCATTGGTCATGACGATGCGCTCACCGCGTCCCCTCGCCTCGGCCGCTACCTGGCGCGCCTCCTCTCGCCGCAGCAGTCCACGGCCACCGCGCCCGCGCTCGTGCAGCTCGAGTCGCAGTTCGGAGGGTGTGACCGAGGCCACACCGATCTTGCGCACCACCAGGCCAGCAGCCACGTTGGCAAGCGCGGCGGCATCGGCCAGCGACATGCCGGCACCGAGTCCGGCAGCCAGCGTGGCGATGACGGTGTCACCGGCACCGGTCACGTCGAATACCTCACGCGAACGCGCTGGCAGGAAAGCCGCCTCGCGTGCCTCGGTGACCATGACCATGCCGCGCTCGCCGAGCGTCACCACGAGGGCCGCAAGGGCGAGATCGGTGCGCAGGCGACGCGCGCGGTTGACCAGGTCCGCATCGTCCGCCGCATGACCGGCGACTGCCTCGAACTCCGCCAGGTTCGGCGTGAGCAGCGTGGCCCCCCGGTAACGCGTGAAATCCGTGCCTTTCGGATCCACCAGGACATCGACGGCCCGGTCGCGGCAGGCACGCACCAGAGCCGGCGCCTCGAGCAGCGTACCCTTGGCGTAATCCGACAGCACGCACACCCGGGTGCCCTGCAGGTGCCGGTCGAGCACTTCGACGAGGCTGCGGGCCTCCGGCGGGCCGAAGGCGTCCTCGGTGTCGAGACGGATCAACTGCTGGTTGCGGCTGAGTACGCGCAGCTTGGTGATGGTGGGCCGGTCAGGCGACCGCACCAGGTCGAGGCCGATGCCACACCCGGCGAGCAGGGAACGCAGGGCATCACCGTTCGCGTCGTCGCCGACGACGCCGCAGAGCACCGTGGCGGCGCCGAGACTCGCGAGGTTGACGGCCACATTGGCCGCGCCACCGGCGCGCGCCTGCGACTGCGTCACGCGGACCACCGGCACCGGGGCCTCGGGCGAGATGCGCGAGGTGGGCCCGAACCAGTACTGGTCGAGCATCAGGTCACCGGCTACCAGGACCTTGACGGCGGAAAAATCGGGGACGACGAGGCTCATGCCGCCTAGTTTACAGGCGGCGCGCCACGCTGGTATCCGGGTTCCGTCGGCTGTGACCTGCCGGGGACGACCGCCCCGGCAGTGCACCCTGCTCTCAGCAGCCGCGTGGGCCGGTCAGCCACACTTCGAATCACCGCAGGCGAGGCAGGTGAGGCAGCCGTCCATCATCACCACCGCCGTGGTGTTGCAGACCTTGCAAAGCTGGGCGCCATCCGGGTAATGGCTCCTGGCGAAGGCATCGTGCTGGCGACTGCGCTCCTCGAACTCCTTGCGCTTCATCTCCACGAGACGCTTCTGGTGCTCGTCGAGCGTGTCGGGCGGCAGTAGCCCGATCGACTTCAGGTGCCGCTCGATGATGTGACCGAGGTCGGCGATGATCGAGGGCATGAACTTGCCCCCGGGCTGCCAGTAGCCGCCACGCGGGTCGAACACGGCCTTCAGCTCGTCGACCATGAAGGTCACGTCACCGCCCTTCCTGAAGACGGCCGACATGAGGCGCGTGAGCGCCACGATCCACTGGTAGTGGTCCAGGTTCTTGGAATTGATGAAGATCTCGAACGGGCGCCGCTGCTCGTACTCCGTGCCGGGATTGAGCACGATGTCGTTGATGGTGACGTACATCGCGTGGTCGGACACCGGCGTCTTCACCTTGTAGGTGGAGCCCATGAGCATCTCCGGACGCTCGAGCTTCTCGTGCATGCGCACGACCTTGCCGTCGGCACTGACCTCGCGGGCCGTGGGCTTGTCCGCCCTGCTCTCCGGCGCCTTGTTCTCGGCACCTTCCACGCGGTAGCCGACGATCTTCTTGTCGATGGTGATTCCGGGCATGAGTCGGTCTCCTGGGCGTTCCGGACAGTGTCTCAGAACTTGCCGTAGTAGCCCTCTTTCAGGGCATCGAACAGGTTGGCGGCGGTGTGCAGTTCACCGTCGTACTCGATTTCCTCGTCACCCCTGGCGGTGATTTCCGTGCCGTCATCGAGCACGAAGGTATAGCGGGTGTTCTTCAGATCCTGCTCCTTGACCAGCACACCCTGGAACGCCTCCGGGTTGAAGCGGAAAGTCGTGCAGCCCTTCAGGCCCTTCTCGTAGGCATAGAGATAGATGTCCTTGAACTCTTCGTAGGGGAAATTCGTCGGCACGTTGGCGGTCTTCGAGATGGACGAATCGACCCACTTCTGGGCTGCAGCCTGGATGTCGACATGCTCGCGCGGCTTGATGTCGTCTGCAGTGACGAAGTAGTCCGGCAGCTGCTCCTCCGGTCGTGTCGAGCCCGGCATGGCGCCCGGGTTGACGAGCTGCCGGTAAGCCAGCAGCTCGAAGGAGAAAACGTCGACCTTCTCCTTGGTCTTGCGACCCTCACGGATGACGTTGCGGTAATAGTGGTGTGCGAAGCTCGGCTCGATGCCATTGCTGGCGTTGTTGGCCAGTGACAGCGAGATGGTGCCGGTCGGAGCAATCGAGCTGTGATGAGTGAACCGGGCGCCGACATCCTCCAGTTCCCTGACGAGCTCTGGGGCCACCTGGGCCAGCCGCTGCATGTAACGGCTGTAGCGCGCGTGCAGGACACGCCCGGCGATGCGGTCTCCGACCTGCCAGCCATCCGCCGCCATTTCCGGCCGTTGGCGCAGCATGGCGCGGGTTACCGTGAACTCCTCCAGCATGATCGGGGCCGGTCCCTTCTCGCGTGCCAGCTCGATGGCGGTCTCCCAGCCGGCGATGGCCATCTCGCGCGCCACGTCCTCCGTGAACTGCACCGACTCGCGCGAACCGTAGCGCTGCCTGAGCATCGCCATGGCCGAGCCCAGGCCGAGAAAACCCATGCCGTGACGGCGTTTGCGGTGGATCTCGTCGCGCTGGGGACCGAGCGGCAGGCCGTTGATCTCCACCACGTTGTCGAGCATGCGGGTGAACACGCAGACCACCCGGCGGAATTCGTCCCAGTCGAAGCGCGCGGACTCGGTGAACGGGTCGAGCACGAACTTGGTGAGATTGACCGAACCGAGCAGACAGGACCCATAGGGCGGAAGCGGTTGCTCGCCACAGGGATTGGTTGCGCGGATCGTCTCCTCGAACCAGTTGTTGTTCATCTCGTTGACGCGGTCGATCAGGACGAAGCCCGGCTCGGCGAAGTCGTAGGTCGACGCCATGATCATGTCCCAGAGACGCCGTGCCGGCAGCTTCTTGTAGATGCGGCAGGCGACCTCACCGCGATCGTTGCTCAGATAGCCCTCGGTGACCGGCCATTCCCGCCAGACGACCTGATCGGGGTCATTCAGGCCGATGTCACCGTCCCCGGCGAGGCGCGCGTCGATCGGGAACACCAACGGCCAGGGCTGGTTGGCCTTGACGGCACGGATGAAGTCGTCGGTGATCAGCAACGAGAGATTGAACTGCCGCAACCGCCCGTTTTCACGCTTGGCACGGACGAAGTCGAGCACGTCCGGGTGTCCGACATCGAAGGTACCCATCTGCGCACCGCGCCGGCCACCGGCCGACGACACGGTGAAGCACATCTTGTCGTAGATGTCCATGAACGACAGCGGACCGGAGGTGTAGGCGCCAGCGCCGCTCACGTAGGCGCCGCGAGGACGCAGCGTCGAGAACTCGTAGCCGATACCGCAGCCCGCTTTCAACGTCAGGCCGGCTTCGTGCACCTTCTCGAGGATCGTGTGCATCGAATCGGCGATCGTCCCGGAGACCGTGCAGTTGATCGTCGAGGTCGCCGGCTTGTGTTCCCTGGCACCGGCATTGGACACGATGCGCCCGGCGGGTATGGCACCCCGGCGCAACGCCCAGAGGAAGGTCTCGGACCAGCGTTCGCGTCCGGCTTCGGCTTCGACCTCGGCCAGCGCACGGGCAATGCGCTGGTAGGTATCGTCCATGGTCTCGTCGATGACCTCGCCGCTCTTCGACTTCAGCCGGTACTTCTTGTCCCAGATGTCGATCGACGCTTCCTGGAACGAAATGCCCGGAGCCTTTGTCCGGTCAGCCTGGACTGCCGTTTTCATCGCCACCCTCAACCCCCGCGAAACATGCGGCCCGTATTGCACGGACCCGCCCTCTACCCAAACCCATGCCGGCCCGTCCGGCGTACCGCCTGCCAGTCGACTCTCCCGCGCCCGCGCACACCCGGTGGCGCAGGGAAGATCGGCTGAGGCGGCAGCACAAGATCTTGTGCCAGTCGTGAGGTAGGTTATGTCCGCAGACCAGGCGTGTCAACAATTCCAGGCAACCAGGG
>JADZBS010000015.1 GCA_020851975.1 Gammaproteobacteria bacterium | reverse complement strand
TGGCCATCGCCGCGGTCGCCATGCTGCTGCTGGCGCTGCTGCCCGGGCAGGTCGCGCCGGTGACCGTCGGCTGGCGCATGGCGCTGGCCGGCGTCGGCTTCGGCATGTTCCTCGCGCCCAACGCGCGCCTGATCGTCAGTTCCACCCCCTGGCACCGGGCCGCCTCGGCCGGCGGCCTGATCTCCACCAATCGCCTGACCGGGCAGACCCTGGGCGCGACGCTGGTCGCGGCACTGCTCGCGCTGAACGTCGGCAGCGGCCGCATGCCGGCGCTGATCGCCTGTGGCCTGACCTTCGTCGCCCTGCTGTGCAGCGTGGCCCGCCTGCGGGCCGAACCGGCCGCGACGCGCGCGTAGACATCACGGCCTGACGGCCGCGAGCCAGGTCGTGATGCCCGGCCGCGGAACTTCCTTAGCGCCCAACTCCCTGAACGAGCTGGAGCAACAGACGGACGCCAAGGGGCAGGTCGTTTCGTTCGGTTATCGACACGACAAGAACGGCAACATGATCCGGCGCGGCGGCAGCACGATGAGCTGGTACTTCTACAACCAGCCGAACCTGGTCAACCAAGGCAGCAACTCGACGCAGTTCAGTTACAACGCCAGCCACCAGCGCTGGAAGCAGGTGGCGGTCGACGGCGCCAGCACGACAACCACCTGGTACGTCGGCGGGATCATGGAGAAGCTCTCCCGGCCCGGCGGCGCGATCGAATATCACCATTTCATCCCGGCGGGCTCGGGCACGGCGATCTACATGAGAAAGCCGGACGGGACGAACGCGACGACGTATCTCACTACCGATCACCTGGGCAGCGGGGCTCTGATCTTCGACAGCGCTGGCAACGTGCTCGCCAAGGAAAGCTTCACGGCCTTTGACGCCCGGCGGGGCAGCACCTGGCAGGGCACGCCTTCGAGCCCGGACTGCACGACGTTCGCAAACAAGACCCGAAGAGGCTTCACGTCACCACCAACGAGCCCTCTACCAGCCGCTCGACCGACACCTCGGCCTTCAGCCGCTCTAGTTCCACATCCGGGATACGCGCCATCGAGGGGTCTCCCAAGAACCACGTCATCTGGCACGCCAATGCGGCGGTGGATCGTACGCAGCACATCGAGCAGCGCACCGATCCCTCGCTCAAGGGCCTGCGCTGGTCGCTGCTGAAGGATCGCTCGCGCCAGGGCGTACAAGGAGCAACTGCGAGAGATCCTCGAGCGCCGGCAGATCAACGTCGTCGCACCCGTCTTCGCAGCCGTTCGAACGCGTTGTCGGCAGGCTCTAGCGCATCGGTCGGCCTTGGGTTTCGATGCCGAAGAGCAGAACCGCACCGGCTTCCATCAACATGACCGTCGCGAACGCGGTACTCACGCCTATCAGTCCGAACCCGCCCAGCAGCGCCGGTAGCGCGAGCGGTGCGAGCATGGCGAATCCGCGCCCGATGGACACCGCAACCCCGGCGCCGCGCAGTCGGACCGGTGTCGCGAGCAACTCGGGCGTATAGATCGAGACCGATGCGACCGCGAGCGCGTAGACCGTCACGTAAAGCGCGAAGCCGAGCGCGGTCTGGACCCCCTGATCTCCGGCCGAACCGAACGCGATCCCGAGAGCCGCCGTGACGGTTGCGAGCGCCGCAACCCCTGTCCGCCGGCCGAGGCGTTCGGCGATGTAGCCTGCGGAGAAGGTCCCGACCAATGAACCCGAAGACATCACGAGGTTCATGAGCAGGCTGCGAGGCAGTGCCCGTCCCTGGGAGACCATGATGCTCGGAAGCCAGGTCAGGAATGAGAAGATGGCCAGGTACATGGCCGTGTTCATGCCGGCGGCCAGCGTCAGGGCGCGCGCCGTACCGATCTCATCGCGCGACCCAGCGACTGATTCCGGCTCCTCAGGTGTTGCCGCGGGATGCCGCACCGGTCTCGGCGCGTGCCTCACGGCGTCGCGTCCGTGACCCGGAGCCATCTGTTCGAGCGCGACGAGTGCCGCCGCGCGGCGGCCCGTGGCCTCGAGCCAACGCGGTGACTCCGGCATGTCCCGGCGCAACCACCACCCGAGCAGCGCACCCGCGGCGGCAATGCCGAATAATGCTCGCCACCCGACCCACGGAATGAGCAGATAACCGGCAATCGCCGCAGCGAGCACCCCCGTGTTCGCAATCGTCGCGAGCCATCCGATCCACCGGCTGCGCATGCTCGCCGGCAGGAATTCGGCGAACGCGGCATATCCGAGCACCGCTTCCGCCCCCAGCCCCAGCCCGGTGAAGAAGCGCGCCGCTGCGAGGGCCTTGACCCCCGGCGCTGCGGCAGTCGCCATCGAGGAGACCGCCACGAGAGCGAGACTCCACCGAAAAGCCTGCCGGCGGCCCACGCGGTCACCGACGACGCCCGCGGCGAGGCCCCCGATGAGCATGCCTGCGAGCGTGAGGCTTGCGAGGGGCGCGAGATCGGCGAGCGTCGCCCAGCCCGCGGCCACCAGAGCGCCACCGACCGCAGCCGCGATGTAGAGGTCGAAGATGTCGAAGAACATCCCGACGGCAATGCGCCTCAGCAGGGCCCGGTGGAAGGGCAGCACCGGCAGCGCATCGATCGCTGCCGATACCGTGCCAACCAGGGGCCTGCCCCGCGAACCCGCCACCTCGGCGGAGCCGGTGTCATCGAGGTTCCCGGCGCTCTGCACTCAGAAGTTTTCCATCGTGCGCTGCCCGACCCCGCCGAGAGAAGCGGGGGAGTAGTTCACATGGGTTGGGGATGATGGCATAAGGTTTCCACGGCGTCGGGAATGAGGTCGGCTTGCGCTTGGTGCC
>JADZBS010000014.1 GCA_020851975.1 Gammaproteobacteria bacterium | reverse complement strand
CGCAGGGAGCGTCCCGCCACCGGGTGGCCGACCGGCGAGGCGGTGGGTGCGGAAGAGAGAATCGCGAAGACGAAGAATCGCGACTGGCGTCGCTCCTACAGCGTCGCTCCTACAGCGTCGATCCTACAGCGTCGCTCCTACGCGTCGGGGAGGAACAGGGCGAGCAGGTCGTTGAGGAAACGCAGGCCGAGAGAAGTCGGGCGGATCTCGCCGGCGCGCCGCTCGATCAGGCCGCGATCGATGGCCGTCGAGAGCCCGGGTTCGGCGGCCGCCAGCGTGACGCCGGTGCGTTCGGCAAGGAGCTTTTCCGGAAAACCGCCGGGCAGGCGCAGCGCGTTCATCAGGAACTCGAACACGCGCTCGGCCGCGGCAATTTCGCGCCGCTCGGTCACCGTCTCGCCCGCCTGCGCACGACGCAGGTAGTCGGCCGGCGCGCGCGTGCGCACCTCGCGCACGATGCGATCGGCACAACTGATCTTGGCGTGGGCGCCGGCGCCGATGCCGAGGTAGTCGCCGAACCACCAGTAGTTGAGGTTGTGCCGGCATTCTTCTCCCGGCCGCGACCACGCCGACACCTCGTAGCGGCGCAGCCCGGCGGCGGCGAGTTCGGCATGCACCGCCGCCTCGATCGCCGCCGCGGCGTCGTCGCCGGGCAGCCCGGCCGGCGGGCGCGCGCCGAATACCGTATTCGGCTCGAGCGTCAGCTGGTAGCAGGACAGATGCCCCGCACCGGTCGCGAGCGCAGCGCGCACGTCGGCGACGGCGAGCGCCTGATCCTGCCCGGGCAGGGCGTACATCAGGTCGAGGTTGACGCGCTCGAAGTGACCGAGCGCCAGTGCCGCCGCACGTCGTGCTTCGTGCTCGTCGTGGACGCGCCCGAGGACGCGCAGGCGCGCGCCGTCGAAGCTCTGCACGCCGACCGACAGCCGTGTGACACCGGCGGCGCGATAGCCGGCGAAACGCTCCGCCTCGGCTGCGCCCGGATTGGCCTCAAGCGTGATCTCGGCGCCCGGCGCGATGTCGATCCGTGCCCGGATGCCGGCGAGGAGCCTCGCGATCGCCCCGGCGGAGAAGAGGCTCGGCGTACCCCCGCCGATGAACACCGACTGCAGCGCGCGGCCCTGGGCTGCCGGCACCGCGGACGCGAGGTCCGCGAGCAGGGCATCGACGTACGCTGTCTCGGGCAGATCGCCCCGCAACTCATGCGAATTGAAGTCGCAATACGGGCACTTGCGCAGGCACCAGGGCAGGTGCACATAGAGTGAGAGCGGCGGCAGGTGCGGCAGGCGCATGGCGCTCGCATTGTAGGCGCCCCCCGCCGCCGCGAGGATCAGCGCACCCGGGCAGGAGCGACGTGTAGGAGCGACGGGTAGGAGCGACGTGTAGGAGCGACGCCAGTCGCGACCTCTTCTTCTCGCGATTCTTCGCGCGGCTCCTCCCGCGATCCTTCCCGCAATCTCTCGCTGACCCGGAACCGGGGGAGGGTAAATCATTGCACTATTGCATGCCCGGTGGCCTTTAACAATGACCTGTCTTCGGGTTGCGCATCTCGAACCAGCGATAGCATCCCCATCGCTGCTTCGCGATCCCGGGAGACAGTGAGTCATCGCACCGATCTGACACCACCATCACAACCCTGGTCGCTGGCCCGCAGGATGCCAGCGATTGCTCGAAACGGCGGGGGGACGCGCCGACAGGGGCCATCGCCAACTGGGGGAATCGTCATGTCCGAGAGCCTGTTCCATTGCAGCCGAATTTCATTCGGCTTGTCGTTGGGGTTCGCACTTGCTCTGCAACCGGCAGCCGCGCAGAGCACCATCGACCAGATCATCGTCACATCCAAGATCCGCGAACAATCCTTGTTCGACGTGCCGCTGTCCATCGCCGTCGTCGATGAAGAGTCGGTCAAGCAACTTGGCATCCGCGACATGACCGATCTCGACAGGTGGGTGCCATCGCTCAACATTCGCTCACCATCAGGTCGTCGTGCTTCCACGATCACCATGCGCGGCCTCTCTCCGAACACGACCAGCGAACAGTTGCGGGGCGTGTCGTTCTTCGTCGACGGTATTTATGTCAGCGGGTCCATCGGCAGCCTGCGCATGGAGGATGTCGAGCGCGTCGAGGTCATCAGAGGACCGCAGACGGCCATGTTCGGGCGCGCCACCTATACCGGAGCAGTCGATCTCGTGACGCATACGCCGAAGCCCGAGAACCTCTCAGGCAAGGTCGACGCGAGCTTCTCCCAATATTCGGTGGGTGATACGCCGCGGTGGCAGCTGGAGGGCACGGTCAGCTTTCCCATCATTCAGAACCGGCTGTGGGCGTCCCTGTCGGCGGTGATGGATGAAACGGACAGTTTTGCCCAGACGCCGACGGGCAGTGCCGGTGTCGGCGGCCAGGAAACCACGGCGTACGGCGGCGTCCTGTACTGGGAGGCGACCGACGATCTGTCCTTGAAGCTGCGCTACAACCGTTCCGAGGACGAGGACGAAGCTTCGTTCGTCCATATCACTCATCCTGATGAGTGGATTGCCGCCGGCGTCAACACATCGGTCGTGGGTGACAACACGATCTGGCCCGATGGCGAAACGCTCGACCCGATTGCCGGGGTCACCGAGTGCCAGCCCTTCTATGGTGCAGGTCCGACGCCCGGCGCCGTGGGCCGCGGCACGCCTCGCGACTGCGGCGAAGAGCAGACCAGGGACTTCGTGTCACTGATTGCGGATTACGACCTGTCGGGCTACACGCTGTCCTATCGCGGCGCCTATCTGAAGTCAGAACTCGATTCCAACGGCGACCAGTACCCCCGTGGCAACATCGGAGGCGTCGGTGTGGACCCGTTCTTCGGGCCCGGCAACGGCATCGCTCCAGGAGGCAAGACGTCGGCAGGCTTCATCGCCACATACGAGGAGTTCGAGAACACGTCGCACCAGTTGCGCGTCGTGTCTCCTGCCGGGCAACGGCTGCGCTGGCTTGCGGGGCTCTACTACTTCGATGAAGAGAACACCAATTATCGCGTCGACAACTTCGTACCGCTCAGTTCGTATACCGGCTCCATCACGGGCGTGAACGAGATTCAGGACCGCGGCGCCGACGAATTGGAGAACATCGCGACCTTCGGCCAGGTGGAGTACGACTTGACCGACCAGCTGACTGCTTCGTTCGAGGCCCGTTACCAGCGCGAGACGATCGAGAAGAAGCAATGTCCGGACTGCCGACAGGCCAGCTATGGCGATACTATCGGCCAGGATCTGAAGGAATCCGAGAATGAGTTCCTGCCGCGCGTGACACTCAGCTGGACACCGTCGGCAGGCCAGACCTTCTTCGCTCTCTACTCGGAAGGCACGAAGAGCGCCCGGTTCAACACCACCGAGCCGACGGGCTATCCAGGCAACTTCGCTGATGCCGTATACGTCAAGCCCGAGGAACTCAAGAACTACGAGGTCGGCGCCAAGAACAGCTTTCTGGATTCACGTCTCCGGACCTCATTCTCTCTTTTCTACATGGACGTGGAGAACCAGCAGCAGTCCGCGCAGCTGCCGAACTCGACCATCTCCTTCACGCAGAATGTGGCGGAATCCGAAGTGACCGGCTTCGAGTTCGAAGTCTTCGCATCGATCACGGATCGGCTCTCGGCCAATCTTGCGATCGGTTATGCAGATCACGAATACAAGAATGACTTCGTACCGGGTTCCGCTCTGGACCGTCGCATCGTCAATGGCCGCTCACTGGAAGGCAAGACGTCGCCTGGTGTTCCCAAGACGACGGTCGTGGCGGGCGCCATGTACACGATGCCCGTGATGACGGACTACGAACTCACCATGCGCGTGGATGCCTCCTATCGCAGCAAGGCCTACATCGACCTGGTCAACCAGGGCTATGTCGGGGATAGCACCCTGGTGAACCTGGCAACGGACTTCGGCAAAGACACATGGACCGTGTCGCTGTTCGCTCACAACCTGTTCGAAGACGAGACCTCGCCCGGCAACTTCTCCGGCACCAGCACCTGCAGCTACCGAAACGCGGCGTTCACCACCTTCACCAGCGCACTGCAGCGCTGCTCGGGCCTGGGAATTTCGCGTGGACGGGAAGTCGGGTTGTCAGCCGCCTTCAACTTCTAGCGGCAACCCGGAAAGCAGGCTGACGATGCCATGTCTGGCCAGCGAGGGGCTTCGCAGCGGACGGCAGTCTGGGCGCTGGCGCTACATGTATCTGCAAGGAGAATAGGCCAATGTACAGGGATCATTCATCGACCATGGATCGGCGTCATTTCGTTCAAGGTGTCGGCGCGGCCCTGGCGCTCGGCCCCACGATGGCCAGCGCAGGGGAGGCCGCCAGCTCTCCGGCCAGCAGCCCTTCCCGACGCAATGACACTTTCCTGAGAGCCTGTCGAGGCGAGCCGGTCGACTACACGCCGATCTGGATGATGCGACAGGCCGGGCGCTATCTGCCGCAATACCAGAAGGTTCTCGCCAGCACCGATTTCCTGACCGGTGTGCGCACACCCGAGATCGCGGCCGAGATCACCATCCAGCCCGTCGACATTCTGGGTGTCGATGCCGCGATTTTCTATTCCGACATCACGACCACCGCCGTGCCCATGGGGATGGACCTGCGTTATTCGGACAAGACAGGGCCCGCTTTCGAAAATCCCGTCCGAAGCAAGGCCGACGTGGACCGGCTGGTCGTTCCCGACGATCCGGCAGAGGGTCTTGGATTCGTTTACGAGGCCCAGCGCATCTGTGCGCGCGAACTGGCCAACCGGGTTCCGCTGATCGGCTTTGCCGGCGCACCGTTCACCATGTGCGCCTACATGGTCGAGGGTGGATCGAGTCACTCCTTCATCGAATTCAGGCGCTTCATCTTTTCCGCACCCGAGGTCTTCGCGACCCTGATGGACAAGGTGGCGCGTCATACGGCGAAATACCTGAAGGCGCAGGCGGCAGCGGGCGCCGATGCGCTGATGCTGTTCGATTCGAATGCAGGCCTCGTCGGTCCGCGCGATTTCGAAACGCTCAACCTGCCCTATGTCAGGCAGATCATCGCTGAAGTGAAACCCACCGGTGTGCCGATCCTGTATTTCGGCATGGGAGCGCACGGATCCCTGGCGGCGATCCGCAACTGCGGTGCCGACGTCATCGGCATCGACTACGGCATGCGCCTGGACGATGCGGTCGCACAACTCGGGCCAGGCGTATCGGTCCAGGGAAACGCCGAGCCCTATTGTCTTTACCAGGCGCCCGGCGACATTCGCAACCGCGTCGCCGAGACGCTGCAGGCTGCCAAGGGCGCTCGTGGTCACATCTTCAACCTGGGCCATGGTGTGCCGCGCTTTGCACCCGTGGACAACGTCAGGGCGATGGTCGACTTCGTGCACGAACTGAGCGCCGCCCGCAAGACCTGAGGCGCAAGTCGAGGCCATGCCCCCGACCGGGACATCCACAGCTGCCCCGGTCGGGCTCTTCAGGGGATTTGAATGACTCACACGACCCATGCCCGACGGGTTGCAGTCGCACTGCTGACCGGCCTCGCGGTTGTCCCACAGGCCGCGCTGACTGCCGGACAGGCGCCGCGCCAGACCGATCTTGTCGCCCGCTCCTCGCTCCCGCTCTACGGCAAGACCATTCTCTATACCGCCCCGCGCAACTATGCTGGCCGGCTCGGGCAGTTGCTCATCGAGCGCGGGGCACGGCCCATCTGGATGCCGACGATCACGATCGAGCCGGTCGCCGACTACCGCGAGTTCGACGAAGTCATCCGCGAACGTGAGAAGTACCGCTGGATCGCGTTCACGAGCCGCAATGGCATCGATGCTTACCTGAACCGCATCGAGGCGCTCGGTCTGAAGCCAGCCGACGTGGTCGGACTGAAGACTGCCGCCATCGGCAACGATGCGGCGTTGCTGGAACAGTCGGGCCTGAAGCCGGCCCTCATGCCGCCGGTTCCCAGCCCGACCGGGATCGTCGAGGAACTCGAGCGGCGCGGGGAAACGCAGGGTGTGGTCATCGTCCCGGCCCCGGACGTGGTGGGTATGGCAGAGCCGGCAGTCGTGCCCGACTTCGTGCGTGACCTCGAGCGCATCGGCCTGAAAACCAGGCGTGTGCCCGCCTACGTCACCGCCCGCGAAACCAAGCATCTCGAGATCGGGACACGCCTGCTGCTGGCTGGCGAGATCGACATCGTGGCATTCACCAGCCGCGGCGAGATCGACAGCCTGCTGCTGCACCTCGGGAACCGCCGCGACGCGCTGAGCAGCAAAATCGCCGTGGCCTGTTTCGGGCCGATCACTTCCGAAGGCGCCCGGTTGCAGAATCTGACCGTCGATATCGTCTCGGAACAGTATTCACGCTTCGAAGGCTTCGTCAGCGCCATGGAGAAGTGGGCGCTCGCACAACCACGAGCCCCGTAGGCGCAACCTGCAGGAGCAACGTGTAGGAGCGACGCCAGCGATTCTTTAATCCTCTTCCGCCAACTCTCCGCCTCACCGCCCGGACACCCGGCGGCGGGCGTGTCGAGCCAGCGAGGCAGGATGCCGAGCGCCTGCGAGACCCGAGCGACCAGAGGGCAGGGATGCCCGTCGGGAGCGTCCCGCCGCCGGGTGTCCGGGCGGTGAGGCGGAGAGTTGGTGATTGAGAATCGCGAAGAAGAGGTCGCGAGAAGAAGAGGTCGCGACTGGCGTCGCTCCTACACGTTGCTCCTACACGTAGCGCCAACGCGTCGCACCTGGCCGGCGGGCGGCGTCCTTGTGCCAGAATAGCGGCGCCCTCACCGGGCGGATTTCCGGAGACGACGCCGATGAAAACACGCGCGGCTGTCCAGACCCTCCTCGCCATCCTCCTCGCCGCCTGCGGCAGCCCTGCCCCGCCGCCACCGCCGGCGACGGCGGCGCCCGCGGGCGCCGAGGCGCTCACGACGCTCACCGAGCGCTACTTCGAGGCGTACCTCGAGCTGAATCCCGTCGCCGCGACCTTCATCGGCGACCACCGCTTCGACGACCGCATGCCGCCGGCCGATCACCGCGAGCGGGCGCACGCGCTCGAGCAGGCTTACCTCGACGAACTCGCGCGCATCGACCGCGCCACGCTGGCACCGGCTGCCGCGCTCGACTACGACGTCTTCGCCTATGGCCGGCGCATCGCGCTCGAGAGCTTCGCGTATCCCGGCGATCTGCTGCCGCTCGACCAGTTCAACAACACGGCGAGCTTCTTCGCGCAGCTCGGCTCCGGCGAAACCGTGCAGCCTTTCGCCACGATGGCGGATTACGACCGCTTCGCCGCGCGCATGCGCCAGTTCCCGGACTGGGTGGATCGCATGATCGGCGCGATGCGCACGGGCATCGAGCGCGGCATCGTCCAGCCGCGCGTGGTCAGCGAACGCCTGTTGCCGCAGCTTGCCGCCCAACTCGTGCCCGACGCCGAGGCCAGCATCTTCTGGCAGCCGCTGCGCCGCTTTCCTGACTCGGTATCTGCGGCCGAGCGCGAGCGGTTGACCGCGACCTACCGCGAACTCATCGGTGCGCAGGTGATCCCCGCCTATCGCCGCCTGCACGACTTCGTGCGCGACGAGTATCTGGCGAAATCCCGCTCGAGCGTCGGCCTCGGCGACCTGCCGGGCGGCGCGGACTGGTATGCGTACCTGGCACGCGCCTACACCACCACGGAGATGCCGGTCGAGGAGATCCACCAGACCGGTCTGCGCGAGGTGGCGCGGCTCGATGCCGAGATCGCCCGGGTGATGCAACGCATCGGCTTTCGCGGCGACGTGCAGGCGCTCGCCGCCGCGCTGCGCGACGACGACCGCTTCCACTTCCGAACGGCCGGCGAGCTGCTCGATGCCTACCGCTCGCACCTGGCACGGGTGACGGCGGCCACGCCGCGGCTCTTCGGCCTCATGCCGAAGGCGCCGCTCGAGATCCGCCCGATCGAGTCCTTCCGCGAGCAGTCGGCGGCCGGGGCCGAGTACTACCAGCCCTCCGCCGACGGCACGCGCCCCGGCATCTTCTACGTCAACACGTACGACCTGCCGGCGAGGCCCGCCTACGAGATCGAGACGATCTTCCTGCACGAGGCGATCCCCGGCCATCACTTCCAGATCGCGCTCGTCATCGAGAACCCGGCGATCCCGCGCTTTCGCCGCTTCGGCAGCGACGACCCGCTGGAACGCACGCCCGACATCGGCACCGCCTACGCCGAGGGCTGGGGCCTGTACGCCGAGAGCCTCGGCGAGGAACTCGGCTTCTACACCGATCCCTACCAGAAGCTCGGCAACCTGTTCGCCGAGTCCTGGCGCGCGGTGCGCCTGGTGGTGGACACCGGCATGCACGCGAAGGGCTGGACGCGCGAGCAGGCCATCGATTACATGCTGGCGCACACCGCGGCCGGGCGTACGGATGCCACGGCGGAGATCGAGCGCTACATCGCCTGGCCGGGCCAGGCGCTCGCCTACAAGATCGGGCAGATGACGATCCGCAGCCTGCGCACGCGCGCGGAACGCGAATTCGGGGCGCGTTTCGACGTGCGCGAGTTCCACGCCCGCGTGCTCGAGGACGGCGCCCTGCCGCTCGGCCTGCTCGAGGCGAAGATCGACCGCTGGATCGCGACGCGGAAGAGCCCGGCGGACGGATCTTGAACCGCGTCGTTGCGCGCAGCGCTGCCGTCGGCTACAAGACGGGCTCGCTGGTCACCGGGCAGCCCTGAGCCGACATGCAACTCGACTGGATCACCGCACTCGTCCTCGGCATCGTCGAGGGCCTGACCGAGTTCCTGCCGGTGTCGAGCACCGGCCACCTCATCCTCGCCGGCGCCCTGCTCCACTACCAGGGCGCGCAGGCCGTGGCGGTGGAGATCGTGATCCAGGGCGCGGCCATCCTCGCGGTCTGCTGGGAGTACCGCCGGATGCTCACGCGCACCGCGCTCACCTTCGTGCACGAGCCCTCCTCGCGGCGCTTCGCACTGAACCTGCTGCTCGGTTTCCTGCCGCTCGCGATCCTCGGGCTCGCCTTCAAGGACGAGATCGAACGCTATCTCTTCCATCCGGTGCCGGTGGCCATCGCGCTGGTGGTCGGCGGTGTGCTCATCCTGCTGGTGGACCGGCACGAGGACACTGCCACCCTGAAGCTCGCCGACGACGTGCAGCCGGCGATGGCGCTGCGCCTCGGCCTGTGGCAGGCGCTGGCCCTGATTCCGGGCACGTCACGCGCGGCGGCGACCATCATCGGCGGCGTGACCATGGGCATGTCGCGCCGGCTGGCGACCGAGTACTCGTTCTTCCTCGCCATCCCGACGCTGCTCGCAGCGACCGCCTACAAGCTGGTGGAGAGCGCCGATCTGCTCACCGGCGAAACCATCGGCCCGTTGCTCCTCAGCGCCGCCTGCGCCTTCGTCACCGCGCTGCTCGCCGTGCGCGGTTTCATCCGGTACGTCGCCTCGCACAGCTTCGCCGCGTTTGCCTGGTATCGCATCGGCTTCGGCGGCCTCGTGCTCGCCGCCGCGGCACTCGGCTGGTTCGACGCCGCATAACGCTAGCGCGTCGGCTGGTCCGCGAGATCGGTACCGGGGCAGCGCAGGCGCGGCAGTTCGGCTTCGTTGCCGAAATCCCAGGCGACGTTGTCGGCGCGCTGTTCGTCATTACCGATGCGCCCGTCCGCATCGACATCGCAGTAGAAGCCCGCCGCCCCGGTGTGGCCGTCGAGCGGGCGCGCACCGGGCAGCCAGCCGCTGCTGCGACCGTCCAGCACGCGCAGCGCCGCCGCCGACTTGGCATAGGCGGCGAGGCTGTCGATCTCGCCTGGATCGAGGCGGTTGTCGTCGGCGCCATCGGGCGAGGCATCGTCGTTGCCGGCACCGAAGGCCCGTCCCGTGGCGCGCGCGTCCCAGTAGCTCGCCGAGACCGTGCCGCGGCTGTTGTCGCCGACGAGACCGCCAGCCCGGGCGCTGCCGCGCACGTGCCCCGTGGCATAGCTGGCGCGGATGCTGCCCGTATTGACGCCCGCGAGCCCGCCGACGCCGTGCACGCCGCGCACCTCGCCGCGTGCATAACTGTTGCGGATGGCACCTCGTGAATTCGCGCCGGCGAGACCGCCGATACGGGTGCCGGTAGCCTCGACACCCGCCGTGGCGTAGCTCTCGCCGATCACCGCCCCGCTGCTCTCGCCGACCAGCCCGCCGACGTCGTTCTCACCGCGGACGCGGCCGGTCGCGTAGCTCGACACCACCGCGCCGGCGAGGTTGCGCCCGACCAGCCCGCCGACGGCACCGCGCCCCGTCACGCGCGTGCTGGCCCGGGAGCGGGCGACGATGCCGCGCGCTTCGCCGACGAGTCCGCCGACGGCATCGCTGCCGGTCACCTCGCCGTCCGCCGCGCAGCCGATCAGCCGCCCGGCGTGGCGCCCGAGCAGCGCGCCGGTGGCGTTCTTCCCGGTGACGCGCCCGCTCGTCCGGCAATCGGCGACCAGCCCGAAGTTGATGCCGACCAGTGCACCGACACCGTGCAGCCCGGTGACGTCGGCCTTCTCCAGCACGACGCCGCGGATCGCCCCCGGCTGGGCCACCACGCCGAACAGGCCGACACCACCCGTCTCGGGCCGCGCGATGCGCAGCCGGCGGATGACGTGGCCGTGGCCCTCGAGGCTGCCGGTGAAGCCGAGCGTTTCGCCGGCGCGCGTGCAATCCTGCTGCGGTCCACAGTCGCCGATCGGCAGGAAGTTCACGATCACCCCGGCATCGAGGTCGCGCGCCAGCTCGTAGCGGCGTGCCGCACGCGCCGGCCAGCCGAGGCCGGTCGCGTTGCCAGCGCCCGCGCCGAGCGTGCGGATGGCCTGCAGCTGGCGGATGTCGCAGATCTCGTACCAGCCGTCACCGTCGCCGTCCTTCGCGAACTCGCTCGCGTCGGCGGGCGCGGCGTCGTAGCGGTCGGGCAGGCCGTCGCGATCGAAGTCCTGCGTTTCCGGCAGGTTCGGGTTGTCGACCGGGCAGGCGGCGAGTTCGTCGGCGGCGGTCGGCGGGCGCGGTGGCGGTGCGGCAGCGGCCGGCGCCGGGGACATCGCTCGCGCCGGCACGGCCGGTCCGGCCGCGCGTGCATCGGCACCGGCGCCCACGGCCGCGGCGAGCGCCGCCTCGTCCGGTCCAGAGTACGTCGGACGCGGGGCGGCGAGTCCCTGCTGGCTCGCGTACCAGGCGGCCACGTCGTCGATCTGCTGCGCGGTAAGCGTGCGCACGGCCTCGCTCATGACCGCCTCGGTGCGCTGGCCGCCCTGATAGGCGCGGATGCTGGTGGCGAGGTAGGTCTCGAACTGGCCGGCAAGGATCGGGAATGCCGGCGACGGACTGACGCCGTCGTGGCCATGGCAGGGTGCGCAGACCACCGCCACCTCCCTGCCGCGCGCGGCATCGCCCGTCGCCTGTGCAACGCCGCTCGCGACGAGCGCCAGCGACGCCACCGCCATCGATAACCGACCCATGCCTGCCCCCGCCGCGCCATTCACGCGGTGGCAAAGTCTAGCGCATCACCCCGCAGGAGCGACGGCTATCACCCTGTAGGAGCGACGCCAGTCGCGAATATTCTCTTCTCGGTAGGAGCGACGCCAGTCGCGAATATTCTCTTCTCTTCACGATTCTCTATCTTCGCGATTTTCCCCTCACCCCCTCCCCGGGCTGCCGTCAGGGCCCGTTCGCCGGGATGCTCGGGCTGCGCACATCCCTGTGCTCCGCTCGCTCGGGCTCCGCGGGCGCTCGGCATCCTGCCTCGCTGGCT
>JADZBS010000013.1 GCA_020851975.1 Gammaproteobacteria bacterium | reverse complement strand
TACGGGGCCAGCCCACGCCGGATCAGGACCCCGTAGGAGCGACGCCAGTCGCGACGAATCCCGCGCCCGCGCCGGATCAGAACCCCCCGCAGGAGCGACCAAGCCCGCGCCCACCCCGGACCAGCACAACGACTCGATATACTCCACGCGCCGGCCACCCGCCGGCCGCAGCGCAGCGCCGGACGATTCGCGTGGATCCGATCATCTCCATCTCCAATCTCGTCAAGACCTACGCATCGGGGTTCCAGGCGCTCAAGGGCGTGAGCCTCGACATCCATGCCGGGGAGATCTTCGCCCTGCTCGGGCCGAACGGCGCCGGCAAGTCGACGCTCATCAACATCATCTGCGGGCTCGTCACGCCGACCGGCGGCCGCGTGACTGCAGGCGGTCACGACATCGTGCGCGACTACCGTGCGGCACGGGCCCTGATCGGGCTCGTTCCGCAGGAGATCACCAGCGATGCCTTCGAGAGCGTCTGGTCGACGGTGCGCTTCAGCCGCGGCCTGTTCGGCAGGGCGCCGGCTCCAGGGCACCTCGAGCGCGTGCTGCGGGACCTGTCGCTGTGGGACAAGAAGAACAGCAGCATCCTCACGCTGTCAGGCGGCATGAAGCGGCGGGTCATGATCGCCAAGGCGCTGGCCCACGAGCCGCGCATCCTGTTCCTCGACGAACCGACTGCCGGCGTCGACGTCGAGTTGCGGCGCGAGATGTGGGCCATGGTGCGCCGGCTGCGATCGGGTGGCGTGACCATCATCCTCACCACGCACTACATCGAGGAGGCCGAGGAGATGGCCGACCGCGTGGCTGTCATGAACCACGGCGAGGTGATCCTGGTCGAGGACAAGCAGACGCTGATGCGCAAGATGGGCCGCCGCCAGCTTACCCTGCAGTTGCAGAGCCCGCTCGCGTGCATTCCGCCGGGGCTCGCCGACCGGCAACTCGAGCTGTCGGCCGACGGTCTGCAGCTCGTCTACACGTTCGATACGAGCGCAGAAACCACCGGCATCGCCAGCCTGCTGCGCCAGATCCGCGACCAGGGCATCGATTTCCGCGACCTGCAGACCAGCGAGAGTTCGCTGGAGGAGATCTTCGTGAATCTGGTGGGGAGGCATCGATGAACGTCCGCGGCGTGCACGCCATCTATCGCTTCGAGATGGCCCGCTGGTTTCGCACGCTGGTGCAGAGCGTGCTCTCGCCGGTCATTTCCACCTCGCTGTACTTCATCGTCTTCGGCGCGGCGATCGGCGCCCGCATGACGGAGATCGGCGGCGTTCCCTACGGGGCATTCATCGTCCCGGGCCTGATCATGCTCTCGGTGCTCACCGAGAGCGTGAGCAACGGTTCCTTCGGCATCTACATGCCGCGCTATTCGGGCACGATCTACGAGGTGTTGTCGGCGCCGCTGTCGCCGCTGGAGATCGTGGTCGGCTACGTGGGTGCGGCCGCGACCAAGTCGATGATCCTCGGCTGCATCATGCTCGCCACCGCCCGGCTCTTCGTCCCGTATTCGATCCTGCACCCGTTCTGGATGCTCGGGTTCCTGCTGCTGACGTCGGTCGCCTTCAGTCTGCTCGGCTTCATCCTCGGCATCTGGGCCACCGGCTGGGAGAAACTGCAGGTGGTGCCGATCCTCATCATCACGCCGCTCACCTTTCTCGGCGGCAGTTTCTACTCGATCGACATGCTGCCACCGTTCTGGCAGCAGGTGACGCTGGTCAACCCGGTGGTCTACCTGATCAGCGGCTTTCGCTGGAGCTTCTACGGCGTGGCCGATGTCGGTGTCGCGACGAGCCTCGCCATGACGCTCGGTTTCATGCTGGCCTGCCTCGCCGTGATCTGGTGGGTCCTGCGCACGGGCTACCGGCTGAAGGCCTGACGAGCGGGCTTATACTCGACCGCCATGGACGTCCGCTGTTACGGCGCCGCCGGCGAGGTCACCGGCTCCTGCTTCCTGGTGAGCGCCGGCGGCCGGCGCATCCTCGTCGACTGCGGCCTGATCCAGGGGCGGCCTGCCGACGAGCGTCGCAACCGCGAACCGTTCCCCTTCGAACCGGCGGCACTCGATGCCGTGGTGCTCACGCACGCGCACATCGATCACTCCGGACGACTGCCGCTGCTCATGACGCGCGGCTACGATGGCCCCGTCTATACCCACCGCGCCACGGTCGAACTCTGTGCCGTGCTGCTGCAGGATGCTGCGCACCTCGCGGGCAAGGATGCCGAGTGGGAGAACCGCAAGCGCGAGCGCAAGGGCCTGCAGCCCGTCGAACCGCTCTACACGGTCGCCGATGCGCAGCGCACGCAGCGGCTGTTCCGGCAGCTCGACTACGACACGCCGCGGGAGATCCTGCCCGGCATCGTGCTCACGCTGCGCGATGCCGGCCACATCCTCGGCTCGGCGAGTGCCGAACTGGCCATCACGGACGGTGAGCGCACGCGGCGCATCGTCTTCAGCGGCGACATCGGGCACAGCGGGGCGCCCATCCTGCGGGACCCAGCGCCGGTCCCGCGGGCCGACCTCGTGGTGATGGAAAGCACCTACGGCGACCGCCTGCACCGGCCCTGGGAGGACACCTGGCGCGAGCTTGGCACGATCATCGGCAATGCTGCGAGCCGCAAGGGCAACATCCTCATCCCGGCGTTCGCCGTCGGCCGCACCCAGGAACTGCTCTACGTGTTCGGGCGGCACTTCGACGCCTGGCATCTCGGCGGCTGGCACCTGTATCTCGACAGTCCCATGGCCATCGAAGCGACCGACATCTACGCCCGCCACGAACAGGTGCACGACGCGCCGGCACGCGCCTGGTCGGACCGCCATGGCAGCCTGTTCCGGCTGCCGAACCTGCGCATCAGCCGCACCGGCGAGCAGTCGATGGCGATCAACCGCGTGCGCAGCGGCGCGATCATCATTGCCGGCAGTGGCATGTGTAACGGCGGTCGCATCCGCCACCACCTCAAGCACAACGTGTGGCGGCCGGAGACTCAGGTGGTGATCGTCGGCTACCAGGCTGCCGGCACGGTGGGACGCGCTCTCGTCGACGGCGCGCGCTACATCCGTCTCTGGGGCGAGGCGATCAAGGTCAACGCCACCATCCACACCGTCGGCGGCCTCTCGGCGCACGCCGACCAGGCGGGGCTTCTCGCCTGGTACGGCGCGATCGCCGGACGGCCACCCGTGGTGCTCGTGCACGGCGAGGCGGGTCCGATGCGCGAACTCGCCACGCGATTGCAACGCGACCTCGGCGCGCGGGTCACGCAGGCCCGCTATGGCGAGAGCGTGACGCCGTAGGTGCCGGCAGCGGTGCGCCGAGGCGCACCGGCAGGCGGTGTGGCCCCCAGGTGCCGTGTGGTCCGTCGAACACGCCGGCCAGCACCGCGCCGCAACCCGTGCAGCAGCCGTCGTCCGTGACGCAGTAACGACCGATGCGATAGCCGTCACGTTCGACCAGGCGCTCGCCGCAGGCGGGGCAACGCGTGGTGCCACCGTCCGGATCGCGCACGTTGCCGGTGTAGACGTGGCGCAGGCCGGCGGCCTGGGCGATGCGCCGCGCGCGCGCCAGCGTCGCCAGTGGCGTGGGTGGGCGGTCGGGCATCTTCCAGTCGGGGTGGAAGGCGGTGAAGTGCAGCGGCACGTCGCTGCCGAGTTCGCGGGCAATCCAGCCGGTGAGTGCCGTGATCTCCGCATCGGAATCGTTGGCGCCCGGAATCAGGAGCGTCGTGATCTCGAGCCAGGTGTCGGTGTCGTGGCGGACGTGGCGCAGCGTGTCCAGCACGGGCGCGAGCCGGGCGCCGCAGACGCGCCGGTAGAAGTCATCCGAGAAGGACTTCAGGTCCACGTTGGCCGCATCCATGTGGCGGAAGAACTCCGCGCGCGGTTCCGGGGATACGTAGCCGGCGGTGACCGCCACGGTACGCACGCCCGCGCTGCGGCACTCGCGTGCCACGTCGATGGCGTACTCGTGGAAGATGACCGGATCGTTGTAGGTGAAGGCGATGCTCGCACAGCCGAGCCGGCTCGCGGCCTCGGTGAGCCGGGAGGGACTGGCGGCGTCGGCGAGCGTGTCCATCTCGCGCGACTTCGACATGTCCCAGTTCTGGCAGAACTTGCAGGCCAGGTTGCAGCCGGCAGTGCCGAACGACAGCACGCTGGAACCCGGCAGGAAGTGGTAGAGCGGTTTCTTCTCGATCGGGTCGACGCAGAAGCCGCTCGAGCGACCCCAGGTGAAGAGCTTGACGCGCCCGTCTTCGCAGCCCCGCACGAAGCACAGCCCGCGCTGGCCTTCGTGCAGGCGGCACTCCCGCGGGCACAGGTCGCACTGCACCCGGCCGCCGGCGATGGCGTGCCAGTAGCGGGTCTCGACCACGGTGGGTTCGACGTCGGCCGGCATCGTCACAACATGAGGGTGTCCCATCGCCGTTGCAAGGCGCCGGGGCCTTTTCGCCGCCGCCTGCCGGCCTCATCTTCGGTTCATGGCAGCCGATCCGATGATGCGGGGCAGCGACGGGCGGGCGGTCCGACCGCCGGCCGTCGCCGGCTCGTTCTACCCGGCCGATCCTGCCGAGTTGCGCGCCGTCGTCATGGGTGACCTCGCCGCGGCAAGGCCCGGCGGACCGCTGCCGCGCGCGCTGGTCGTGCCGCATGCGGGCTTGCGATATTCCGGGCCGGTAGCCGCCCGTGCCTATGCGCAGCTGGTTGCGGGAGCTGCGGGGATCGATCGCGTGGTGCTCATCGGGCCGGGGCACCGTGTCGCGCTCGCCGGGCTCGCCGTGCCCTCGGTGGCCGCGTTCGCCACGCCGCTCGGCATCGTGGTGGTCGACGAGGAGGCACGTGCCGCCGCGCTGCAGGATCAGGCGGTGGCGACGGACGACGCCGCCCATCGGCTCGAGCACAGCCTCGAGGTGCAGTTGCCGTTCCTGCAGGTCGTGTTGCCCGGCGTACCGGTCCTGCCGCTCGTCGCCGGCGCGGTCGATGCCGCGACCGTGGCGCGCGTGCTCGATCGGGTCTGGGTCCTGGCCGGTACCCTGCTCGTCGTCAGCACCGACCTCAGCCACTTTCACGACGATGCCGCTGCGCGGGTGCACGATGCAGCGACGGTGCGGCGCATCCTGGCGCTCGATCCCGGCCTCGACGGCGAGGATGCCTGCGGCTGCGCCGGGCTGAACGGCCTGCTGCTGCTGGCCCGTCGCCGCGGACTCGTGCCGCGGCTGCTCGACCTGCGCAATTCCGGCGACACGGCGGGCGATCGTTCGCGCGTCGTCGGCTATGGCGCTTTTGCCTTCGACGATGTTCGCTGACGCGGCAGCGGCCTGCCTGCTCGCCGTCGGCCGGTGTGCGGTGGAACGCGGCCTGGGCACGCGCACCGCGCCCGGGCCGGAACTCGCCGGCTGCCCGCCGGAGCTGTTCGCCGCCGGCGCCTGTTTCGTCACGCTCACGACGGCGGAAGGCGGGTTGCGCGGCTGCCGCGGCGTGGTCGAACCGTGCCGGGGGCTGGCCGAGGAGGTCTGGTACAGCGCCTGGGCGAGTGCCTTCGACGATCCTCGTTTCGAGCCGGTGACCGCCGGTGAGCTGGCGGGGCTGCGCCTGGAGATTTCCGTGCTTGGCCCGCTGGAACTGGTCCCCGTGGCGAGCGAAGCCGAGCTGTGCGATGTCCTCGTGCCCGGCCACGACGGCGTGGTGCTCGCCTGGCGCGGCCGACGGGCCACGTTTCTGCCCCAGGTCTGGGACGACCTGCCCGCGCCGCGCGACTTCCTCGGCCACCTCAGGCGCAAGGCCGGGCTGCCCGATGACTTCTGGGCGCCGGATATCGCCTTCAGCCGCTACCGCGTGCGCAAGATCGCCGGTGAGGCCGGGCACTTCCGCGCGGTTGAGTCCCCAGCGACGACAGTGTCATCCGCCTGACAGAAGCGGGCGAGCGACCGTGCGATTCTCGGAGTCCTGGAGGCTGCTGGAGTCCCGTGCGTGGCAAGTTCGACCCCAACCGGTCCGGTCGGGCCGGGCCAGGGTATCTCGCCCGAGAATGTGACCCCGGACGACGAGCCACTCGACGGTGGCGTCGCCCGGCTGTTGCTCCGGGGCACCCTCGATCTTGCGCGCGCCGCCAACGGCGACCGGTTTGTCGAGGCGTGCTGCGCGATCACCCGCGGCGTGCTCGATTGCCGCTGGGTGGCGCTGCTGCGGCTCACGGCCGATCCGGGTCGCGACACCATCATGTCCGTTGCCCTGGCAGCGGGTGTCGATGGCCCGGTCCTGGCACGGGGTACCCGAGATCCGTGCGTCGCTCGGCGCCGGGAGCGCCTGCGTTCCTTCGCAGGGCGAAGTGGTCCTGCTCGGTCCGTCCAAAGAGGCGACCTGCCTGGCCGCTGCGGTGGTCGGGGCTGACGCCGACGGCCGCTACGTGCTCGTGTTCGCGGGCGAGGAGGCCGGGGCGGACCGCCTGGTCGGCCGGGCGCGGTTGTTCCTGCCGTACCTGGCTGAGGCCATCATGACCCGTCGCTTCCTGGACGAGGCTCGCGCCCGCCAGCTGGCCGATGCGGAGATGCTGGACCGGGCCCCTTGCGGCTTCCTGGTGCTGGACGCCGAAGGCACCATCCTCTACGCCAACGCGGAGGCGCGCCGGATCACGAGCGCTGCCGATGGCCTGGCGGCGAGCGGCGGTCGGCTGGTCGCCAGCGACGTGAATTTTCGACGGGTGCTCGCCAGCGCCCTCGACGCGCTGGCCAGCGGGTGCAGCCTGCCCGATGTCCAGGGCGAGCGGCTCGAGCGACCTTCCGGTGCCGCCGCCTATGCGGTCGCGCTGGTTCCGGTCGTGATCAGCGGCAGGCGGGCATTCATCGTGCCGCGCCGCCGACTGCTGGTCACGGTGACCGATCCATTGCCTCAGACACCGCCGGCGGCGGACTATCTCATGCGCACGTTCGGCCTGACTTCCGGCGAAGCGCGCATCTGCGGCCAGGTCGCCAGCGGGAGATCACTCGACGCCGCCGCTGAATCGCTCGGCCTGTCGATCGGGACGGTAAAGAGTCATCTGCGCAACGTCTACCACAAGCTCCAGGTGAGCTCACGTGCTGCGCTGGTCCACCGCGTCCAGGGACATACCTGGTCGGCGCGCCCCGTGGTGGTGGAGGTCGAGGGTTCGGGCGCGCCCGTCTTGCCAGGCCTACCCGGGCGCAGCAGCGGCTGACACCACGGCACCAGGCTCCCGGACTCCCGGTAGCCGGGACGTTCAGTTCCCGGCGAAAAACCGTCCGACCTCCGCACGTCGCGCTTCGGCGAGTGCTGCGCAGAGTTCGATGCCTTCCAGCGTCTCGGCGAGCGTGCGTTCGGCACCTTCCAGGCGCGGCAGGAGCGGCGTGAACAGTGCGCTCACTTCGTCGCGCTCCTCGGTGCTGCAGAAACCGGCGCCGAACCGTGGCAGCCAGCGGTAGCCGAAGCGCGAGATGCGCGCCAGGAAGGCCTCGTGGTTGGCCGCGAACCAGTCGAAGGTGGCGCGTCGCTGCGCCGGCCGGTCGGCGAGCGCGAACGCAATGCTGGTCGGCTCGCGCCCGCGCAGCCGCGGGTCGAGCAGGAGCTTGCGCACCGCGGTGCCGACTGCCGGATCGTCGCTGTTGCCGAGGGCGGCGGCGGCGCGGGTGCGGAACAGGATGTCGGTCGACGCCACCATGCGCGCGACCAGCGCCTCGACGAACGGCAGGCCGAGCGTCTGCACGCCGGCACGCAGCGCGGTCTCGACGAGCGCCGGCTCGACGGCGCCCGGGTCGAGACCGGCCGACGGATCGTCCATGCGCAGATAGCGGCGCGCGCTGTCGGCCAGGTTCGCGAGCAGGGCGGCGTCGCCGGCCTCGAGGGCCAGGAAGCGGATCAGCTGGGTGCGGAACAGGGCCTGGTCGACTGCGGCGGCATCGTCCAGCGCGCCAGGCGCTGCCAGCGTTTCGAGCCGCGGGCGATACAGGCGATGCATATAGGCCGTCACGGCGGCACGCTGGTCGGCCGGGGCGAGCTTGTCGCGCATGCGGATCAGGTCGCCGTCGGGGGCAAGGGCGACCTGCGGATGGGGCGAGGCGGCGACGGTCGTGATGGCGGCGAGAAACCGTGCCGTGTCGATGCGCCCGGCCTGGTAGGCCGCCGAGAGGCTGTCGGCGGCGGCGAGCGCCTCGACCTCGCTCAGGCGGTCGAAGTTCGCCATCAGGGCCTGCCAGCCGGCGGCGTCGAGGGCGAAGCGGTAGTAGCCGGTGCCACCGGCGTTCGGCATCACGAAATCGGGACAGCCTGCGGTCGTGAGCTGCAGCGTCGTGCGGGCTGCAGTCAGCAACTGACACTGCCGCTGGGTCCTGGTGGCGTCACCGTGCCGGACGCAGAGCGGCAGTTGCCAGCGCTGCCGGCTGTCGCCGCGCGAACCGACCGGCAAGTAACGCGACTGCGCGACCTCGAGCGTCGCGCCCCGCTCGCCGCAGGCGAGCCGCGCTTCGACCAGCGGCACGCCCGGCTGGTCGATGAAGCTGCGGAAGGCGGGTATCACGTCGGCCCGGCCCGAGCCCTGTGCCAGGGAGGCCATGAAATCCTCCACGTCCGCCACGGCATGCGGGAAACGCTGCATGTGGCGGCGGATGCCGGCCCGGAAGGCATCCTCGCCGAGCCAGCTTTCGACCATGCCGAGGACGGCGCCACCCTTCAGGTAGGTGATGACGTCGAAGGCATTGCCGATCTCGGCATTGCGTGCCACGGGATTGCGGACCCGGCGGGCGGCGATGCGGCTGTCGAGATCCATCGCCGCCGGTGCCTGCAGTGCCGGTACCACGTCGAGTTTAAGTTCCGGGCGCCAGGCGTGTCCGGCCTTGAAACCCATCCAGTTGGCGAAGGACTCGTTGAGCCAGATGTCGTCCCACCACTTCGGCGTCACCAGGTCGCCGAACCACTGGTGGGCGAGCTCGTGCGCGTGGATGTCGCCGAAGTAGCGCAGCTGCTCGAGCGAGGCATCGGCGGCGAGCAGCAGCTGCGGGTCGCCGTAGATGATGGCCCCGGCGTTCTCCATGCCGCCGCCGAAGTCTGGCGAGGCGATGAGATCGAGCTTCGGGTAGGGGAAGGCGACACCGAAGTAGGTCTCGAGCCAGGCGACGATCGTGCCGGTGTTGGCGAGCGCGAAGGCGAGCCTCGGACCCTTGCCGCGCGTGGCCACGCCACGCAGCGGCAGCGGCCGGTCGCGCACGGCGTTGGGCGCCAGCGCCGGCGCCTCGACCACGTCGAGCGGCCCGAGGGCGAGGGCGACGAGGTAGGTCGGCAGCGGCAGGGTGGTGGCGAACTGCACACGCTTCAGGCCCTCACCCGCGGGGCCCTCGTGAGACACGGGCGCGTTGCCGACGACGACGTGGCTGGCGCGCGTCGTCACGGCAACGTCGAACGGCGCCTTGAAGCCCGGCTCGTCGAAGCCGGGAAACACGCGCCGCGCGCCGATCGGCTGGAACTGCGTGAAGGCGTACGCGTCTTCACCGACCACCGACTTGTACAGACCCTCGCCGGGCCGGCCGAAGGGCGCATCCCAGGCGAGGCGCAGCGTGGCGCGGCCGGCCGGCACCGGTGCGGCGAAGCCGAGGCTTGCCACGCCGGTCGGGTCGAGCTGGGTCCAGTTCGCCGCGTGGCTCGTGCCATCGGCGGTCGTCAGCGTGGCGGAGCGGACCGCGAGCTCGGCGCCATGCAGGTAGATCGTGTCCCGCGGGGCGGCGATGTCGATGTCGATCTCGGCCGTGCCGGAGAAGCGCGCCTCCTCCGGCAGCACGGTCAGTTCGAGCCGGTAGGCGAGCGGGCGTACATTGCCGTCGAGCCTGCCGGCCGGTGCGGTGCCGGTCGCGGCGGTGGTGACTGTTGTTACGAGCAGGGCCAGCGTGCCTGCAATCCATCGGGTGGTTCTGTCCATCGACGTGTCCCTGCAGTGGGCCGGCGGCGTGCCGACGTGGTGCCGATGTTACGCAGGGCAGCGGGTGCATGCCTACCCGGCGCTCGCCCGGCCGCGGCGGTTCGCCGCAGGGGCTGTGGCCGTTTCGGGCCCCATGGCATGATCGCGACGCCTGCTCCGTCCTTAAGCCGAGGGTGATGTCATGCGCCAGTGGTCGCTCGTTTCCGGTCTCATCGTCGCCGCACTCCCGATGCTCGCCGGCGCGCAGCCGGCTGGTGGCCCGCCGCCGCGGCCCGATCGCATCGTGCTCCTGCATGCCGGCACGCTGCTCGCGGTGCCCGGCAGCTCACCGCAGCGGCGCATGACGGTCGTGGTGCGCAACGATCGCGTGGCTGCCATCGCCGAGGGCTTCCTCACCGAGCCGCCCGGCGGTTCCGGTGGCGCTGTCGTGCAGGTGGTCGACCTCAGCGACCGGTTCGTGCTGCCCGGGCTCATGGACGCCCACGTGCACCTCGAGCACGAACCGGCCTTCAACCGCCGGCGGGCCGAACGGGGCGACCGCTACCCGCCGGCGTCCGGCACTCCGGGCACCAAGGCCGAAGGCGCGGTCAACGCGATGATCTACGCGCGCCGCAACCTCGCCGCCGGCTTTACCACCGTGCGCGACCTCGGGTCCGACGACCAGGCGGTCTTCGCGGTGCGCAATGCCATCAACGCCGGACGCATGGTCGGCCCGCGCATCCTCCTGGCCGGGTCGGCGATCGCCGTGACCGGTGGCCACGGCGATTCGACGCCGATCCCGGCGACCGGCCACGACGAGACCCGGCTCGCCGACGGTACCTGCGACGGCGCGATCGAGTGCCGCAAGGCCGTGCGCTACCAGTACAAGCTCGGTGCCGACGTCATCAAGTTCACGTCCACGGGTGGCTTCGGGTCCAACACGGGACTGGAGCCGCAGCTGTTCGGCGACGAGATCGAGGCGATCATTGCCACGGCGCACCTGCTGGGGCTCAAGGCGGCGGCGCACGCCTACTCCCCCGTGGCCATCAAGGATGCGGTGCGTGCGGGCGTGGACTCGATCGAGCACGGTTTCCTGCTCGACGATGAAGGCATCGCGCTCATGAAGAAGTCGGGCACCTTCCTGGTGCCAACGCTCTCGGCGAGTTATCCGCCGCCGATCTTCCGCATCCCGGACCCGCCCTCGGTGAAGCTGCGCAACGAGCACCGCGCCTTCGAGCGCGCCTATGCTGCGGGCGTGAAGATCGCCTTCGGCACCGACGCCGGTACCTTCACCCATGGCGACAACGCCAAGGAGTTCGGGTTCATGGTCGGCTTCGGCATGAAGCCGATGGATGCACTGCGCTCGGCCACGGTGATGACGGCAGAGCTCTTCGGCATCGCAGCCGAGGCGGGCACGCTCGAGCCGGGCAAGCTCGCCGACGTCGTGGCGGTGAAGGGCGATCCGCTCGCCGACGTCGCGACGCTGAAGACGATCGACTTCGTGATGAAGAGCGGCGTGATCGCCAAGCGCGACGGGGCGATGCTCGAACCGTTCAGCTACCCGCCGCCGTCACCGTAACCCGGTCCGCCCTGCGCCGGCACTCGCAGCAGGGGCTCGAACACCCCGGCGAGATCGACTGCTGCCCGGCGTGTCAGGTGATTGGAGTCGCGGTACAACGACTGGCCGTCACGCAGGACGTTGCACTGACGTTCGTCACACAGCGCCTGCCAGGGCTGCAGCAGGTATTCCGGTGGCGCTGTAGCCAGGAGGCCCGCGACCAGGTCGCGCCGCACCCGGTGCGCCGGCGTCGCGGTGCGCAGTTCGGGTCCGCCGCCGGCGAGTGCGCTGCGCGCGGCGGTGGCCGGGACGTTCGCCAGCGCCTCGGGCACCTGCTCGACGAAGGCGACGGCGACACCGAGCGCGGCGAGTTCGCGCCGCGTCGCTTCCCAGCCGCGCCGGAAAACAGCCATGTTCTCTGCCACGGACGGCGCCTGCGTCAGCTCGTCGCGGATGAGCAGCGGCTCGCCGTCGCCGGGCGTGCCGGGCAGGGCCGTCGCGTACAGGCCCCAGCGGGCGACGAGCAGCACGAGGCGGATCTCGGGGTGGGCGGCGAGGTAGGCGAGCGCGCGGGCGTTGCTGTCGACGCAGTCCGCATACCCTTCGCGAACCTGGTGAACGCCGAGCAGCGGCACGCAGCCGTCGCGCCCGAGGAAAACGCCGCTGCGCCCGGCGCGGTGCGCAGCGGTCCCGATCGCAGGCAGCAGCGCCTCGGCATGGGAGTCGCCCCACACGGCGAAGCTCGCTGGCTCCGGGGCCGGAGCCGATCCCGGAGCCAGCGGGCAGATGCGCAGCACGTGACGCTCGTCGCGTGCCGCGTGCAATTCGCAGCCGGCGAGCGGTGCACGATCCTCCGCCGCTGCGAGGAGCACGCGCACCTCGGCCGGCAGGCGCCCGGGGACGCCATCGAAGCGCGACAGCGCGATGCCTGCGGCCAGCGCCACGGCCATGGCGGTGCCGGCCGCGAGAAACAGCGGTCGCCGCCGGCCGAGCACGTGTCGCGCCCGGCAGGGCCACTCGACCCAGCGCCAGGAGGCGGCCGCGATCACGAATGTCGCTGCCACCAGGGCGGTCCGTTCGCCGGGTCCCGGCGGGCGCATCGCCGTCAGGCGGAAGAGGACGAAGATCGGCCAGTGCCAGAGGTAGAGCGAGTACGAGATCAGGCCGGTCAGGCGCGGCAGCGGGCTCGCCAGCAGGCGACCGGTCGCCGTGGACGCGTGCTCGCCGGCCCGGATCGCGGCGGCGGTGCCCAGGCACGGCAGCAGGGCGGCCAGACCCGGAAAGGGCGTGGCCCGGTCGTAGGCCAGTACGGCCGCGAGGATGCCGAGGCAGCCAGCCGCCGCGAGGAGTTCCACGGCGGCGCGCGGCAGGGTGCGACCGACCGGCTGAGCGGCGAGCAGGGCGCCGAGCAGCAGTTCCCAGGCGCGTGCCGGCGTCGAGTAGAAGGCCGACTCCGGCCATGCCCCGACGAGCCAGATGCCGTAGCCGAGCGAGATCGCCGCGAGCGCGGCGAGCATCAGCGTGAGGCGGTGGCGGCCGAAGCGTACGAGCGCGGTGAGCAGCAGGGGGAAGACGATGTAGAACTGCTCTTCCACGGCAAGCGACCAGGTGTGCAGCAGCGGCTGGGTCTCCGCCGGTGCGGCGAAATAACCTGCCTCCCCCATGAAGTGGTAGTTCGAATAGAAGAAGGTGGCCGCGGCGAGCGCATTGCCGAGGTCGTTGAATTCCTGCGGCAGCAGCAGGAACCAGCCGGCGGCGAGCACCGCCAGCAGCATGGCGAACAGGGCCGGAAGAATGCGCCGGATGCGGCGCTCGTAGAAGGCGGCGATCGACAGGCCGCTGGCACCGGTCTCGCGCAGCAGGATGCCCGTGATGAGGTAACCGGAGATGACGAAGAACACGTCGACGCCGACGTAGCCGCCCGGCACGGCCGCCACGCCGGCGTGATAGAGGATCACCGGCACCACCGCGAGGGCGCGCAGGCCGTCGATGTCGGGACGATACGCGCGCGCGTCGGTGCTCATGCGGCGCTCCGTCAGGCCCGGTCCGGGTCGGCTCGGGCCGTGGTGGCCCGTTCCGTCAGGCCCGCCGCACCGGAATTCCCGCGGCGATCCTGGAACTCCACTCGGCCGGTCCGGTCTGGTGGACGGAGGTGCCGCGCGCATCGACGGCGACCGTCACCGGCATGTCGCGCACCTCGAACTCGTAGATCGCCTCCATGCCGAGGTCCTCGAAGGCGACGACGCGCGCAGCCTTGATGGCTTTGGAGACGAGATAGGCGGCGCCACCCACGGCCATGAGATAGGCGGCCCGGTGCTGGCGGATGGCCTCGATCGCCGCCGGGCCGCGCTCGGCCTTGCCGACCATGGCGATGAGGCCGGTCTGCTCGAGCATCATGGCGGTGAACTTGTCCATGCGCGTGGCGGTGGTCGGCCCGGCCGGACCCACCACCTCGCCGCGCACCGGGTCGACAGGACCGACGTAGTAGATGACCCGGTTGCGGAAATCCACGCCCGGCGGCAGCCCCTGGCCCGAGGCCAGGAGGTCGGCGATGCGCTGGTGGGCGGCATCGCGGCCGGTGAGCATGCGGCCGTTGAGCAGCAGGCGCTCGCCGGGCTGCCAGGCGGCGACTTCCGCTGGCGTCAGCGTGTCGAGGTTCACCCGGCGCGAACCGGGCGCGGGCTGCCAGTCGACCTTCGGCCAGCGCGCGAGGTCGGGCGGCTCGAGCTTCGCGGCGCCGGAACCGTCGAGCGCGAAGTGCGCGTGCCGCGTCGCGGCGCAGTTCGGGATCATCGCCACCGGCAGGCTCGCCGCGTGCGTCGGGTAGTCGAGGATC
>JADZBS010000012.1 GCA_020851975.1 Gammaproteobacteria bacterium | reverse complement strand
ATTAGTTCGCGCTCCCTCGCCCGTGCCCCGCTGCCAGGGGCCGCCGGTGGGACGCTCGCTGCGGGCGTCCTGCCCTTCGCTCGCTCGGGTCTCGCGGGCGCTCGGCATCCTGCCTCGCTGGCTCGACACGCCCGGCGACCACTCGCCCGGCTGTCGCTGCTGCTCCCCCGCCGTCCACGGAGCGCCGCACCGACGACCGGTCGTCCTACCGCTCCACCGCCTCCAGCACGATGCTCGGCACGTCGCCAATGCGCGAGTAGCGATGGCGCTCCGCCATCTCCTGCATCGTGCGATCGCGGTCCTCCCGCGTCGCGAACCAGCGGAACGAGTGCCAGTCCTCGCCGACCAGGCGGCGGAACGGATCGCCCGGCGGGGCGCTCACGCGGATGCCGAAGCGTTGCGCGGCAGCCGTCGGGGTTTCGGGGGTCGGCATGGTCATCTCTCCTCGTAGGGGCTCAGCTCGGCGCCAGCCAGCGGCGCAGTGTGCGGCCGAGCGGATGCAGCGTCCAGCGCCAGACCCGCGCCCCCGCCGAGGGCGTGGCGAGCAGCCGGCGCTCGCGGGCCGTCAGGTGCTGCGGGCAATAGCTGCGCTTGTGCTTCAGCAGGTGGCGCAGGTCCTCGCGCGCCAGCAGCCGGAACCAGGCACCGCGGCGGGCATCGTGCCAGGCCAGTTGGAAATCGATCAGACCGGCGCGCCCGTCCGGCTGCACCAGCCAGTTCGGCTCGCGCGCGAGATCGTTGTGGGCGATGCCGCGGCGGTGGACGCGTGCCAGCAACCGGCGGGCATCGCGAAAATACGCAGCCTCCCCCGGTCTTGCCGCGCACATCGTGTGCCCGGCGACGACGGTGCGCAGCAGGCGCCGGCCGTCCCAGTCGAGCAGGGTCGGGACGCCGTCGAGACCGTTGAGTGCACGGAGGGCGCGTGCCTCGCGCGCCGCGAGCCAGCGCGACAGCGGTCGCGCCCACCAGCGCGCCGCCGCCGTGTCGCGGCAGGCGCGCGGCGGCGTGCCGGGCAGGAGTACGGTGGAGCCGAGGATGGCAGCGCTGGAGGCGGGCATGGTGTGATGCGGTGCTGGCGGGGCATGATAGGAGAATCCCGACACGGGAAACCACCCACGCGAGACCACCAGGAGCCGCCGCATGTCCGAGCACGTCGCCACCATCCGCTGGCGCCACGAGGGCGCCGAGATGAACTACGACACCTACCCGCGCGACCACCGCTGGGAGTTCGAGGGCGGCCCCGTCGTACCGGCTTCCGCCGCGCCGGCCTACCAGGGCGGCGCGGGCTGCGTGGACCCCGAGGAGGCGCTGGTCGCCGCCGCCGCGTCCTGCCACATGCTCACCTTCCTCGCGATCGCCGCGCGCAAGAAGCTGGTGGTGGCGAGCTACGAGGACCGCGCCGTGGGCCACCTGGAGACCGACGCCGAGGGGCGGCTGGCCGTGACGCGCATCGAGCTGCATCCGCAGGTGAGCTTCGCCGGCACCACGCCCACTGCCGCCGACCTGGCGCGCCTGCACGAGTCCGCCCACCGCAACTGCTTCATCGCCAACTCGATTCGGGCCGCCATCACCGTCGCCTGAGCCCCTTCTGTAGGAGCGACGGGTAGGAGCGACGCTGTAGGAGCGACGCTGTAGGAGCGACGCCAGTCGCGATTTCTTGGTCGCGACCTCTTTCTTCGCGACCTCTCTCTCCTGACCTCACCGCCCGGCTGACGCCGGCGGCCCCCCGGCGGGACGCTCCCTCCTGGCATCCTGCCTCGCTGGCTCGACACGCCCGCCGGGAAGCCACCGGCGCCAGCCTGACGAGAGTCACGTGGGCGAGGTGTGACTGTCGCTGCGTTCGACACGTCGGAAGGGTTGCCGTCGGTAGCCATTCGTCGGGATGTTGGCTCCACGCACCTTTCCACGGTACGTGCCATTCAGGAACGGGGCGAGAAGACAAGGTCGCGACTGGCGTCGCTCCTACCCGGTGCTCGCAACCGATTGCTAAGCATGCCCGACGACCGGGCACCGACGGCAGCCTTTCAGCACGTCGTCGCGAATCCCAGGAACCCTGCCCGGTGGCGTGGCGGTCCCCGATCAGGCTGGCGCCGGTGGCCCCCCGGCGGGCGTGTCGAGCCAGCGAGGCAGGATGCCGAGCGCCCGCGAGACCCGAGCGACCGCAGGGCAGGATGCCAGGAGGGAGCGTCCCGCCGGGGGGCCGCCGGCGCCAGCCGGGCGGTGAGGTCAGGAGAGAGAGCGCGCGAAGAAAGAGGTCGCGAAGAAAGAGGTCGCGACCAAGAAATCGCGACCAAGAAATCGCGACCAAGAAATCGCGACTGGCGTCGCTCCTACAGCGTCGCTCCTACAGCGTCGCGCCTAACGGGGTGACGCGGGCGGAAACCAAAAAAAAGCGGCCCGTGCGTTGAAGCGTCGGGCCGCAATGCGGAGGAAACTGGGGGCGGGTGGGCCGCGCTAGAGCGTGCCGTCCACGGCTGGTGTGCCGGCGTCGTTGATGCCGAACGTCGTGGCGCCCTCGGGTGCCGGCGCGTCCATTTCCGGGTCGCGGGCGGCGGCGCGTGTGGTGTCTTGCCTCGGCGCGGCCGGCGCCAGCCCGGCGAGTGTGTCGATGAAGCGGCGTGCAGTCACCGGTGCCGGGATCGTCGTGTCGGTGAGGATCCGTCCGGCGTTCATCTCGCCCTGGTAGTAGGCGCCGTTCGCCTTGCGATCCATCGACAGCATGCCGCCCTGGAGCGAGACGCCGGCGAAGAAGCCGCGGCTGCGCGCGTAGGAGTAGATCTCGCTCTGCATCTGCAGGTCGGTGGAGGCCGTCGCCTGGCGTCCGACCGGGCCGGCGGCGACCGAGGCGTCACCGCCGAGCGTGATCTTGCCGCGCGACAGGCCGTCGAGGGCCCGCTGGCTCTTGAACACCAGGATCAGGTCGGTCGACTGCACCCCGGCCTGGAAGCCGAGACTGCCCTGGGTCAGCTGCACGAAGGCCGGGTTGCTCCAGTTGCCGTCGGCCCGACGGGCGACGACGATGCCCTTGCCGTAGGTGCCGCCGACGATGAAACCGCCCTTGATCACGCTCGGAATCACCGCCACCGCATAGGCGCGGCTGAGCAGTGCCGGGGGCACGGCGTTTTCCGGGATGCGTTGCAGGTCGTTGAGGATCTGGGTGGCGGTGTCCACCCGGTAATCGAGTTCGGTGGCCGCCTGGGCCCCGACGCCGACCGCGCCGAGCAGGGCAGCGGCCAGCCATGGTGCGAGTCTCGTCATGTGCTTCCCTCCTGGGATCTGGGTCCTTGCCCGGTGAGTCCTTCTTGACGAGACCTGTCGAGCGCCGGGGCCAATCTACATCAAATCATGTCGTTAGCAAAGAGTCCTTCGTTCATGGATTAGCCCAGGCGCGTAGGTGCTTGCCCAGGCAGCAGGTAGCCCCGTGACCGGGCCGCCTGCCGACGCGGCCATCCCGAGGCCATCGAACCGGATCAGCACGGCACGGCCAGCCATGCTCTACTGTGCGCCGACCGGGGGGTTCCCGCAGGATCGTCGCGTGCAGTTGCCGGCATTCGAGTACCTGAGGCCGCAGAGCCTCGCGCAGGCCCTCGACTGGCTGGCGATGTACGGCACGCGCGCGGCCGTGCTGGCCGGGGGCACCGACCTGCTGCTCGCAATGCGCCAACGGCTGGTGGTGCCCGAGGTCGTGATCGGCATCGGCGACCTTCCCGAGCTGCGCGGCGTGGCGTTCGATGGCGAAGGTGTGCTTCACCTCGGCGCCGCCGAAACGCTCACCACGCTCGCCGGGCACCCGCTGCTGCGCGTTGGCCAGCCGGCGCTCGCCGCCGCGCTGCAGTCGGTCGGCTCGCGCCACGTGCGCAACGTCGCCACGCTCGGCGGCAACCTGAATCTGCCGACGCGCTGCTGGTACACGAACCAGAGCGAAACCTGGCGCCAGGCGCGCGTGCCGTGCCTGAAGACCGGCGGCGATATCTGCTTCGTCATCCCCGGCGCGCGCGAGTGTTTCGCGCTGAACGGTGCCGACGGGGCGGTGGCCCTGCTCGCGCTCGATGCGCGTCTCGAACTTGCCAGTGCCGGCGGTCGGCGTGAGGTCTCGATCGCCGGGTTCTACCGCAACGATGGCCTGGCGCCGACGACCCTCGCGGCGGGTGAGCTGGTCACGGCGGTGCGTGTGCCGGCAGCGGCAGGCCGGTCGACGTTCATCAAGATCGCGCCGCGCACCGGGCTCGACTACGGCCTCGGCACCATCGCCGCGGTCGTCGCCGGCGACGACGACGGCATCACGGCCGCACGGCTCGTGCTCGGCAGCATCGCGTCCTGGCCGGTGCGCCTGCACGAGGCCGAGCGCATCGTCGTCGCGGGTGGCCTGACACCGGCGACGATCGAGGCCGCTGCGCAGGCGGCTCGAGCCGACCTCGGCGAACTCACCAACCTCTAGTCCACGGCAGGCTACAAGCGCCGGCTGGTGCGCGCGCTGGTGCGCCGCGCGCTCGCCGAGCTGCGCCGCCAGTGCCAGGCGCGGGCTGCATGAAGCGGCACATCATCCGGCTGACGGTCAATGGCGACACGCACGAGCTCGCCGTGGCCCCCAACGCAACGCTGGTCGAGGTGATCCGCGACCGGCTCGGGCTGACGGGCACCAAGCGCGGCTGCACCAGCGGGGCCTGCGGCGTCTGCACCATCAACGACGAGGAGGGTCGCGCGCTGCTCTCCTGCCTCACGCTCGCCGTGGCCTGGGACGGCTGCTCGCTCACCACCATCGAGGGCGTGGCCGAGGGCGGCCGGCTGCACCCGCTGCAGCAGGCGTTCTGGGAACTCGGTGCCGTGCAGTGCGGCTACTGCACGCCGGGCCTCGTCATGACCGCGCGGGCGCTCCTGCTCGGCAACCCGCAGGCGGATGCGCCGGCGATCGACGAGGCCCTCGCCGGCACGCTGTGCCGCTGCACCGGGCACATCAAGGTCAAGCAGGCCGTGGCGAGCGCGGTCGCGAGGGTCGCGGCCGATCACGTTGCCGCGACGCCGGAGTCCGGGAACGATGGTGCGCAAGGCTGACCTGACGGTCGTCGGCCGCGACCAGCCGCGCCTCGATGGTGCGGCCAGGCTCACCGGCCGTGCGGAGTTCACCGACGACGTGCGTCTGCCCGGGATGCTGCACGCGAAGGTCGTGCGCAGCCCGCTGCCGCGGGCGCGCGTCGTGAACGTCGACACCAGCGCGGCGCGCCGCCTGCCCGGCGTCCGGGCGGTGGTGACGCGCGAGGATGCTCCGCAGCTCGCCGTGGGGCTGCACCAGCCGTTGTTCGACACCACCGTGAACTACATCGGCCAGGAAGTCGCCGCCGTGGCGGCGCTCGACGAGGCCACCGCAGCCGAGGCGGCCGCGCTCGTGCGCGTGGAGTACGAACCGCTGCCGGCGATCACCGACTTCGAGGCAGCCCTCGTCGAGGGTGCTGCACAACTGCATCCGAAGGCGCCCGGCAACGTCGCCTGGGAGCTGGCCGAGGTGCACGGCGACCCGGAGCGCGCGTTCGCCGAGTCGGCATTCCAGCGCGAGGACGTCTACTACACCAACCCCAGCCACAATTGCTACGCGGAGTTCCACGTCGCTGTCGCCGACTACACCGCCGGCGGAAGGCTCACGGTGTGGACGCCGAGCCAGAGCGCGCTGCTGTTCCAGAAGGCGCTCGCTGCCGGCTTCGGCCTGTCCGAAGGCCAGGTGCGGATGATGACGCTCCATACCGGAGGCGGCTTCACCGGGCGCAGCGCCGTGCGACCGCACCACTTCGTGGCGGCGCTGCTTTCGCGCAAGGCCGGCCGTCCGGTGAAGCTGCGGGCGGTGGCCGACGAGGAGTTCATCATGTGCCGCGCCGGCGGGCGCAGCCGCTACCGCTTCCGCTCCGGGCTCGGCGCCGACGGCCGGCTCAAGGTCGTGGAGGCCGATCTCGCGTTCGACTCGGGCGCCTACGTCGAGTCGCAGATGATCCTGACCACGCTGACGAAGTCCTACCTGCACCTGCTCTACCGGCTCGAGGCGACGCGCTACCGCGGGCGGCTCGTGTGCACCAACAACCTGCCGTACTACTTCCACCATGGCGGCGGGCTCGCGCAGATGCAGTTCGGCTGGGGCCAGCACCTCGACGCGCTGGCGCGCGACGCTGGTCTCGACCCGGTGGAGTTCCACCTGCTGAACGCCGTGGGCAAGGGGCACACCACCATGAGCGGTGCGCACTTCGCGAGCTGCGGTCTGGCGGAGTGCATCACCAAGGCGGCGCGCCAGGCGGGCTGGGGCCGCAAGTACGGGCGCCTGCCGAAGTACCGCGGCATCGGCATCGGCATCGGCGCCATGGCCTCGGGCGCCAAGGGTGTCTTCCGGCACGACACCTCGGCGGCCTTCATCAAGATCGCCGAGGACGGCACGATGTCGCTGTTCACCGGCCTGCCCGACATGGGCCAGAGCTCGCACACGGCGATGGCGATCATCGCCGCCGAAGTGCTCGGGGCGCGGCCGGTGGACATTACCGTGATCTCGGGCGATACCGACGTGGCACCGCTCGATGTCGGCGCCTTCAGCCAGCGCGGCACGTTCAATACCGGCAATGCGGTGATCGCCGCGGCGAGCGATGCGCGCGCGCAACTCGCGAAAGTGGCCGCCGAGCGGTTCGGCGTGAAGATCGCGCAGGTCGTGTTCCGCGACCGGCAGGTGTGGCCGAAGGGTGCGCCCGGGCAGGCGATCGCGCTGAAGCAGCTGGTCCACGACACCCTGCACAGCCGCGAGGGTCGCTACGTCATGGGTCGCGGCTTCTACAACTCGCCGAAGGCGAGCGGCACCATGGCCTATTCCTTCGGCGCCCAGGTGGCCGAGGTGAGCGTCGACCCGGAGACCGGCGTGGTGACGGTGGAGCGCGTGGTCGCCGCGCACGACGTCGGCCGCGCCCTCAACCCGCGCATCGTCGAGGGCCAGATCGACGGGCAGGTGTTCTCCGGCCTGTCGCAGGCGCTGTACGAGGAAGTGCTGATGGAGGACGGCCAGGCACTGAACCCCTCGCGCCTGGACTACCGGCTGCCCCGCAGCTTCGAGATGCCTGCGGTGGAGCACATCATCGTCGAGAGCAACGACCCCTACGGCCCGTTCGGGGCGAAGGAAGTGGGCGAGGGGCCGATCGTGTGCACGATGCAGGCGATCGCCAATGCGGTGGCGCATGCGATCGGCGTGCCGGTGACCGAGATGCCGATGACGCCGTCGCGCGTGCTGCGGGCGATGGCTGAGCGGCGCGAGCCGCCCGCCGGCGATCCGCCGCTACGGCACCTGCTGCGCGGCCGGCGCCTGCGCTGAGCCTCGCGTCTTGTCGCTGCCCGCGGCACACCGATACGATGCGCCCATGCCCGAAAAGTCCGGCACCCCCCTCACCCGACACCCCGTAGGAGCGACGCCAGTCGCGACCCCCGCCCCCGCGCCCTGTCACCCGGTAGGAGCGACGCCAGTCGCGACCCCCGTCGCGACCGTCGCTCCGCCGGAACGACCGGGTCGTATCCGGAACCCCGGCCGGCGGGCGTGTCGAGCCAGCGAGGCAGGATGCCGAGCGCCTGCGAGACCCGAGCGAGCGGAAGGCAGGATGCCTGTAGCGAGCGTCCCGGCGAGCCCGCACCCGCCTGCGGCCTCACTGACGAAGCCGCTCGCTGCGCCGCCCATGCGACCGGATCACGCCCGGTGCATCGCGCGTGACGACGAGCACGTCAGCCGGGCGCCGCATCGTCATCTCCACGCGCTCCGTGCGCACGCATGCCGGCAGTTCACGCATCGTGCTGGCGCTGGTGCGCGGTCTTGCCACGGCGGGCCACGAGGTCGAGGTGATCGCCGACCGGCTCGACGCCCCGGTGGTGCGCGCTGCTGGCGGCCAGGTGTATTACCCATTGGGCAGCGCCGTGCTGCAGAGGTTCGCGAGGCGGCTGCTCAGCCGCGAGCGGCTGCGTGCCCTGCGTGGCCGTGCGGTGGTGCGGCGGCAGGCGGACCTGGTCATCGGCGAGGGCGATCTCGAACGGCAGGATGTCGTGCTGTTGCACAACGTCGTGGCGCGCGAGGTCGAGGCGCTGGGTGACCTGGCCACGGCCGAGCAACGCGCTGCGGCACGGGCGCAGGAGCGCGTGCTGGCGGCGAGTGCCTGGCGTCTGCTGGTCACCAATTCGGAACTGACCCGCGGCGAGTGCCTGCATCGCTTCGGTTGTGCGCCGGATCGCGTCGCCGTGGTGCACCCGGGTTGCGACCCGCGACAGTTCAACGGCGCAGCGCGCGCCCGTCTGCGTGATGCTGCCCGCATCGAGCTAGGCGTCGCGCCAGGCGAGATGCTCGTCGCATTCGTCTGCTCGGGTCACTTCCGGTTGCGCGGAATCGACATCCTGGCCGGATCGCTCGACCGGCTGCCGCCGGCCGTGCGCCGCGGTCTGCGCGTGCTCGGTGTCGGGCACGAGGACAACACGAGACTCCTTGGGTCGGCGCTGGCGCGGCACGGTCTCGCCACCGGCTATATCGAGCGGCCCCGCAGCGAGGCGGTGGAGCGTTACTACTGCGCTGCCGACCTGCTGTTCCATCCGGCGCTCTTCGAGACCTTCGGACTGGTGTGCCTGGAGGCGGCCGCCTGCGGTTGCCCGGTGCTGACCTCGCGCGCGGTCGGCGCGGCGGAGCTGTTCACCGGCAGCGGGGCCCAGGCGGTGGTCCTGGAGCCGACGGCCGTGGCCTTCGCGCCGCTGCTCGGGCGTTTCCTGACGGATGCCAGCTGGCGCGCCGACGTGGCGGCGAGCCAGTGCGCCACCGCCGGCGCCCACGACTGGGACGGCTACGCCACCCGTTTCGTGGCCACGCTCGCGGCGCACGGGCTGCTGTAGCAGCCCGCCCTGCAGGTCCGATCGTGCCGTCAGCGCGCGGTGCGCCCCAGGCAGGTGTCCGCGAAGCGTTCCACGAACTCGCGCGTGACGGCGGCGTAGCGTTCCCGCACGGCGGCGGCAGCGGCCTGGTCCGGCTCGGCGAGCGCCTGGCGACAGGCGTCGAGGACGTCTCGCGCTGTCGCGGTGGCTGCCGGCAGGCAGCGCTCGGGGTGGCCGATGTCCTCGAGGAAGGCGCGGTTCTTCTCGTCGTAGGCGAGGTTCACCACCGGCACGCCGGCGGCGAAGGCGAAGAGCGAGGAGTGCAGCATCATCGAGACCACCAGGTCGAGCTGGCCGTAGGTGTGCAGCAGCTGCGCCGGCGCCAGGCGGCAGATGCGCAGCCGCGGGCAGGCGCGGTGTAGCCGCCGGGCGACGTCGCGTTCGGCATCCGCGTGCACGAGATACCAGAGGTCCGCCGCACCGTCGGCGCCGAGCGTGTCGATCACTTCGCGATAGATGTCGAGCAACGGCTCGAGGCGCGCCTGCTGGCCGGTCCAGCCGTGGCAGGCGAGGTTGAAACCGAACGCCCGCGGCCGGCGCCGGCGCGGGCCCCACCAGGGCCGTGCCGGACGCAGGAAGATCGCGGGATCGCCAGTCAGCGTCGCCGCTGCGCCGAGACCGGCGAACAGCGCCTGCGTGACGCGATCGCGGACGCCGATGAGGCAGGCGCGCTTCGCGAGCAGTCCGAGGCTTGCGCGCTGGCGTTCGTCGAGCCCGGGATCATCGAGATGACGGTTGTGGCCCACGCCGAACAGCGCGATCGGCGGCTCGATCGCCGCGACCAGACGCTCGTCGAGCGGCAGCGCATGCTTGGAGCAGAAGCCGCCGCCGCCGATGATCACGGCATCGTGGCCGTTGATGAAGCGCAGCATCCGCGGCGTCGGCGGCTCGCGCAAGGTGCGCACCGGCAGCGAGATCCAGCGCGTGCGTCCCAGCCTCGCGTTCACCAGCTCGCGGATCGCGAGCACGACGGCGGCATCGCCGACGTTGTGCCGGGTCTTGAAATGGACGTGCAGAATGCGCGGCGTCGCCGGCATCAGGGCCCGCCGAGGTAGCGGCGACGGATCGACCGGCCGAGCCTCATCACCGGGGCCGGCAGCAGGTTGAAGGCGGTGGCGGCGTGCTGCCAGGCGGTGAAGCGATGGCCGCTGGCGGCGGCGAACTCGCGGATCTCGCGGGTGAGCGGTTTCTGGCCGCGTCTGGCGAGCACCTGCGAGGACACGTAGCGGTTGCGCACCCGTTCCCAGGTGTCGAGGTCGAAGACGGCGGCGAATGGCCCGATCTCGCCGAGCAGTTCGAGCGTCATCAGCGTGCGGCAGCACTTGGGGCACTTCGAGCAGTTGCGCCCGTCGGCGGCGACATTGGTGCACACGTTGAGCCAGCGGCTGGCGTCCGGCACGCGGGCGACCAGCCGGGTCTTCTTCACGCGGCTGTGCTGGGCGCCGGTCGCGACGCAGTCGAGCGTTTCGGTCGACAGCAGGTGCACGGCCATCGGGTCGCAGAAGGCCATGTCGTAGCTCGGCCCCACGAAGCAGTCGCGGTACTGGAACGTGGAGGCGTAGTAGTAGCGGCCGAAGAGCTTTTGCAGCAGCAGCACGACGGAGAAGTTGCGCGGCGTGTGCGTGTGCTCGAAGTTCATCTGCAGCAGGTCGCTCAGGTTGGAGTCGACGCGGATGAAGTCGAGCCCGAGGCTCTCCGGATAGCCGCGCACCGTCCCGAAGCGCTGGTGGAACAGCCGCCGCGCGGCGTCGAAGTGGCGGTCGCCGTGCGAGCCGACGTTGTTGAACAGCAGGTGCGTGATGCGATAGCCGGGGCGCTGCTCGTGGTGGTAGTGGTCGTGCAGCACCGCGAAGGAATCGATGCCGGCGGAAAACCCGGTGCCGACGCCGGACGGCCGGGGGCGTCCGACCCCGTCGTCGAGCCGCTCGGCGTGGATCGCGACCGGGCGCAGCGCCGGCTGCATGCCGGCGACGATCGCCATGTAGTAGTGGCGCAGGTTGAACGCGAGCCGCTCGGAGAGGGCGCCGTGCACCTCGATGTCCTCGCCGAGCGCCATGGCCTTGAGCAGGGCGCCCACCAGCAGGCCGTCGTAGCGCTGGTCTTCGAGGCAGTCGCGGTGGCGGCGATCGACCGCGTACCACAGCGTCTCGCTGCCGCCCTGCCAGCTCACGTGGCACTGGAGGCGGACCTGATCGCCCGCCGGTACGATCTCGAGCCGGCTCAGTTCCATGAAAACGGGAACCGTTGAATGAATTGGGGGGACAGTTTACTCAACTGCGGCATGAACGCCGCAGTTGAGTAAACTGTCCCCCCAGCTGTCTTCCCTAGATCGTGCCGTTGACGATGGGGTTGAAGGCGGTCAGGGCATCGCGCAGCGACGGCGGGCCGAGGCCGTGGGTCGGGAAGATCGTGGTGAAGTTGCCCTGCTCGCCGTGCAGGGCCATGTAGTTCAACGCCACCATCTCCACCAGGAGGTTCACGTTGTTGGCCCCCGGCGTGCCGGTGGTTTCCACCGAGCCGTCGGCGCGGAACCAGCCGAGCTGCTGGTGGCGCTCGGCCGGGATGCCGTCGCCGGTGAACAGCGCCGGGCGGCCGGCCGGATTGAACACCAGGAAGAACGAGCAGGCGGTGTTCTGGTTGTCCCCGGTCCACACACCCTTGCCACGACCGTCGACCGAGTTGTCGAGGGTACCGTTGGAGTCGAGCGAACCGTCGCTGAAGGCGTAGAGCATCAGCGGCACGTTGACCCGCGCGGCGTACTCCAGGCAGGCGCCCATGCAGGCGCCGGCACGAAAGTCGCGCAACTCGCCGGTGGCGCGCTCGCCGGTGTGGTAGTCGAAGCCGCCCATGGTGATGGTGCCGGCGCCGGCGTAGCCGTTGACCACCATCTTCATCACCGCGGCGGTCTTGCGGAATTCCCCGTCGGCGGCGAATTCGGCATCGGAGAAGATCCCGCCGGCGCCCTTGATGTTGGTGTCGAGTTCCGGGTTGAGGGCGGACGGGTCGCCGTAGCGATCGGTGAGGGAAGCAGATTTCACGTACCCGCAGCGCACCAGGTCCTTGATCACCGCATCGGCCGTGACCTTGGTGTCGACCTGGCCGAGCTTGGCGTGGCTGATGCGCTCGATCGACTCCATCACCGCCACGGCATCCGCCTGGTCGAGCAGCCCGACGAGCTTGCCCGTGTCGACGAGACCCGTGACGTCGCTGGTGCGGTCCACCTTGGTCGGCCGCACCGTGACGTCGACCATGGCGGGTGGGGCGACCGAGTTGCCGCCGGACTCCGAGCTCTGCGAGCCGATGAGGGTCAGCAGCTCGCCATCGGCACCGGCCCGCCAGATGGCGTACATCGGGTTGTGCGGGTTGTTGCCGGTGTCGTTCTCGGAACGCGCCGGGATCACCGCGCCGTTGATGCGTGCGGCCGTGCCCGCGGTGATGCGGGTCATCATGCCGCGCAGGAAGGCACTGTCGGTGTGGAAGTTGAGCCCGAGGCTGGTGTCGATGAAGGTGTTGGTCTGCGTCTGCGGGTTGACCACCGCAGGGGTCATGTCGCCCGGCAGGCCGAGCCGGCTGTAGCCGGCGGTGGTGAGGAAGTCCTGCTGTCCGCCCTGCCTGCCGACCAGCACGCTGGAACCGGCGAAGTTGGCGCCACCGGCGAGGTCGAAGCAGATGAAAGGGACCTTCCCGGCACCAAGCGTGGCGATGCCGCAGGGGCCGAGCAGGGCCTGCAGGTCCGGGGAAAGCGCTGCGCGGGCCGCGCGCGGATTGGCGAACAGGCCGAAGAGCGTCGGACCGAGGGCCACCGCGGCGCCCCGGGCGAAGCCCTGGGCGATGAAGTCCCGGCGCGATACCGGCCGGCGGTGATCGGGATGCCGCAGCGGCTGATCGAGTCCGTAGTGCCTGGGTTTGCGTGCCATAAAGCCTGCCTCGTCTCTGGTCCTGCCTTGCAGGAGCGGCGCGAGCCGCGATTCCAATTCAACCGGTCACAATCAAATGGTCGCGACTGGCGTCAGATGGATCGCGACTGGCGTCAAGTTGGTCGCGACTGGCGTCGAATGGATCGCGACTGGCGTCAAATTCGTCGCGACTGGCGTCAAGTTGGTCGCGACTGGCGTCGCTCCTACCATCCATTACTGCACCAGCATGCCGGCGCTGCCGAGTACGGCGGCGCAGCTGGCCTTGACGACCGTCTCGGTACGATCCGCGGCGCAGCTGCCGCCGCAGGCGGTGAGTCGGCCGATGAGGCTCGTCAGTTCGGACTTCACCGCGGCCGGCGAGGGCTGGCTCGTCATGCCGCCATCGCCCAGCGCCGCGTTGCTGTTGAGAACACGCGACAGCAGCGGGTCGATGACGGCGTCGAGTTCCGCCTGGGAGTCGAAGGCGCTCGCCGCCGGTGCGTTGAAGGCGAAGCCACCGTAGATCGCGGTCCGCAGCGGCACGCTCTCCACCAGCGCGTTGCAGTACTCGATGGCGAGCTGGGCAACGCCGACCTGGTGGGCCGAGAGGAAGCCCTCGATGCTCTCCACCGTCGGCAACTGCTGGCGCAGGGTTTCGAAAGTCTGCTTCACGTCGGGCTGCTGCGTGCTGACGCCGGTCACCTGCGACATGGTCGCGTTGATCTCGTCGAACACGCGCACGCCGATGTCCGGCTGCGGCGTGCCGTCCGGCGGTGGCGGCGGCACCAGCGGTGCCGGCTCCGTGCGCACGTTGCTCGCCGTGCCGAGCTGCTCGAAGGTGAGAAAGAACTCATCGCCGTCCGTGCCGAGATTCAACGGGATCACCGTGCCGATGTCGTGCAGCGGCTGGCCGGAGGCGCCGATGGTCGTGTCGAGGTTGACGTAGGCCTGGCCAGCCACGGCCTCGGCGCCATTCACGCCGATGCGCATGCCGCGGATCGGGATGTCGAGCGTCGGTGGGTCGTCGGCGAGCACCATGAACATCGGCTTCTGGAAGAGATAGGCGTAGCTGTCGAACTGGCTCACCTCGAAGACGATGTAGCTGTCCGGGATGTCGACGATGTCGGCCACCGAGAACAGCAGGAAGTATTTCTCGCCCACGCCCACGGCGAGGTTCTGCTGGATCTGCTCGGGCGTGAGCGCGCGGCTGTGGACGGCCACCAGCCGCAGCACGCCCTTCCACTGGCGGTCGCCCGAGACCTCGTTGCCGAGCACGAAGGCGAAGGTGTCGTCCCAGTCGTTGAGATTGCCGGGGGCTGCCGGGTCGGCGTCGCCGGTGAACTCGCCGTTGACGTAGATGCGCCGGCCATTGACCTGATCGTAGGTCACCACCACGTGCTGCAGCGTGGCCTGCAGGCGCCGGGCGGCGTCGGCCGTCGACAGGCGCGGCTCGCCGTTGCCATCGGTGCCGGCGGCGCGGTTGTAGAAGTCATAGTTGTAGAGCGTCTGGCCGAGCGTGAAATTGCGCACCGTGGTGCCTGCGGAGTAGCTGACGATGCGCGTGTCCTCCTGGGTCACGTTGCCCGGTGCCACCCAGGCCTCGATCGAGTACTCGCCGGTGGCCTTGATGAGGTCGTGCAGCTTGCGGCTGGCGCTGGTGGGGCCCTGCGCCTTGCCGCTTCGTACCTCGATGCCCCAGCCGCCCACCCAGGCGACATCTCCGGTCAGCGTGAGATTGATGGCCGGATTGACGCCGCTGGTGTCGTAGGCGGTCGTGCCCTGGCCTTCCTTGAACTCCCAGAGCGCGATCTGGCTCGCCTCGTGGCGGTTGCCGCCCGAGGCCACGGTGCCGTCGTAGAGGCGCAGCGCCTTGCTGATGACCAGGCTCGGGTCCACGCTGGTGAGCGGCACCTGCGCCTGGAAAGCTTCGATGGCGGCGAGCATCTCGGCGGCGTTGGCAGCGCAATCGCTCCAGCAGTTGTGGAATTCCTCGCGCAGGCGCACCACGAGCCGCGAGTTGTCCGGGTCGTCGAGGTCGATCTTCGGTTTCACCGCATCGTAGGCGGTGGCGATCGCCGGGTCGGCGAAGAACGGCTGTTGTGGTGCCGTCGCCGTGGAGTTGTGGCAGCCGGCGCAGTAGTCCTCGAGTACCGGGTAGACCGTGGCGGCGAAGAGCGCCGGGTCGGTCGGGAAGCTGCGGCTCGAGCCGACGTCGCGCAGCGTCGGTGCCTCGAGATCGATCTGGCGCGACCCGGCGTTGCCGCCCGGGTTGGCCCAGTTCTCGATCCAGGTGGTGACGATCGTGGCGCAGGCCTGCACGCTCGGCGCATTGCTGCCGAGCCAGCAGTTGTGGCCGCCGGCCACCTTGGCCACCATCGCCGAGGTGTCCGGGTCGGCGAGGTTGGCGAGTCCGTCGGCAGCCTGGTAGGCGAGGTTGACGTCGTCGTCGCGCGCGAAGCGCGGCGCCTGGCCGCTGTCATGGTGGCACTGCCCGCAGTCGGCCGGCGTGCCGGCGCGCACGTTGTTCCAGAGTGCCGACATGAAGGCAGCCACGTCGGCATTGGCCGGCGGCGGGCCGTCGTAGGTGGAAGCACCGGGGCCGCCACCGAGGTTCGGGTTCTGCGTCACGTCGGCACCGCCACCGCAGCCGGCGAGGACGAGTGTGGCCGCCAGCGCCGTGGTCGCGCTGCGCAGGACGGCAAGGGTTCTGGTGATCATCGGCTCAGTCCCCCTTGCAGTACACGGCAGCCTCGGCGAAGACGCGCTTCAGCCGGTAGCCGTTGCCCTTGAAGGAAGTGACCATGGTGTCGAGCTCGGCGCGGTCGGCGCCATCGACCGGGTCGCGCAGGCAGACGTTGCGGAACACCTTCTGCACCTGGCAGCGCGCGTAGGCGTCGCTGTTGGCGAGTTCCACGCCGAGCGACTGCGCGCCATCTCCGCTGCCCGTGCTGCCGGGTCCGGCCGATGCCCAGCCGAGCAACCGGTTCTGGCCGTGTCGCCAGTAGTTGTCCCAGTGATCGTTCGGCGTGACGTAGCCGGGGCGGAAGTTGTCCGCGTTGATGAGGTACTTCGGCTGCACCTGGCCGGCGGTATAGACCAGGCGGCCGGCGGTGGCGTCGAAGTTGTAGTAGGCATAGGCCTGCGCCATCGGGTCCATGCCGGTGTGGCAGCCGGAACAGTTGTTCATGTAGATGCGGCTGTCACCGCCCGGCGAGCGCGGGATGTCCTGGCGGATGCGATCCACCGGCAGGCTCGTGTCCTTGAGTTCCTCGAGGTCCTTGCACAGGTGGTTCAGCACCGTGAAGCGGAACATGGCGCGGTTGGTGCCGGCGACGAAGAAGGCCTCCGCCGCCGCCCGCGTCGTGACCACGCCGGCCACGGCATTCACCGGCAGGTCGGTCACGGATGTCTGCGCGGTCTGCACCAGGTTGGCCTTCAGGTCGAGGCCCTGGTCCTCGAGCGCCTGGTAGTGCGCGTTGTTCGTCATGGAGTAGGCCGGCAGGCCGAGTCCGCCGGCACCGACGTAGACCATGTTGGCCGACAGCAGCGTGTTGAACGGCACGTCGTCGCGCACCATGCCGATGACGGTGGCGGTGTAGTCGTTGAGCGGCACGAACACGCTCTGGTCGCGGTTGGTCCAGGGCGCCGCGAAATTCTTCAGCGTGACGTTGTAGAAGGACGGTGCTTCGACGGCCGTGAGTGCGGCGTTGAGTGCGTTGCCGCCGCTGATGTCGGCGGCCATGGCATCGAGTGTGGCCGCTGTCGGCGGTACGCCGGCGAGGCGGTCGTGCATGCGCTTGGCCTGCTCGCGCGCGCCGCCGGCTGCCGTGGCCGCACACAATGCGGCCGTCATGGCGAGCGCGCCGCGTGCCAGCCGCAGGCGGCGCACCGTGGCGACGCGATCCAGCCGGGACGCCACTCCGGGCGCCCCCAGTCGTCCTGTATTCATGAGCCCATCCGCACAACGCAGCGCTTCGCGCGCTGGACGCAGTCTAGGCTTGCCCCCACCCGGCTCTTCTGTGAACGGCTTAACAGTCCCTCCATCCGGGGCTGCATTACGTTAGCTCCGCTGCGTCTGCCTGGCTGGACCCGGTCCACACTGGATGCGGGCACGGGAACGACGCGGTGGTTGTCATGGCGTATTCGACGCGGGGTTGTCGCGTGGCTGTCGTATTCATCAGGTGGGCCGGCGCGGCGCTGGCTGCCGCAGGCCTTGCCGGCTGCGGTGGCGGTGGCGTCGGCATCGGGGACGGGCAGGGGCCAGACCCCGTGGTGCTCGACATCCCGATCGCCTACGTGAAGCGGCCGCTGCCGGTGGACGGGCAGGGCGCGCTCACGGCCGACGACGCCCGCAACCTGCGCCGCTTCGACATTGGCGCCGACCTCTACGTGCGCGACCGCGCCGCACCCGCGGCCGAGGAGCGCAACGTCACCGGCGACATGACCCAGGGCCTGTACGACATCCGCGACCTCGAGCCGTCCTACGACGGCGAGCGCGTGATCTTCGCCATGCGCGGGCCCTTCGTCGAAGGCGCCGACGAGGAAGACCAGCCGAAGTGGGGGATCTGGGAGTACGACCTGCCGGCCGACACCCTGCGCCGGGTGATCACCTCCGACGTCACGGCTGCGCTGGGGCACGACGTTGCCCCGCACTACCTGCCGGACGGGCGCATCGTGTTTTCCTCCACGCGTCAGCGCCAGACCGGCGCGATCCTCGTCGACGAGGGCAAGCCGCAGTACCCCGGGCTCGACGAGAACCGCGACGAACCGGCCTTCGTGCTGCACGTCATGGATGCCGACGGCAGCAACATCCACCAGATCTCCTTCAACCAGAGCCACGACCTCGACCCGACGGTGACGGCGAGCGGCGAGATCGTGTTCACGCGCTGGGACAATGCCGGCGGCGTCGACGAGATGTCGCTGTACCGTGCCAACCCGGACGGCACCGGCCTGCAACTCCTCTACGGGGCCAACAGCCACCAGACCGGCACCAACGGCGCCACCGTGCAGTTCCTGCAGCCGCGCGAACTCGACGACGGGCGCATGCTCGCCGTGCTCCGCGGCTTCGATGCCCCGCTTCGCGGCGGCAACCTGATCCTCATCGACACCGCCCGGTACGTCGACGACACGCAACCGCTCGCCGCCGACATCGGCATCCTGACCGGCCCGGCGCAGGCCGCCGCGACGGTCAACGATGCCACCACCGACGACGGCATCTCGCCCAATGGCCTTTTCGCCGGCGCCTGGCCCCTGCACGACGGCACCGGGCGCGTGCTGGTGAGCTGGAGCCAGTGCCGCGTGCTCGAGAACGGCAACCCGATGCCCTGCACCGACGCACGCCTGGCAGCACCCGGCGCGCAGAGCGCCGATCCGATCTACGGCATCTGGATCTACGACCCCGCCGACGACACGCAGCTGCCGGTGGTGGCCCCGGACGAGGGCGTGCTGATCGCCGACATTGTCGCGCTCGAGCCGCGTCCGTTGCCGCCGGTGATCCCGGACCAGGAGAACACGGGCCAGCTCGATCCTGATCTCCTCGCCGAGGGCGTGGGGCTGCTCGAGATCCGCAGCGTCTACGATTTCGACGGCACGGTGAGCCTCGACATTGCCGCCACCGCCGATCCGGCGCAGACCACGGCCGACGCGCGGCCTGCCCGCTTCCTGCGCCTGGAAAAGGCGGTGCCGATCCCCGACGAAGACGTGCGCGACTTCGACCCGGCCGCCTTCGGTGCTTCCGCCGGCCAGGGCATGCGCGAGGTGCTCGGCTACACCATGGTCGAGCCCGACGGCTCGGTGGTGGTGAAGGTGCCGGCCAACGTGCCGGTGGCGATCAGCGTGCTCGATGCCACGGGCCGGCGCATCACGGCGCGCCACCTGAACTGGCTGCAGCTTCGGCCTGGCGAGGTACGCAGTTGCAACGGCTGCCACGACGGTGGCAGCGGACTCTCCCACGGCCGCGACGGTGTGTTCAACGCGGCCTGGGCTGGCGCCACGCTCGATGGCCAGCCGTTCCCGAACGCCAACCCGGCGCTCTTCGCCGACATGGGCGAGACCATGGCCGAAGCGCGGGCGCGTATCTCCTGCGCCACGGACTGCGCGGCCATCACGCCCTCGGTGGACCTGCGCTTCGACGATGTGTGGACCGATGCGGTCGCCTCCGGACGCGCACCGGACCCGAGCTTCGCCTACGTCTACGCCGATCTCGCGACACCGGCCCCGACCAGCGCTGCCTGTCAGGCGAACTGGACGGCGCTCTGCCGCATCATCGTCAACTACGAGAGCCACGTGCATCCGCTGTGGGACGTGGACCGGCGCGTGTTCGACGGGGGCGGTGCGCTCATCGCCGACCGCACCTGCACCACCTGCCACAACGTCGTCGACGCCGCCAACGCCGCGCAGGTCCCGGCCGGCCAGCTCGACCTCTCCGACGGCCTCTCTGACAACCGGCCCGCCTACTTCAAGTCCTACGCCGAGCTGCTGTTCGGCGACAACGAGCAGGAGCTCAACGGCGGTGCCCTGCAGGACCGGCTCGTGGAAGTCGGCATCGATCCGGTCACCGGCGATCCGATCCTCGCGCCGGTGCCCGTCGGCCCGGTCGTGTCGGTCGCCGGTGCGCTCGCTTCGGGCGGCTTCTTCAACCGCTTTCTCGCCGGAGGCAGCCACGCCGGTTACCTCGGCGGAGCCGAGCTGAAACTGCTGGCCGAGTGGATCGACCTCGGCGCCCAGTACTACAACGACCCGTTCGCGGCGCCACTCGACTGAGGTTCCCATGCGCGTGCGCTCCGCCATCGCCCTGCTCGCCACACTCGTCCTGGTGGCACCCGCTTATGCAAAACGCACGGCCCTGCAGGTGGTGGTGGCCGAACCGTTCATCGAGATGCGCACCGGACCTGGCCGCGGCTATCCGATATTCCACGTCGCCGACCGCGGCGCCACGGTGAGCGTGACGCGCCGGCGCACCGACTGGTTCGAGGTGCGCACGGAACGTGGCGTGGCCGGCTGGGTGCACGCCGACCAGCTGGCCCTCACGCTCGGTGCGGGCGGCGAGGCGGTGGCGATCAGGGAGCCCGGCTGGGACGACTACGAGCAGCGCCGCTGGGAGGCATCCGTCGCCTTCGGCGATTTCGATGGCGGCAGCTCGATCTCGCTCACCGGCGGCTACCGGCTTTCCGCCAACCTCTCGGTGGAACTCATGGCGAGCCAGCTGAGCGGCGACTACTCCGACGGCTGGCTCGCGGCCGCGCGCCTGCTGCACAGCCCGTTCCCCGAGTGGCGCGTGGCGCCGTACTTCGTGCTCGGCACCGGTGTCATCGAGGTGAGCCCGCGCTCGAGCCTCGTCACGACCGAGGATCGCACCGACCAGTTCGGCCAGGCGGGCGCGGGCCTGCGTGCCTGGCTGACCGAGCGCTTCATGTTCCGTGCCGAATACAGCGGCATCGTGGTGTTCACGAGCCGGGACGAAAACGAGGAAGTGGACGAATGGAAAGCCGGATTCGCATTTTTCTTCTGAGGTCGGCCGCCGCCGTGCTCGTGCTGGTCACGGTCGCGGGTTGCGCCAGCCGTGGGCTCGAGGAAGAGGCCGCCGCCGACCAGGCGCGCCCCGTGATCGACCCGCAGGTCGAGCGACGCGACGTCGCCCCGCCGGACATCGACACCGAGGACTTCGAGGTCGGTGCCTCCTTCGGCTTCATGAGCATCGAGGACTTCGGCAGCAACAGCGCCTGGGGCCTGCGCCTGGCCTACCACGTCAGCGAGGGCCTGTTCGCCGAGGCGACCTACGGGCAGACCGATGCCGGCAAGACCAGCTACGAGAACCTCTCCGGCAGCCAGGCGCCGCTGCTCAGCAACGACGATCGCGAGTACAGCTGGTACGACCTGTCGCTCGGCTGGAACCTGCTGCCGGGCGAGGTGTTCATCGGTCGCAACCACGCCTTCAACAGCGCGCTCTACGTGGTGATCGGCGCCGGCAATACGAGCTTCGCGAGCGATGACTTCTTCACCTTCGTCTACGGCGCCGGCTATCGCGTGCTCGCCACGGACTCCATCGCCCTGCACTTCGACGTGCGCGACCACATGTTCGACATCGACATCACCGGCGAGGACAAGACCACCCACAACATCGAGTTCAACCTCGGTGCCACCTGGTTCTTCTGAGGAACGCACCATGCCCATGCGACACCACGGATTCGGCCGCCGGCCGGCGCTTGCCGCCGCCCTGCTGGTCCTCGTCGCCACCGTTGCCCGTGGCGCTGACCTGCCGTCGCCCGCGCCGGACTTCCGCCTGCCGGCGCGCGCCGGCGGCGAGGTCTCGCTCGCCGGCCTGCGCGGCCAGGTCGTGCTGATCAACTTCTGGGCCACCTGGTGTGGGCCCTGCCGCCAGGAGATGCCGCTGCTCGACCAGATCTACCAGCGCTACAAGGGCCTCGGCTTCACGCTGCTTGCCGTCAACGTCGAGGACGACAGCACGCTCGCCGACCGCTGGCTCGCCGAGACCCCGGTGAGTTTCCCGGTCCTGCTCGACCGCGCCAACGCCGTCAGTCGCCTCTACGACGTCACCGCCATGCCGAGCACCGTCATCGTCGATCGCCAGGGCCGTGTGCGCCACGTGCACCAGGGCTACAAGCCCGGCACCGAGAACCAGTACCAGGACCAGATCCGCGCCCTCATCCGGGAGAAGTCATGATCACGCGACACCTCGCCTGGCTCGCGCCCGTGCTGCTCGTGCTCGGCGGCTGCGGCATCCAGCCCTGGGTCAAGCCCTACGAACGTGACCGGCTCGCCGATCCCATCATGAGCCTCGCGCGCCATCCGGTCTCGGCCGCCTACACCAATCACGTGCACGAAGCCCGCGAAGCCTCCCGCGGGGCCTCCGGCAGTGCCGGCGGCGGCTGCGGCTGCAACTGACGCCACCGGTGGTCATGACCATGAACGCACGCACCGTCACCCGGCTCACCGTCACAGCGCTCGGCCTGGCCTGCATCCCGGCCCGCGCCGCCATTCTCCCCGAGGATCGCGCCGACGTTCTCTACCACTACTACGACGGCGGCGGCGTGCAGATCGACGGCCCGAGCATCCTCGTGCGCAAGAAGGTCGGGCAAAGCGTTTCGTTTTCCGCCAACTACTACGTCGATACCGTCAGTAGCGCCTCCATCGACGTCGTCACCCGTGCCAGTCCCTATTCGGAGGAGCGCACCGAACTCAGCCTCGGCGCCGACTACCTGCGCGGCGACACCACGCTCAGCCTCGCCGTCACGCAGAGCGACGAGAACGACTACCGGGCCGATACCCTGAACCTCGGCATCGCCCAGGAAGTCTTCGGTGGCCTGACCACCGTCTCCATGGGCTACACGCGGGGTTCGGATGACGTCGGCATGCGCGGCAGCGACCAGACCTGGGCGGCCGACCACTGGCGCTACCGCGTCGGCATCTCGCAGGTGGTGACGCGCAACCTGCTGGTCACGCTGGACTACGAGGCGATCGGCGACGAGGGCCTGCTCAACAACCCGTACCGTGAGGTGCGCTACGCCGATGCCGGCAACCCGAACGGCTACGACTACCAGCCCGAGGTGTACCCGAATACGCGTGACAGCAACGCCGTGGCGCTGCGCGCCCGCTACTTCCTGCCATACCGGGCCGCCGTCTCGGCCGGCTACCGCTGGTTCAACGACAGCTGGGGCATCGCGGCCTCCACGGTCGAACTCGGTTACACGCACCCGCACCAGCGCTGGACCTGGGATGTCGCCTACCGCTACTACACGCAGGATGCGGCGGATTTCTACAGCGACCTGTTCCCGTACGTCGATGCGCAGAACTTCATGGCGCGCGACAAGGAGCTCAGCACCTTCGCCAGCCATGGCATCCGTCTCGGTGTCGGCTACGAGCTGCCGCTCGATCTCTTCGGTGCCATCGACCGGGGCTCCGTGAACCTCGTGTACGACCACCTGATCTTCAGCTACGACGACTTCCGCGACCTCACCGCCACGGGCGTGGTCGGCGCCGAGCCGCTGTACGAGTTCGACGCCGACATCCTGCAGTTGTTCTTCTCGGTGTGGTTCTGAGGCGGGAATCGGTCGCGACTGGCGTCGCTCCTACGGCGGTGCTGGTCGGGCGTGATCAGGGGATTTTCGTCGCGACTGGCGTCGCTCCTACGGCGGTGCTGGTCGGGCGTT
>JADZBS010000011.1 GCA_020851975.1 Gammaproteobacteria bacterium | reverse complement strand
GACCAGCCCCCCGTAGGAGCGACGCCAGTCGCGACCCGAACCCGGCACCACGCCGGAACGCAGCGGCGTAGGAGCGACGCCAGTCGCGACCATTCAAGGCACCACGCCCGATCAGCCCCCCGTAGGAGCGACGCCAGTCGCGACCCGAATCCCCCGCTTAAGCCCGCGTTAATCACCGCCCCATAGTGTGACCGGCGCCGGCGACCGCGGCGGGGACGCCGCCGTAGGCTATCGCACGTGCGGCACTGGTCCGACGCGACCCGCCGCGGGCACGGCTGGTTGCCCACGACCGAACATAACGAACGAGAGGCTCGCCCGATCTGGTGCCCCCCATGCCGAATCCCGCTCCCGCGGCCGTGACCTGGCGCAGCCGCACGCCCGCGGTCGTCGTGCTGGCCGTGCTGATCGCAGGCCTCGCCATCGCTTTCACCGACATCCTCGAGTACCTGGTTTTCAAAGCCTGGGGAAAGGAGGAGTACAGCCACTGCTACCTGATCCCGGCGGTGGCGCTCTTCATGATCGCCGTGCGCAGCCGCGAACTCACCGCGGTGCCGTGGACCGGCTCGCCCTGGGGACTTGCGCTCGTCGGCGTCGGCTTCGTGCTGCTCGCCATCAGCCGCCTGAGTGCCGTCTACACGCTCGGCGAGATCGGCCTGGTGATCGCCATCTGGGGCTGCTTCCTCGCCGTGCTCGGGCCGCGGGCCGTCCACACCATCTGGCCGGCGCTGCTCTACCTCGCCTTCATGGTGCCGCTGCCGGATTTCATCGGCTTCCGGATGTCGACCCAGTTGCAGCTCTGGTCCTCGCAGCTCGGCGTGCTGGTGATCCGCGCCGCCGGCATCCCGGTATTCCTGTCCGGCAATGTCATCGACCTCGGCGTCTACCAGTTGCAGGTGGCCGAGGCCTGCAGCGGCATGCGCTACCTGTTCCCGCTGGCGAGCTTCGGCTTTCTCTGTGCCAGCCTGTTCACGGCGCCCGCCTGGCAACGGATCGTGCTTTTCCTGTCGACCGCGCCGATCACCGTGCTGATGAACAGCTTTCGCGTCGGCGTCATCGGCATCCTCGTCAATCGCTGGGGCATCGAGCAGGCCGAAGGCTTCCTGCACGACTTCGAAGGCTGGGTCGTGTTCATGGCCTGCGTCGGCGTGCTGTTCCTGGAGATGGCCGTGATGGCGCGGCTCTCGGGACGCCGGTTGCTGAAGAGCCTGCAGCTCGACACGCCGCCGCTCGCCGAGCTCGGCCGCATGGTCACCGCCCCGCGCGCCCCGGCGCTCACCGTGACGGCGCTCGCCGTCACCGCCGCCCTGGCGATCAGCGCCGGCATCGCCGGCAGCCGCCCCGAAATGATCCCGGAGCGCGCGCGCCTCGTCACCTTCCCGCTGGTCATGGGCGAGTGGCGCGGTGAGGACGTGCCGGTCAACCAGGTGGAGGTCGACAGCCTGCAGGCGAGCGACACGCTGAGTCTCGCCTTCGCACGCCCGAACGATGTGGCGTCCGTCGCCATGTGGATCTCGTACTACGACTCCCAGCGCAGCGGCCGCTCCGTGCACTCGCCGGCCGTGTGTCTGCCGGGCGGCGGCTGGCAGGTGGAGTCGCTCGAGCCCTTCGAGGTCCCCGACGTGCGGGCCGACGGTGCCGGTCTCACCGTCAACCGCGGCGTCGTCCGCATGGGCAACGAGCAGCTCCTCGTTTATTACTGGTTCCCGCAGCGCGGCCGGATGCTGACCAGCGAGTACGTGGTCAAGTGGTACATCTTCTGGGACGGCATGACCACCGGCCGGTCCGACGGTGCGCTGGTGCGCCTCGTGACACCCGTGACGCCCACCGAGAACCTCGAGCAGGCGGAAGAGCGCCTGCAGGCCTTCCTGCGCGCGGTCGACCCGAAGCTTGCCTACTACCTGCCGCCGGGCGAGGCGCCGGCCGCCGCGGTGGCGGACGCGAGCCCGTGAGCCGCCCGGCGCTCGTGCACCTCGTTGCCGCCGCGCGCCCCAACTTCATGAAGGTGGCGCCGCTCTGGCACGCACTCGCCGCCGACCCGGCGTTCGCCGTGCAGATCGTGCACACCGGGCAGCACTACGACGCCAACATGTCGGATGCCTTCTTCAGCGACCTCGGCTTGCCCGAGCCGCACCACCACCTGAGCGTCGGCAGCGGCACGCATGCCGAGCAGACGGCGCGCGTGATGATCGCCTACGAGGCCGTGGCGCTCGGCGGGCGGCCGGACTGGACGGTGGTGGTGGGCGACGTGAACTCCACCGCCGCCGTCGCCCTGGTGTGCGCCAAGCTGATGATCCCGGTGGCGCACCTCGAGGCCGGGCTGCGCAGCCGCGACCGCAGCATGCCGGAGGAGGTCAACCGGCTCGTCACCGACGTGCTGGCCGATCTGCTCTGGACGCCCTCGCCGGACGGCGACGAGAACCTGCGCCGCGAAGGCGTGCCGGCCGAACGCATCGAGCGCGTCGGCAACATCATGCTCGACTCCTTCGAGCTCCTGCGCGGGCGCATCGAAGCCGACGACGCCGGCGCGCGGCTCGGGCTCGGCGCCCGCCGCTACGGTGTCGTGACGCTGCACCGGCCCGCCAACGTCGATGATCGGGACACGCTCACCGGGCTGGTGGCGCAGTTGCGTGCCGCGGCCGACTCGCTCGACCTCGTGTTCCCGGTGCATCCGCGCACGCGCAAGCAGCTTCAGGCCTTCGGTCTGCACGACACGCTCGCCGGCACACCCGGTATCCGGCTCATCGAGCCGCTTGGCTACGTGCCGTTCATGAGCCTCGTCACGCGCGCCGCGCTCGCCATCACGGACTCCGGCGGGCTGCAGGAGGAGACCACGTATCTCGGCATCCCCTGCCTGACGGTGCGGCCGAACACCGAGCGGCCGATCACCATCAGCGAGGGCACCAACCGGCTGGTGAAGCCGGCGGAACTGCTGGAGAATGTCGGCCAGGCGCTCGACGGGCACTGGCCGGCCGGGCGCCGGCCGGCGCTGTGGGACGGGCGCACGGCTGGCCGTTGCGTCACGAGTTTGCGGCAAAGAATCGGCGTCGCCTGACGGCGGCGCGGGGAGACAGGTCATGTTGCATCGGATCATGGGGTGGATGATGGACGCGCGGTGCGATCGGGCGTGGGCGGGGGAATCGTCGCGACTGGCGTCGCTCCTACGGGGTGCTGGTCCGGCGTGGTGCCGGATTCGGTCGCGACTGGCGTCGCTCCTACGGGGTGCTGATCCGGCGTGGGCTTGGGAATCGTCGCGACTGGCGTCGCTCCTACGGG
>JADZBS010000010.1 GCA_020851975.1 Gammaproteobacteria bacterium | reverse complement strand
GGGGCTTCGTTTCAGCGTAACGTCTGTTCGAGCCCCGTAGGAGCGACGCCAGTCGCGACCCGAATCCGGCACCACACCCGGATCAGCACCCCGTAGGAGCGACGCCAGTCGCGACCCGAATCCGGCACCACACCCGGATCAGCACCCTGTAGGAGCGACGCCAGTCGCGACCCGAACCCGTCCACAACGGCCTGACCAACGCCGCCTTTCTGGACCGCCCCGGGCTCCGTGTACCGGTGCCAGGGCGCGAGTTCTGTCTCGGCGGCGAGGTTACACTGCGTGGGCTGCGCGACGCCGCGCGAGACAGGACGCCGAAGGCCCATGACCGCGATCACCGGCACGATCATCACGTACAACGAGGAGGATCACATCGAGGCCTGCATCGCCTCGCTCCGCCAGGTGTGCGACGACGTGGTGGTGGTCGACTCGCTCAGCACGGATCGGACCTGCGAGCTGGCGCGCTCGGCGGGTGCGCGGGTGGTGCTGCAGAAGTATCTCGGCGAGGGCCGGCAGCGCAAGGTCACCGAGAAGGAGGCCGGGCACGACTGGATCCTCGCGCTCGATGCGGACGAACGGCTCGACGAGGAGGCCGTTGCTGCCGTGCGCGCGGCGAGTCTCGACGATGCCGCCACGGCCTGCGCCTTCAACCGCAAGAGCTTCGTCGGCCAGCGCTGGATCCGCGCGCCGGGCTGGTACCCGGACTACATCACACGACTGTACAACCGCACGCGGGCCGGCTACGAGGCGCGCTACGGCCACGCCGGCGTGGTGGCCCCGCGGGTGGTGCGGCTGCCGGGCCACATCCTTCACTACACCTATGACGATCTGAGCGACTGGGTCGCGAAGATCAACCAGGTGACCTCGCTCGACGCCCGCGGCATGTTCGAGGCCGGCCAGCCGCCTTCGGCCTGGAAACCCATGCTGAGCGCCCTGTCGGCGCTGTTCCGCCAGCTCGTGCTGCGCGGCGGGCTGTTCCACGGCATCGATGGACGTACCATCGCCGCCACCAGCGCCTTCCGCTGCTACCTCAAGTACCTGAAGCTCAACGAGCTGCACGAGGGCAAGGGCGGCCAGGGCCCGTCCTGACCGGCGTTCACCCGGCGAGCAGTTCGCGGTAGAGCGCCAGGTGCTGGTCGATCGAGTCGACCAGCCGGAAACGGCTGGCGATGCGAGCACGCGCGGCACCGCCCATGGCACGTGCCTGGACGCGATGCTCGGCGAGCCGCGTGATGGCGGCGGCGAGTGCGGCGGCATCACCCGGCGGCACCACCAGTCCGCTCTCGCCATCGACCACCAGCTCCGGGCTGCCCCCGGTGCGCGTCACGATCGGCGCCACGCCGAGGGCCATCGACTCGATCACCGTCTTCGGCAGGCCTTCGCGCTTGGTGGCTGGCAGGACCGTGGCATCGCAGGCAGCCACGAGTTCCAGCGCATCCTCGCGGTGGCCGAGGAAGTGGCAACGCGCGCCGACCGGATGGCCGTCGAGCAGCGGCATCAGGATCCCGGCCTCCATGCCGTGGCCGGCGAGCACGAAGTGCACCGGGACGGCCGTGCCGAGCGTTCGGGCGGCCTCCATGAGCATCGGCACGCCCTTGCGCGGACGGTTGTTGGCCACGCAACCGACGAGAAAGGCATCGGCGGGCACGCCGAGGTCGGCGCGGGACAGCGCCTGCACGCCGGTGTACCAGCCGATGTCGTGGCCCTTGTAGATCGTCACGGGCTTTCGCCGGTCGTATACCTGCCGCAGCAGGTCGTCGCGCACCGCATTGGAGACGCAGACGATGCGGTCGACGCACGGGCTGAGGTGCGTCAGGTAGCAGCTCGGGTCGAATCGCGAGATGTTGCCCGTCTGCCCGCGGTAGGTGACCACCTTCACCGGCAGGCCGATGGCGGCGAGGTTGCCGTTGGCGATCGCCTTGTTGTTGAACAGGTGCAGGATGTCGTGCCGGCCGCGGCGCAGGCAGGCGCGGATGGTGCGCACGGCCGACGCACTGAGTTTCGCGGGCGGCACGTAGTCGTGCACCACGATCCCGGCCTCGCGCATGCGGCCGGCGTACCAGCACCGGCCCTGGGTCATGACCTCGACATCGACGCCGCGCGCCTTCAGCCCGATGATCATCTCGGCCTCGGGGCGGATGTTGTGCACCGGGATGTCGTAGTTGCCGATGAAGAGCACCTTGAGCGCCATGCCGGCAGTGTACCGGCCGGCGCGGGCCGATGTTGACTCCCGCCGGCTGCAGCCGGACAGTCCCGGCGTGACCATCGCCGCTTCGGTACAGACGACCTCGCACCTGCTGCTGGTGCGCCCGGCCCGTTTCGGCGCCAATCCGGAGACCGCGCCGAGCAATGCCTTCCAGCAGGCGCCGGTCGCCGGCGAGGAGTCGGTCGCCGCGCTGGCCCGGCAGGAGTTCGATGCCCTGGCGGGCGCGTTGCGGGCGGCCGGCGCCCTGCCCTGGGTGGCTGACGACACGCCCGAGCCCGTGAAGCCGGATGCGGTGTTTCCGAACAACTGGGTGAGCTTCCACGCCGACGGCACGATCGTGCTCTACCCGATGCAGGCCGCCAGTCGCCGGCTGGAACGCCGGCGTGAGGTCCTCGAAGGTCTGGCCTCGGCGGGTCTTGCCAGGCTCGACCGGATGATCGACCTCGCGCCGCTCGAAGCGCAGGGGCTGTGTCTCGAGGGCACCGGCAGCCTGGTCCTCGATCGCCGGCGCGGTCGTGCCTGGGCGGCCCTGTCGGCGCGCACGCACCCTGGCGCGATCGCCGAGTTCACCCGCCGCACGGGCATCGATGTCATGGCCTTCCACGCCGTCGGTGCCGGCGGGCGGCCCATCTACCACACCAACGTCATGCTCGCTGCGGGCGAGCGCTTTGCCGTGGTGTGCGCCGATGCCGTACCCGATGGCCGAGAACGCGCGGCGTTGCTGGCCGACCTCGCCGGGAGCGGACGCGAGGTGATCGAGATCAATCCTGCCCAGATGGCGGAGTTCGCCGCCAACCTGCTCGAAGTACGCGGTGCCGGGGGGCGCGGCGTGATCGCCCTCTCGCAGCGTGCGCACCAGGCGCTGACGATCGTCCAGCGACAGCACCTGGCCGCCTGCGCGACGCTGCTCGCCGTGCCCGTGCCGACCATCGAACGGCTCGGCGGTGGCAGCGTACGCTGCATGATCGCCGAGGTGTTTCCTCCGGATGGCGCGGCAGCGCCGACCGACCCGATCGGCTAGAGTGGTGGCATGAGCGAGAATCCGGGTCGCAGCGATGCGGCCGTCGTCTATCACCTGCGCCCGCACGACACGGGCGCAAGGCTCTTCGAAGTCTTCTGCCGGGTGCGCGAGCCGGATCCGGACGGGCAGGTCTTTTCGTTGCCCGCCTGGATACCGGGCAGCTACCTGATCCGCGACTTCGCCCGCCACGTGGTGGCGATCGAGGCGTCGGGCGATGGCGGGGCCGTGGCGTTGCGCAAGCTCGACAAGCACACCTGGCGCGCCGCGCCGGTCGCCGGCGAGCTGGTGGTGCGCGCGGAGATCTACGCGGCCGATGGTTCCGTGCGTGGTGCCCATCTCGACCGCGACGGCGCCTTCTTCAATGGCTCGAGCGTGTTCCTGCGCGTCCACGGGTGCGAACGGCAGGGTTGCCTGGTGCACCTGACACCGGCGGTCCAGCCGGGGACGGGGCACTGGCGGGTGGCCACAACGCTGCGCCGGTTGACCGGTGCGGAGTGGGACTTCGGGGCATTCGAGGCCGGGAACTACGAGGAATTGATCGACCACCCGGTGCTGATGGGCGCCCTGCACGTCGCGGGCTTCACCGCTGCCGACACGCCGCACGCCGTCGTGCTGGCAGGCCGGCACGAGGCCGATTCCGGGCGCCTCTGCGAGGACCTTTCCCGCCTGTGCACCTGGCAGGTCGACTTCTTCGGCCGGCCGGCGCCGATGTCGCGTTACCTCTTCCTGGTGCGCCTCACCGGGCAGGGAATGGGCGGACTGGAACACCGGGCCAGCAGTACCCTGGTCTGTCACCGCAACGACCTGCCGCGTCAGGGAACCGGGGCGCCAACAAAGGACTACCGCCGGTTCCTCGGGCTGGCGAGCCACGAATATTTCCATGCCTGGCACGTCAAGCGCGTACGACCGGCCGAGCTGGCCGGTGCCGACCTCGGCCGCGAGAGCTACACGCGCCAGTTGTGGATCTTCGAGGGCATCACGGCCTACTACGACGACCTCGCCCTGCTGCGCAGCGGGGTGATCGGCCAGGGGGCGTATCTCGAGCTGCTGGGTCGCACGCTCACGGCCGTGTACCGCAGTGCCGGCCGCCGGCGCCAGACGCTGGAGGAGGCGAGCTTCGACACCTGGATCAAGTTCTACCGCCCGGACGAGAACAGCCCGAATGCGCACGTGAGCTACTACGCCAAGGGCGCGATGCTCGCGCTCGCCCTCGACCTGGAGATGCGCCTGCGCACGGACGACCGCGTCTCGCTCGACGACGTCATGCGCCTGCTCTGGCGCCACTACGGTGGCGACGGCGCACCGGGATTGCCCGAGGGGGCGTTCGAGGAACTGGCCGCGGAGGCCTCCGGGCTGGATCTCGCCGCATTCTTTGCCGGCGGCGTGCGCGGCACGGTCGATCCGCCCGTCGGCATCCTGCTGGCGCAGTTCGGTGTGCGCCTGAACCTGCGTGCGGGAGAGGGTGGGGCCGATGCCGGAGGCACGCCAGGCGCGCGAACGGAACGGCCGCGACCCTGGCTCGGGTTGCGGTGGCGCGCCGTGGGCGGTCGACCACGCGTCACGCATGTGCTCGACGCGGCGCCGGCACAGGCGGCCGGCGTGGCGGCCGAGGACGAAATCCTGGCCGTTGCCGGCATTCGCGCCGATGCGGAATCATTCGATGCCCAGGTTGCCCGGCTCGAGCCTGGCCGCGCGGTCGAGCTGCACCTGTTTCGCCGCGACGAGATGCTGGTCCTCACGATCGTTCCGGCCGAGGCGCCGCGCGACACCTGTTACCTCACGCTCGATACGGATGCTCCAGCGGCCGCTCTGGCGCGGCGCGAGCGCTGGCTTGCGCCCCGCGACGGCTGACCGCGTCCGGCCAGGCGCACCGGCGCCGGATGCTAGAATCCGCGCACGCTGCAGCGCTGCGCATTCCCCATGCTCGAACTCGGCCTGAACACACTGCTCGCCTACCTGCTCGGCTCGCTCAACGGCAGCCTCGTGCTCGGCAAGGTGCTCGGTGGTCCCGATGTACGCTCGGTCGGCAGCGGCAACGCCGGCGGCACCAATGCGCTGCGCGCGCGCGGCAAGGCATTTGCACTTGGCGTCATGATCATCGACGTCGGCAAGGGCTGGCTGGCCGTCGCGCTGCTGCCCGGACTCATGCCGGCCGGCGTCGGTCCCGGCATTGGCGCGCAGTGGGTGGCGGTCGCCTGCGCCGGTGCGGCAGTCGTCGGGCATTGCTATCCGGTCTGGTTCGGCTTCGCGGGTGGCAAGGGCGCGGCTACCGCCATCGGCGCGCTGGCCGCGTTGGCGCCCGGGCTGCTCGTGGCGGGGCTAGGCAGCTGGTTGCTGGTGGCGGTTTTCACCGGCTTCGTCGGGCTCTCGACCATGATCGCCTTCTGCCTCCTGCCGCTGGTGGTGCTCGTGAACGGGGTCGCCGGCCGCATCGAGCTCTTTGCCTTTCTGGTCCTGCTGGCGGCGTTCATCGTCTATACCCACCGCGGCAACATCACGCGCATGCTCCGGCACCAGGAGAACCGCATGACGGGGCTCATGGTCTTTCGCCGGACGCGCTGAACGCGCCATGAGCGCCGGCGACCCACTCGTTCGCATTCTCGCCGACGGCGAACCCCACTCGGGGGCGGCCCTGGCGGCGGCCCTCGGCATCACCCGCAGCGGCGTGTGGAAGCAGGTGCAGCGGCTGGCCGGGCTCGGGTTGAATATCGAGGCGCAGGCGGGCCGCGGTTATCGGCTCGCGACACCCCTGGAACTCCTCGATGGCGATGCGATCCTGACGGCGCTGTCGAGCCAGGCGCGCGCCAGCTGCGCAGGCATCGAGATCGTGTCGGTGACCGGATCGACCAGTGCCGACCTGCTGGCAGCACCGACACCGGTTGCCGGCACCTGGCGAGCCCGCCTGGCCGAATATCAGGCGCTCGGTCGTGGACGCCGCGGGCGGCTCTGGCATTCTCCATATGGCAGCGGACTCTGCCTGTCGCTCGCCTGGGTGTATGCCAGCGCCCCACGCGACCTGCCTGCCCTGTCCCTGGCGCTCGGGGTCGGTGCGCATCGTGCCCTGGAGGCGGCCGGGGCGCGCGGTGTCGCCCTCAAGTGGCCGAACGACGTGGTACTCGGCGGTGCCAAGCTCGCCGGCATCCTGGTCGACGTCGATGGCGATTCGCGTGGACCCCTGCGTGTCGTGGCGGGGATCGGGCTGAATCTGGCGGTGCCGCCAGCGCTGGCTGGTGCCGTCGCCGCGGAAGGTGGCCTGGCGCCGGCCGGGCTCGACGCGGCTCTCGCCGGCCGGCCTGTGGCGCGCAATGCGCTCGCGGCGGGTCTGCTCGGTGCCTGGGTCGAGGTGCTGCAGTCCTTCGCTGGCGCCGGCTTCGTGGCATTTGCGGACGGGTGGCGACGTCAGGACTTCCTGTTCGGTCGCGCCGTGACGATCACCGGGCCCGACGGCACGCGCGCCGGCGTGGCCCGCGGCATCGCCGCCGACGGGGCTTTGCTCATCGAGTCGCGGGACGGGCTGGCCAGCGTGTATGCCGGCGACGTGACCGTGCGGGAGGTCGCGTGAGGCTGTTGCTCGATGTCGGCAACAGCCGGCTGAAATGGGCCTGGCTCGACGGCGAGCTGCTGGTGGCACCGGGTGTCGTGGCCCATGCGGGGCGGGCGGATGCGGTTGCATCCATCCCGATGCCCGCAATTCCCGGGGAGATCCTCGTCGCCAGCGTGGCGGCTCGGTCACTCACCATGGCCATCGCCGGCGAATTGCACCGGCGCTGGCCCGTACCGCAGCGCTTCGCCCGCACCGAACCGCAGGGTGGCGGGGTGACCAATGCTTACCGCGAGCCGGCGCAGATGGGTGTGGATCGCTGGCTTGCCATGGTCGCTGCCTGGCATCACCGGCGCGCAGCAGTCTGTGTCGTCGATGCCGGCACGGCCCTGACGGCGGATCTCGTCGCGGCGGACGGCCGCCATCTCGGCGGCCTGATCCTGCCGGGCCGCGAGCTGATGCAGCGTTCGCTCCTCGCCGACACCGGCGGCATCGCAGCGGCAACGACGCTCGCGCCCGGCAGCGAGCCTGTGGATGACCTGCTCGGCCGGGATACCGCCAGTTGCATTCGTGCCGCCGCCCGCCGGGCGAGCGTGGGCCTGGTGATTGGCTGTATGCAGCAATGGCCCTCGGCGCTGGTGCTGACCGGGGGCGATGCCGCGGCACTCCTCGCCGATCTGCCGCCGGGCGCCGAGCATCGGCCATTGCTGGTGCTCGAAGGCCTCGCACTGCGGCTCGGCGGGGCGACAGGTCCGGAGGTGGCGGTGTGAAGAATCTCTTCCTCGTCCTGGTTCTCGCCAATGGCCTGTTCATTGGCTGGCGGCTGTGGATCGCGCCGGCGGAGGTTCCGGCGGCGCAACTGCTCGAGCCCGGGCCGGAACCGCAGGTCGTCGCCTTGCCGAGGCAGGGCGCGGGAGCAGCCGTGACCGGGGATGCGCCGGATGCCGGCGAGGACCAGCAGCGGTGCTGGCGGGTGGGGCCGCTCGCCGACGGCCAGTTGGCCGACACGCTGCGTAGCAGCCTCGTCGCCCGAGGCATCGGCGCGACAGTCATGACCGAGGAGGGTCAGGTCTGGGTCGGGCACTGGGTACAACTGGAGAGTGTCGCCAGCCGCCAGGAAGCCGATTCGATTGCGGCCCGCCTGATGGCCGGCGGCCTGCCCGATGCCTACGTCCTGCAGACTTCCCCGCCGTTCTCGATCTCGCTCGGCGTGTTCCGGGACCGGGAGCGTGCCGACGCCGTCGCTGCCCAGGCGGCCCGCATCGGTTTCCGGCCCCAGGTCACCGACCGGTACCGCGCTGGCCTGCAGTTCTGGCTGACGCTCGTCGTTCCCGCCGGGACACCCTTCTCGGCCGAAGGGATCGGTCGCGAAACCGGGCAGATCCTGCGCTCGGAAGCCACCCCCTGTGCCGCCGGGACGATTGGCGAGGCGCCGGCCAGTGACTAGAATCGCGCACGGCCGTGCCCCCAAAGCATTGTGGTGATGCAGTGGTTTTGTAAACCACAGAGCTTGGTTCGATTCCGAGTGGGGGCACCACGCCCAGCCTCGTTTCCGTGTTGACAGTCTCCGGCGCCAGCCGGAAAATAGCGCGCTTCCGTCCGCGGAGGGGTACCCAAGCGGCCAACGGGGGCAGACTGTAAATCTGCTGGTTTATACCTTCGAAGGTTCGAATCCTTCCCCCTCCACCAGTTCATCTGGCCGGTGGGATGGATACGAGAAGACCGCATAACGCGGACTAAGACGACAAGCCCCGGGCTCCGTTGCTGAAGTGGCGGATGGTCCGCGGGCATATGCGCGCTGAAGTTTCCCCGGAACCGATTGACCGGGGCGGTGTTTGAGAATCGGACAGAGCAGGAAGAATCACGACGACACGGTCGGACTGTCCTGGCCCGGACAGCTTCGGAAGCCGGTCGGAGCGTGGCGCGGGACAAGCTGGCGGGTGTAGTTCAATGGTAGAACCTCAGCCTTCCAAGCTGATGACGCGGGTTCGATTCCCGCTACCCGCTCCATCGCCGGTCGGGTACCCGGGCGGCGGCATGGAAGTGACCGGAGCTATTTGTGCACGGAGGGGTGTTGCCCCGAGTCTTTCGCCCACATAGCTCAGTCGGTAGAGCACTTCCTTGGTAAGGAAGAGGTCACCGGTTCAATTCCGGTTGTGGGCTCCAGTAGGCCAGATGAACGCGAACTGTCGCAAGGGTTGAGAACCGAATTCGCAAGCCAAGTCGGAATCGTCCGGTCCATCGTCGGGCCAGGCCGTTCCAGTGAACAAGACGCCTGGAGAAGCTGATGTCAAAAGCCAAATTCGAACGCAAGAAGCCGCACGTGAACGTTGGGACGATTGGTCACGTGGACCATGGGAAGACGACGCTGACCTCGGCGCTGACGAAGGTGATGGGGGAGAAGTTTGGCG
>JADZBS010000009.1 GCA_020851975.1 Gammaproteobacteria bacterium | reverse complement strand
CCCGCCCCCACCTCTTCCGAAACCCCCTCACCCCTGCCGGTCGAGGTACTCCAGCGGGTCGCTGAACTCTTCCTCGGGCTTGTCCTGCAGCTCCTCGATCTCGTCGTCGTCGACGTCGACCGAGCCGGACCAGTCCTCGGGGGGCTCGGCTTCCTCGAGTCCCATCTGCTCCCAGGTCTCGACGTCGAGCTCCTCGATCGTGCCATCGAAGTACTGGATCTCGACGGTTGCATCGTCGGCATCCAGGGCGACGACCTCGAACAGCTCGCCATTCTCCTGACGGTACCAGTTACCGATGACTGGGTGGGGTAGCTCGGGCATTGTTCTCGTCCCCCGGGGCTGAGTGAGGCCCGGGTCTGGCGCCCGGGTCCGACCCATTTATAACTCAGCCCGCCGGCCCGGTCGAGCGGTGCCAGACCCGCTCGTAGACATCGTGGCCGAGCCGCTCGCCGCGCCGCTCGAACCGGGTCCGCGGGCGAGCGGCCGGGACGACCGGCGGCTGCTCGAAGGCCGGTTCGGCCGCCACCACGGCGGCGATGTGCTCGGCGTAAGCAGCCCAGTCGGTCGCGACGTGGAACCGGCCGCCCGGCTTCAGGCGCGAAGCCACGAGCCGCATGAACCCGGGCTGGACGATCCGGCGTTTGTGGTGCCGTTTCTTGGGCCAGGGGTCCGGGAAGAAGAGGTTGACGGCGTCGAGGGCGCCGGCCGGGATCTGCTCGCGCAGGACCTCGACCGCATCGTGGCGCACGAGGCGCACGTTGGTCAGGCCGAGCCGTTCCACCAGCAGCAGGCAGTGGCCGACGCCGGGCTCGTGGACCTCGGCGCCGAGAAAGTCGCTGTCCGGCTCGGCACGGGCCATTTCGCAGAGCAGCTCGCCGTCGCCGAAACCGATCTCCAGCACGCGCGCTGCCCGGCGGCCGAAGACGGCATCGAGGTCGAGCGGCCGCGGCTCGAAGGCGAGCCCCCAGCGCGGCCACAGCTCGGCGAGGGCCCGCTGCTGGCCGGCAGTGGTGCGACCGGCACGCAGCACGAAGCTGCGCACGGGGCGCCGGATGGGGGCAGGATCGGCGGTCATGGGTGCGGTTCCGGTGGCGCGATCGGACTAGATTAGCGGCCGGTGTCCCGTCGCGACAGGCGGCGCTTGCTGGGCCGGGCGCAGCGCACTTAATATTCGCGGGCCGCGCGGGTGTAGTTCAATGGTAGAACTGTAGCTTCCCAAGCTACTAACGTGGGTTCGATTCCCATCACCCGCTCCAGACTCCGAGGGCCCCGTGCGGGGCCCTTTGCTCGTCGGGACGACATGTCGGCGCGGTGGCTGCTACCAGGACACAGGCGGATTACATGGAAGAAAAACAACGCAACAAGGTCCTCCTGCTGCTCTTCACGGGCGTGCTCATGGGCGCGCTCGACATCGCCATCGTCGGCCCCGCGCTGCCGGCGATCCAGTCGCAGTTCGGGACCGACACGCGCGGCATGGCCTGGGTGTTCAACATCTACGTCCTGCTGAGCCTGGTCAGCACGCCGCTCATGGCCAAGCTGTCCGACCGCTTCGGCCGGCGAGGTGTCTACCTGCTCGATATAGCGCTGTTCGCCATCGGGTCGCTGATGGTCGCGCAGTCGACGAGCTTCCCGATGTTGCTCGCCGGTCGTGCGGTCCAGGCCATCGGCGCTGGCGGTATCCTGCCGGTGGCCGCGGCCGTGATCGGCGACACCTTCCCGCCGGAGAAGCGGGGTGGCGCCCTCGGCCTGATCGGTGCGGTGTTCGGCATCGCCTTCCTGATCGGGCCGCCGCTTGCCGGCGTGATCCTCAAGTACGCTACCTGGAACTGGTTGTTCCTCATCAACCTGCCGATCGCCGCGCTGCTGATGCTCAGTGCCGCGCGGCTGCTGCCGGCCACCCGCCCGGCCGAGCGCAAGCCCTTCGACATGATCGGTACGGCGCTGCTCTCGGTGCTGCTCGGCGCACTTGCCTGGGGCATCACCAGCCTCGACCAGAACCAGCCGCTGCTCGGCCTCGCCTCGCCCGCCATCGGCGCTCCGATCCTGCTGGCCCTGGTCCTGATGCCGGTTTTCTGGCGCGTCGAGCAGCAGGCTGCCGACCCGGTCCTGCAACCGCGGCTGTTCCGTTCGCGGCAGATGATCCTCGCCGGCGTGATCGCCATCTGCACGGGCATGTCGGAGACGAGCGGCGTGTTCCTGCCGTCGCTCGCCGTGGTATCGCTCGGCATGACGATTCACGATGCCAGCTTCTTCATGCTGTGGACGGTGGCGGCGCTGGTGGTCGGCTCGCCGCTCGCCGGGCGGCTGCTAGACCGCATCGGCTCGAAGATCGTCGTGCTGGCAGGTCTGGTGCTGACCGCCACGGGCTTTTTCTGCTTTGCGCTCGCACCGACCAGCAAGGCGGTGTTCATCGCCGGCCAGCTCGCCTCGGGCCTCGGGCTGGCCGCGCTGCTCGGGGCACCGCTGCGCTACGTGGTCATGCACGAGGCGGGCGAGGAGCAACGCGCCGCCGCCCAGGGCCTGCTGGCCGTGGTGCTGTCGATCGGGCAGCTCACCGGCACGGCGCTCGTCGGCGCCATTGCCGCCTCCCGCGGCGTGGGCACACCGGCTGGCTTCCAGGCCGGTTTCGTAGCGATCGGCGTCGTCATGGCGACGGCGGTGCTCGCCGGGCTCGGCCTGAAGAACCGCGCGCAGGAACGGGCCGCCGGTTGAACGTCACGGCCCTGCAGCTCGCGCTGGTCGCCCTGGGCGGGGCGCTCGGTTCGCTGCTGCGGTTCCTGGCAAGCGGTGCCATGCACCGCCTTGTTCCCGGGCTCCTGTTCCCCATCGGCACGCTCACGGTCAACGTGGTCGGCTCGCTGCTGATCGGTCTCGGCGGCGGCCTGGCGGAGTCACGCGACTTTCTCGGGCCTCATCTGCGGGTGTTTCTCTTTACCGGCTGCCTGGGCGGGTTTACCACCTTCTCGGCCTTTGCCTTCGAGTCGCTCGGGCTGGCGCTCGATGCGGCCTGGTGGCGCCTGCTTGCCAACGTCACTGCACAGCTGGTGCTCGGCCTCGGTGCGGCCGTGGCCGGCTACGCCCTCGGTCGGGCGCTGTAACGGCGTCACGGTTGCCTGTTCCGGTTGCCGTCACGGGCACCGGCTTCCAGGTGAAGCGGAACACCGTGCCGCGCTCGCTGCGGCCCGGGTGGAACCAGACCCGCCCGCCCTGGCCTTCGACGATGCGCCTGACGATGGCGAGCCCCATGCCGCTGCCCTCGACTTCGTCGCGCTGGCTGAACTTCTGGAACATCTGGAAGACTTGCCCGGCGAACTCCGGCGGGATGCCGGCGCCATCGTCTTCCACCGCGAACTCCACTTCGCCGTCGCGTTGCCAGGCGGACACCCGCACCAGGCCGCTGCCCGTGGGGTGGTGCTTGATCGCGTTGTTGACGAGGTTGCGCAGCACCTGCTCGAGCGGCGTGGCTGGCGTGCCGATCACCGGCAGCGAGGCATCGGCCTCGATGCGCATCGTCGGCGGTGGTGCCAGCAGGACGGCGATGTCTTGCACCATGCGGGCCGTGTCGACCATCGTTGCCGCTGCGTTCCCGCGGCCGGCACGGGAGTAGGCGAGGAGATCGTCGAGCAGGCGATGCAGGCGGGCAGTACGCTGCGCGAGCAGCCCGAGGTTCTCCTGCACCTTGCCCTGATCCAGGCCGGCGAGATCCTCCCGCAGCCAGCCGACCAGCACGTCGATGGCGCGCAGCGGTGCCTTCAGGTCGTGCGAGGCGACATAGGCGAACTGCTCGAGGTCGTGGTTGGAACGCGAGAGCTCACGCGTGCGCTCCTGCAGCGCACGTTCGGCGTTGTGCAGCTCGGTGATGTCGAGCCCGATCGTCATGAAACCGCGCACGGCACCGAATGCGTCTCGATGCGGGTGGTAGGTGATCGTGTAGTGACGCTCCTGCCCGTCCGGCAGGAGCCGCATGTCCTCGAAACTGTACGAATGTCCGGCCAGGGCCGCGGCATAGACGGCCTTGCGTTCGAGGAATCGTGCGTGCCCCGTGAGATCCCGCAGGTGCCGGCCGACGAGCTGGTCGTGCGGCAGGCCGATGTGCTCCACGTAGCGGTGGCTGAGGTGGCGGACCACGTAGTCCTGGTCGACGTAGCAGAAGAGCCCCGGAAAGCCGTCGGCAAAGGTGCGGATCTGCAGCTCGGTGGCGTGCAGGCGATCCTGCAGGTTGCGACGCTCACTGACGTCGATGCACACGCCGGTGACGCTCATGGGCTCGCCGGGCAGGTTGGGCGGTATGCGGCCCCGGCCACTGATGAAGCGCACCGTGCCATCGCGGCGCAGGATGCGGTATTCGATCGAGAACTCCCGGTCGCCTGTCATCGCTCCCTGAACGGCAGCAGCGTAGGCCGCGCGGTCGTCAGGATGAATGCACTGACGCATGCGGTCGCGATCCAGCGGCTCGTCGGCCGGGAAGTCGAAGAGTTCGCGGCAGGTGTCGTCGAGCGTGAACTGGCCGGTGGTGCCGTCGTAGCTCCAGATCCCCACGCCGGTGGCACGCAGGATCCCGTGCAGGTCGGCGCTGATCGTCGTGTTGCGGCCGAGCCAGGTGTCTTCAGCCACGGCGCCTGCTCCATCAGCCGCGGGCCATGGCCGGCAGCTTGATCACGGGCGATAACGTGGTGGCGTCGAACAGGTCGCGCAGCAGCGGTGTGATCTCGGCCGCCGGCATCGGCATGCCGAACAGGAAGCCCTGCGCCACGTGGCAGCCGCGTTCGAGCAGGAAGTCGAGCTGGTCGTTGGTCTCGACGCCCTCGGCCACCGTGTCCAGGCGCAGGCTGCGGGCGAGCGAGATGATGGCGTCGATGATGATCCGGCTGTCCTCGTTCTCGCCGATCTCGCTGACGAAGGAACGGTCGATCTTCAGCACGTCGATCGGGAAGCGGCGCAGGTAGCTCAGGCAGGAATGCCCGGTGCCGAAGTCGTCGATGGAGATGCGTACACCCAGGTTCTTCAGGTCGTGCAACGCGCGATGCGCCGCCTCCGTGTCCTCCATCAGGAGGCCCTCGGTCATCTCCAGTTCGATCAGGTGCGGCGTCACACCGTGGAAATCCAGTGCCGCAGCCACGCGTTTCTGGAAGTCAGCCTGCTGGAACTGGCGGGTGGAGACGTTGACCGAGACCGGCACCAGCGGCAGGTCGTCCGCCTCCCAGGCGCGCAGCGTCTCGCAGACACTGTTCAGCACCCAGTAGCCGAGTGGCACGATGTGGCCGCTTGCTTCGGCCACCGGGATGAAGCGCGCCGGGCTGACGCTGCCGCGCTTGGGGCAGTCCCAGCGCAGCAGGGCCTCCAGGCCCTGCAGGCGGCGGGTACGCAGGTTGACCTTGGGCTGGAACACCAGGCGGAAGCCCTTCTTGCGCAGCGCCTCGGCGATGTCACGCTCGAGGTCGTGGTACTCGAGCAGCTCGGTGTGCATGCGCTCGGTGAAGAACTTGAAATTGTTTCGCCCGGCGTCCTTGGCCTGGTACATGGCGATGTCGGCGTTCTTCAACAGCCGCATCGTGTCGTTGTTGTCCGACGGGTAGAAGGTGATGCCGATGCTGGTGGTCACCTTGATCTGGTGGCCGTCGAGGGTGAAGGGTGCCTCGATCACGTCGAGGAGCTTCTGGGCGATCGTGCCGGCATCGACCGCGTTGTCGACGCCTTCCATGAGGATCGCGAACTCGTCGCCGCCGAGCCGCGCCATGATGTCACCGGTGCGCACCTGGCTGCTCAGCCGCTGCGCCACCTGCTGCAGGAGCTGGTCGCCGGCGTCGTGGCCGAGCGTGTCGTTGACCATCTTGAACTGGTCGATGTCGAGGAAGAACAGCGCCACGCGGCTGCCTTCCCGGCGCGCGCGGGCAGTGGCGCGCTGCAGCTGGTCCTGGAAGTACTGCCGGTTGCCGATCTCGGTGAGCGGGTCGAACTGGGCGAGGTAGTTCAGGCGCAGCTCGGCCCGCTTGCGCTCGATGGCGTAGCGGATCGAGCGCAGGATGGTGCGTCCCTGCCCCTCCCACTTGACGAGATAGTCCTGCACGCCCTTGTTGAGGATGCTGACGGCGAAATCCTCATCGTCCTGGCCCGACAGCACGACGATGGCCACGCGGCTGTCGAGCGCCTGGATGGCTTCCACGCACGCCAGCCCGGTCGCATCGGGAAGATGCAGGTCGAGCAGCACGAGGTCGAAGGCGCCGGCCTGCAGGTGTCCGCGCGCCTCGGCGATGGAACGCGCGTGGACGAGCTCGACCTGGCTCGCCTGCTGACGCCGCAGCGATGCGCCGAGAAAGGCCGCATCGTCGGCGTTGTCTTCCACCAGCAAGAGCTTCATGGGCGCTTCGGCAGGGCCGCGGGACGGCCAGACCTCTTTCGGGACAACACAACCAGGGTGACGCGTGGCGAAGCGTAGCCGTGCACCGCCGTGGGGCAACAGGACCGCTTTCACATATTTCCCCGTGGGCGGCAGGCCACTGCCGCCAGGAATCCGCACGAATACGCGGTGTCTGGCGATGGCGGCAGGGCCTTGCCGGCCTTGAGCATGCCGCCCATGCACCGACCGTCCGCCCTGCAGCGCTGGCTGGCCGGCTGGGCCGACCTGGCCCGCCATCGCGACGTGTCCGGCTACCGTGAGCGCAGCCGATTGGCACGCCTGCGGCTCGACCTGCTGTGCATCGTCGCTGCCTGTCGCCGCGGCAGCACCTGGCGCGCGGTCCTCTGGAGCCTCGCGCTCGGGCTCGCCGCGCAGATCCTCTGCTGGCGGCACGACCTGCGCGGCCCGGTCCGCGAGATCCTGCAGTGCCTGCCGGTGCTCCTCGTCGCCCCCTGGGTCGCGGCTGGCCGCCGCCGCTTCCTGGAGGCTCGCGCGAGTGAGACTGCGTTCACGGAACCGGCCGCCGATCGGCGCGAGAGTGCCGCCGTCGGCGACCTGGGGCACGCGACGTGGAACGACGGGCGGACGAGGGCAAGGCACGTAACCGGCCGGGCAGCAGCCGGGTCGATCTCGTCGTCGCCATCGTCTGCCTCGGCGCGCTCGCGACGATGGCGGTCCCGCGCCAGCAGGAACTGAATGCCAGTACGCGGCGCGGTTCTGTCGAAGCGCTCGGCGAGAGCGTGCGCAGCGCGGCGCAGTTCGGCCACGCGCTCTGGGAGGCGCAGGGCGGTCCGGCCGCGCTCCAGGTGACGCGCGGACGCGTGGCCATCATCAACGGCTATCCGGCGCCCGGCGACGTGGCTCTCCTCCTCGAAACGCCCGAGACCATGGGGTTCGCCGGCCGCGGCGGGCACTGGCAGCACGAGGCTGTCGACGCAACCCGCGGCTGCGGCCTGAGCTATGCCCCGCCGACCGCCATGGGGTCGGTTCCGCGGGTGACGCTGCACCTCGACGGCTGCTGACACCGTCAGCCGGCTTGGCCGCGCCGTGGGTGCGGTGCTGTAATAGCCGCGTGAAACTTCTCGCGAAGATCCTCGCCGGCGTCGCCGCGCTAGCGCTCCTGGTCGCCATCGCGCTCGGCGTGGCGGTGACGCTGCTGTTCGACCCCGAGGAGTACCGGCCGCTGCTCGCCGAGTCGGTGCAGCGCACCACCGGGCGGCAGTTCACCCTCGACGGCGAACTCGGTCTCGATGTCTTTCCCTGCTGCAGCGTCACGCTCGGCCGGGCGGCGCTCGGCAACCCGCCGGGATTCCCGCCGGAGGACTTCGCCCGCGTGGAGTCCGCGGCGCTCAGCATCAGGCTCTGGCCGCTCGTCACTCGCGGCGAGGTGGCGATCGGCACCGTGCGGCTGCAGGGGCTCGACGCCAGGCTGATGGTGCGCGAGGACGGCGCCGCCAACTGGGAGTTCGAGGGCGAGGCCGATGCTGCTGCGCCCACGCCGGCGGCGGCCGGCGACGGCGAGACGCGCCTGCAGGTGGAGCGCATCGAGGTGCGTGACGGGCGCGTGGCCTATCGCGATGCGACCGATGGCTCGGCCTACCACGCCGAGGCCCTGCGCCTCGACACCGGACGCATCGAACCCGGGGAGCCTTTCGAGCTCGCGCTCGACACGCGCCTCACGGACGAGACCGACGGCACCACCGGGACGCTCGCCCTGCGCGGACAGGCCAGCCTCGATGCCACGTTCGAGCGGCTCACGCTGGCCAAGCCCGTGTTCAACATCACCGCCGCGGGTGGTGCCGTGCCCGGCAAGGACGCGACGCTGAAGCTCGTTGCGACGACGCTCGAGGTCGTCCTGGCCGAGGCCACGCGCTTCGACTTCAGGGGCGTCGAGGGCGAGTTCGCGCTCAGCGGGCTCGAGGCGGTTCCCGGCGATGCCCAGGGCCGGTTCACGGCCGCCGAGGCGGGCCTCGAATCGGGCGCGAGCACCGAACTCACGCTGCCGGCGCTCGCCGCCGAGGTCAGCCTCACCGGTCCCGACATGCCGGGAGGCCCGATCGAGGCGGCGCTGAAGTTCACCGGCGTGGCGCTCGATGTCGACAAGCTCCACGGCAGCATCGAGGGTCTCGCGGCCGATGTCACCGGGCTCGGTGCACGGCTCATGCTCACCGGCGGCGGGCGCCTCGCCGCGGCCGGCGCGGCGCTCGACGGCACGCTGAAGCTCGAGCCGGTGTCGCCGCGCAGTCTCCTCGCCGTGCTCGGCGAGCCGCCGCCGCGGACCGCCGACCCGAAGGTGCTGACGCGCCTGGCCGGCACGGCCCGCTGGGCGCTCGGCGCGGACAACCTGCAGCTCAGCGATCTCGCGCTGCAACTCGACGACACGAAACTCGGCGGCACGCTCGGCATCAGCAATTTCGACAAACCGGCCACGCGCTTCGACCTCGTGCTCGATGCCATCGACCTCGACCGCTACCTGGAACCCGAGACCGAAGCCGGCGCGGCCGCTCCGGAGGAACAGGGCGCGGGCACGCTGTCCGCCGAGGACATCCCCGTCGAGACGCTGCGCGACCTGCGCCTCGCCGGGCGCCTGCGTGCCGGGCGCCTGCGCTATGCCGGCATCGACCTCAGCGACGTCGATGCGAAGCTTCTCGCCGCCGACGGCCGCGTGCGGCTCGACCCGCTCATCGCCCGCGTCTACGGCGGTGAGTATCGCGGCACCATCGGCATCGACGCGACCGCGGCACAGGCACGACTCACGCTCGACCAGCAGTTGAGCGCGCTGCAGGTCGGCCAGGCCCTGCAGGCGCTCTACCAGGCCGACGAACTCACCGGGGCGCTCAGCGGACGTCTCGCCGTGAAGGCGAGCGGCAACACCACCGAGGCCCTGCTGAAGTCGCTCGCCGGCACCGTCGCGCTTGACCTGGCCGACGGCGCCTATCTCGGCACCGACCTCTGGCACGAGATCCGCAGCGCCCGCGCGCGGCTGAAAGGCGAGGCGCCACCGCCGGCGCCGGCCGAGCCGCGCACGCCCATCACCGCGCTCCAACTCGCCGGCACCGTCACCGACGGCGTCTTCGCCACCGAGCGCCTGCTCGCCGACGTGCCCTTCATCCGCGTCAGCGGCGCCGGGCGGCTCGACCTCGTCGGCAAGGCCATGGATTACCGCGTGCGGGCGCAGGTCACCGGCACGCCCGAGTTCGAGGACGGCACGCGGCTGAAGGATCTCGAGGGGCTCGCCATCCCCATCACGCTCGCCGGTCCCCTCGACAAGCCCAGGGTCGGCGTCGACCTGAAGGAACTCGCCACCGGTGTCGCCACGCAGAAGCTGCGCGACCGCCTGCTGAAGAAGCTCGGCGGCGGGGAGAACGAACCGGCACCGTCCGAGGCCGCACCGAAGGACGGCGACAGTGCCCAGCCCACGGAGCCCCCGCCGCCCGAGAAGCCGCGCGACGCCCTCAAGCGCACCCTGCGCGATCTCCTCAAGCCCCCGCCGTGACAAACCCCACGCCCCCCGCCCAAAAGAACCTGGTAGGAGCGACGCCAGTCGCGACATCCCTCGCGCCCCCGCCGGAATCCAACCCCGTAGGAGCGACGCCAGTCGCGAATTTGTCTTCCCTCGCCAACGCCCTCCTCGCCTGGTGGGACCGCCACGGCCGCCGCGACCTGCCCTGGCAACGCGACCCCACGCCCTACCGCGTCTGGGTCTCCGAGGTCATGCTCCAGCAGACCCAGGTCGCCACCGTGCTGCGCTACTACGACCGTTTCCTCGCCGCCTTTCCCGACGTACGCACGCTCGCCGACGCGCCACTCGACGCCGTGCTGCACGCCTGGTCCGGGCTCGGCTACTACGGCCGTGCGCGCCACCTGCACCGCGCTGCCCAGCGCATGCGCGATGCGCCCGGCGGCGCGCTGCCGCTCGTCTTCGACGACCTCGCGGCGCTGCCCGGCATCGGCCGCTCCACCGCGGGCGCCATCCTCGCGCTCTCCGCCGGCCCGCGTCACGCCATCCTCGACGGCAACGTCAAGCGCGTGCTCGCCCGCGTGCACCGCATCGAGCAACCTCTCACCGGATCCGCCGTCTTGCGCGAGCTCTGGTCGCTCGCCGAACTGCATACGCCTGCCGGGCGCGTGGCGCACTACACGCAGGCGATCATGGATCTCGGCGCCACGCTCTGCACCCGCCAGCGCCCCGCCTGTAATCGCTGCCCGCTCGCCACACGCTGCGAAGCGCATGCCGCCGGCATCGCGGCGCAGCTTCCGGCGCGCAACGCCCGGCGCCCGCGTCCGCAGCGCGAGGCCACCGTGCTCCTCGTCCACGACGGCAGCGGTCGCGTGCTCCTCGAAAAGCGCCCGGAGGAGGGCCTCTGGGGCGGACTCTGGGGCCTGCCCGAGATCGCCACGGCCGGTGCTGCGCGCGCGTGGTGCGCGCAGTTCCTCGGCCAGCCTCCCGTGCGGCTCGCGCAGCGCCCCGTGCAGCGCCATGCCTTCACCCACTTCGACCTCGACATGACGCCCGTCGAACTCGAGGTCCTCGCGCCTCCGCAGCAGGCCGGCGACGGCGACCGCTGGCTCTGGTACGACCTCCACGCACCCGCGCGCGTCGGCCTCGCCGCCCCCACCACCCACCTGATCCGCTCCCTGCTTTAAACTATCGCCACCCCGCATCAGCACCCCGCAGGAGCGACGCTGGTCGCCATCCCCCATGTCTCGCAAAGTTCACTGCATTCTCCTGAATACCGAAGCCGAGGGGCTCGACCACCAGCCCTACCCAGGCCCCCTCGGCAAGCGCATCTTCGACCAGGTCTCCAAGCCCGCCTGGCAGAAGTGGCTCGCGCACCAGACCATGCTCATCAACGAGTACCGCCTCACTCCCATCGAGCCCAAGGCCCGCAAGTTCCTCGAAGGCGAGATGGAAAAGTTCTTCTTCGGTGGCGGCTCCGCCAAACCACCCGACTTCAAGGCCGTCTGACGCCCGCAAGAGGCCCGTCCAGGTGCGCTCCGGGCGCTGCCAGGGCGCCTCGCCTTGAGCCCCCCGAGCCCCCCGGCATACAATGCGCCCGCCCACCGGCGCGCCCTCGCGGCACGCCCATCCGGATGGCCAGGTAGCTCAGTTGGTAGAGCAGCGGACTGAAAATCCGCGTGTCGATGGTTCGATTCCGTCCCTGGCCACCATTCACCTGTTCAGGCACGTCTGACCGGGTCCGTTATGGTCCGGCAAAGTCCACTTAACTTGCTGATCCAAAGCGCCTCTCCGTCGGGCGCCGTCTCCGGATGTACGCCCGGGTACGTTGACCACAAGCCCACAGGTGCCCGAATTTCAGGGGCAACAACTGGTTTCCACCGCTACCACCCCCAGGAGTTGCCCCACATGGCCATCAACAAGCTCAGCGATTCCCAGATCCGGAACGTGCGCCGCCGGGAGAAGGTCTTCCGCATCCAGGACGGCCTCGGGCTGTCCCGGTCGGTGACACCCACCGGCAACCGCTGGTGGCGGTTCAAGTACACCTAGGTTGGCAAGGAGAAGCGCGTCTCGCTCCGATGTCTAGGTGCGGCGTCTACCCGCAGATCACCCTCAAAGACGCCCGCGAGCGCCGGGATGCCTGCCGGCGCCAGCTGGCCCACTACATCGACCCGCCCGTGGCCAAGCGGGAGGCCAAGGCAGCGCGGATCGCCAGCACCAAGAACAGCTTCGAGGCGATCGCCCGGGAGTGGTTCGCCAAGCGCTCGCCGGTCTGGAAGAAGACCCACAGCAGCAAGGTCATCCGCCGGCTCGAGATCGACGTCTTTCCCTGGCTGGGCAAGCGCCCGATTGCCGACATAAAGACGACGGAACTGCTGCAGGTTTTGCGCCGTATCGAGGATCGCGGCGTGATCGAGACGGCGCACCGCTGCCTGATGAACTGCGGTCAGGTGCTGCGCTATGCGATCGCCACCGGACGGGCGGAGCGGGACCTCTCCCAGGACCTGCGGGGTTCGCTCGCGCCGTACAACGAGAAGCACTTCGTGACCACGTGGAACCGAAGCAGGTGGGGGCGCTGATGCGGGCGATCGACGGCTACACGGGCGGTTTCATTACGAAGTGTGCACTGCAACTGGCACCGCTCACGTTCGTCCGGCAAGCGGTCGCGGTGCTGCGGGAACTGCACCCGGTGAGCAGAGCAGCCGGTGGGGCTATGTCTTCCCCGGTGTCCGGACCCGGAAGCGGCCGATGAGCGAGAACACCGTGAACGCGGCGCTGCGCCGGCTGGGCTACGGCCGGGACGAGATGACCGGGCACGGGTTCCGCAGCATGGCGTGCACGCTGTTGAACGAGCAGGGGTGGAACCGGGATGCGATCGAGCGGCAGCTGGCGCACTCGGAGCGGGACCAGGTGCGGGCGGCGTACAACTATGCGGATTACCTGCCGGAGCGGCGGAAGATGATGCAGGCGTGGGCGGATTATCTGGATGGGTTGAGACGGGGGG